>CALMOJ010000168.1 GCA_937871815.1 uncultured Neisseriales bacterium
TTGGCAGCAAATATCCCTATTGGTTGAGTGCAGGATTCGGCTTGGCTTGGCTGGGCGTAATGGTGCGGGGTGGCTGGCGATACGGCGGTGTGCTGGGTGTCATCTTGGGGGTGTTGCTTTTGCCTATGCTGGCGGTTGCAGGCCTAGGGTTTGATGGGGGGAGTATCCGCTATGTCTTTGTTTTTGCTTGGGTGGTGGCTGTTGGCTGGGTGGTTGCTGCCCGTTTACTGACTAAGCAAGAGCCCTCATGGTGGCTGTCTCTCATTGGTGTGGCTGTGCTGTTTGCGCTTGCCTTGGCACAGAACGCCGTTCCTGCCAAAGACCTTACTTCTGGCCAAGTCAACCGTTGGATTACAACCCATATTGCCCAGCCAAAGCACGTTTTGTTTACTGAAGCACAAGGCGGCTTTAGCAAGGAAGTTGCCGAAGCGCAGGTGTTGCTGGGCGGCTCTGCGCCCGAAGTGGTCACGACCCGTGCTGGCATCGCCCAGCTTGCCGAGGATACGGTTATCTTTGCGTATCAAACGGCTTGCCAGTGCATCCAACCCCTTGCGGAAGGCAAGGCTGGGCTGATGCAGTCATGGCAACAGGCTGCCGCAGCTGGTCAATCGCAGCCGCTTGCTGTTCGGATGTGGGTGAAAAAAGTCTGGAAAAATCACGGGCGGTGGACGGGTGCCGTTGCTTGGCTGATGTCGCCTTACCAAGAAGGGGTGTATTGGGTGACGCTAGAAAATCCTGCAATGGGCATGGGCTTACCTCCTCAAGGGAGCAGTGCGCTTTCTGTCCATGACGACGCATTGCGCATCCGCATCCGCTACACATCCCCCCAAGGTTGGACCGTCGAAACACCCGAACTGACCCTTCCGCTAGCGCAGGGCGCAGAAGTGCGCTGGGAAAAGCCGCCTCAGCCCTAGGGGCAGTGTCCTGTGCCCCGCCCCGTCATTCAGGACGGGGTAAGGCCGTGGACGGTGTGACCGCTTTGGCTTGCACCGCAGCGTATCGCTTATTTTGCGTGTGCCTTGCTGGCCTCGACGTAAGCACGCAAAACGGCATTGATGCGGGTCTGGTACCGCTTGCCCGTGTGTTTAACGGAAAAGCGGCGTAAATCCCCTTTCTTCAGGTGGGGGATATAAGCCGTACCTTTGACCTTGTTTTTAGTGTTAACCCAACTGACAATAACCCCATGTTAGCCGCCACCAAAATCCGTATCTACCCTACGCCAGAGCAAGAAGAGAAACTTGCTAAGGCGTTCGGCTGTGCGCGGTGGTTCTGGAATAACAGTCTGGCCGAAACGCAAAAGGTGTATCAAGCCACGGGGAAAGGCTTAGGACAATATGCCTTGAATGCGCGACTATTACCGCTTAAAGCTGAACATGAATGGCTGGCCGAAACGCATAGCCAAGTGCTGCAATCGGTGAGTTTGAATCTGTCCCGCGCCTTCGTGAATTTCTTTGAGCGCCGTGCAAAATACCCCAATTTCAAATCCAAGCACGACAAGCAAACCATCCAATACCCGCAAGGCGTAAAGATTGTTGAGGGTTGCAAAGTATTTCTGCCGAAGTTGGGACATGTGAAGGCCGTGGTGCATCGCGCAATTGTCGGTCAGATTAAGACCGTCACCATCAGCCGCACCACCACCGGCAAGTATTTTGCGGCACTGCTGTGTGATGACGGGATTGCTGCACCCGATGTTTCGTTGAACGGCAAAGTGCTGGGTATCGACGTTGGCCTGACCCATTTGGTTGTCACCAGCGACGGTTCAAAGTTCGACAACCCCAAGCATTTAGCCAGAGCGACCAAGAATCTCAAGCGCAAACAGAAAAAGCTGTCACGCAAAGTCAAAGGAAGCAACAGCCGTAACAAAGCCCGTCTGCTGGTGGCGAAGGCGCACGAAAAAACAGCCAATGCCCGCAAGGACTGGCTGCACAAATTATCCAATCGACTGGTGAACGAAAACCAAGTGATCGCAGTCGAGGATTTGCACGTCAAAGGCATGATGAAAAACCACTGTCTCGCTAAAGCCATTGGCGATGCAGGCTGGGGAATGTTTTCAACACTCCTGAAATACAAAGCAGCACGGGCAGGAAAAGGGTATATCGAAGTAAACCGATACTTTCCTTCCAGCAAATTGTGTTCAAATTGCCTGCATAAACAGGCCAAAATGCCTT
>CALMOJ010000169.1 GCA_937871815.1 uncultured Neisseriales bacterium
CCGCCATGTCCACACCGACCGCCCAACGCATCCGCTCCCTGCTTGACTCGCGCATCCTGATTCTGGATGGCGGGATGGGCACCATGATTCAGCGCCACCACCTGCAGGAGGCCGACTATCGCGGCACGCGCTTTGCCAACTGGCCCAGCGATGTCAAAGGCAATAACGACCTGCTGGTGCTCACCCGCCCCGACGTGATTGGCGGCATTCACCAGCAGTATCTGGACGCCGGTGCCGACATCATCGAAACCAACACCTTCAACGCCACCTCAATTGCCATGGCCGACTACGGCATGGAAGCACTGGTGTGGGAGATGAACCACACCGCTGCCAAGCTGGTAAAAGACCGCTGCGTGGCCATGACCGCCGCCAATCCTGACAAGCCGCGTTTCTGTGCTGGGGTGCTGGGGCCGACCAACCGCACCTGCTCGATTTCGCCGGACGTAAACGACCCTGGCTACCGCAACGTGACCTTCGATGCCCTAGTGGAAAGCTACACCGAAGCCATCGACGGGCTGGTGAAGGGCGGGGCCGATGTGCTGCTGATTGAGACCATCTTTGACACGCTGAACGCCAAAGCGGCGGTGTTTGCCGTCCATCTCTATTTTGACACCCACCCCGAGCGCGAACGCTTGCCGATGATGATTTCCGGCACGATTACCGACCAGTCGGGGCGTACCCTCACCGGCCAAACCACCGAGGCGTTTTATAACAGCCTGTCCCATTCGGATGCGGTCAGCTATGGGCTGAACTGCGCCCTCGGCCCTGATTTGCTCCGCCCCTATGTGGAAGAGCTGGCGCGGATTTCTGCCGGTTATGTGTCGGTTCACGCCAACGCCGGTTTGCCCAATGCGTTTGGCGAATACGACCTCACCCCCAGCGACATGGCGCCGCAAATCCGCGAGTGGGCGGCTTCTGGCTTGGTCAATATTGTCGGCGGCTGCTGCGGCACCACCCCTGAGCACATCGCCGCGATTTACCACGCGGTCAAAGACCTGCCGCCCCGCGCCTTGCCAGCTATCGAAGCCAAATGCCGCTTGGCGGGGCTGGAGCCGTTCAACATCGGCGACAAAGATTTGTTCGTCAACGTCGGTGAGCGCACCAACGTCACCGGCTCCAAAGCCTTTGCCCGCCTGATTTTGAATGGTGACTATGCCACCGCTTTGGATGTGGCACGGCAGCAGGTGATTAACGGCGCACAGGTCATCGACATCAATATGGACGAAGGGATGCTGGATGCCCACGCGGCCATGGTGCGCTTTCTCAACCTGATTGCCGCCGAGCCGGATATTGCCCGCGTCCCCATCATGATTGACTCGTCGAAATGGGACGTGATTGAAGCCGGCCTCAAGTGCATTCAGGGCAAGGGCATCGTCAATTCCATCTCGATGAAAGAAGGCAAAGAGAAGTTTGTGCAGCAAGCGCGGTTGGTGCGCCGCTACGGTGCCGCCGTGATTGTGATGGCGTTTGACGAAGTCGGTCAGGCCGACACCTATGCCCGCAAAGTGGAAATCTGCGAAAAGAGCTACCGCATTTTGGTGGACGAAGTGGGCTTCCCGCCCGAAGACATTATCTTTGACCCCAACGTGTTTGCCGTCGCCACCGGCATTGAAGAGCACGCCCGCTACGGGCTGGATTTTATCGAGGCCACGGGCTGGATTAAACAAAACCTGCCCCATGCCAAGATTTCTGGCGGGGTGTCTAACGTCTCGTTTAGCTTCCGAGGCAACAACAAGGTGCGCGAGGCGATTCACGCCGTCTTCCTGTACCACGCCATTCAGCGTGGCATGACCATGGGGATTGTTAACGCAGGGGCTTTGGAGCTGTACGACGAAGTAGACCCTGTGCTGCGCGGCTGTATTGAAGACGTGGTGTTGATGCAGGGCGACGACAATGTGGCCGTCACCGAAGCCCTGATTACGCTGGCCGAGAGCTTCCGTGGCGATGCCAAAACCGCCAAGGGCGAGGATTTGGCGTGGCGTGAGCAGCCGGTGGAAAAACGGCTAGAGCACGCCCTGATTAAGGGGATTACCACCTATATCACCGAGGACACCGAAGAAGTCCGGCTGAAATGTGAACGCCCCATCCATGTGATTGAAGGGCCGCTGATGGACGGCATGAACGTGGTGGGCGACCTGTTTGGCGCGGGCAAAATGTTTTTGCCGCAGGTGGTGAAATCGGCGCGGGTGATGAAAGCCGCCGTGGCGCACCTTGAGCCGTTTATCGAAGAAGAAAAAATCCGCATGGGGCTACAAGATGCCCCCGCCAAGGGCGTGATTATCATGGCGACGGTCAAAGGCGATGTCCACGACATCGGCAAAAACATCGTTGGTGTGGTGTTGCGCTGCAATAACTACAAGGTGATCGACCTTGGCGTGATGGTGCCGTGCCAAAAAATTCTCGATGCCGCCCTCGAACATAAGGCCGACATTATTGGCTTGTCAGGGCTGATTACCCCGTCGCTGGAAGAAATGAGCCATGTTGCCAAAGAAATGCAGCGTCAGGGCTTTGATTTGCCGCTGCTGATTGGCGGTGCCACCACCAGCCGCGTGCATACCGCCGTCAAAATCGCCCCGCACTACACCGGTCCCGTGGTGTATGTGGCCGATGCCAGCCGTGCCGTCGGTGTGTGCTCCAACCTGCTATCCGACACGCTGTGCGACCCCTTTGTGCAAAGCGTGGCGGCAGATTACGCCCAAGCCCGTGCCATCTTTGAAGGGCGCGGCGAAGCCAAGCTGCTCCCCCTTGAACAAGCCCGCGAACACCGTCACCGCATCGACTGGACGCAGACCACCCCACCCGTTCCCCGTTGGTTGGGCGTGCGCCGGTTTGAGAACGTCGCGCTGGCCGACATTGTCCCGTGTATCGACTGGACCCCGTTCTTCCAAAGCTGGGAGTTGGCCGGTCGTTTCCCCGCGATTTTGACCGACGAGGTGGTGGGCGAATCCGCCAGTGCGCTGTGGGTCGATGCCCAAGCCATGCTGGCCAAAATCGTGTCCGAGCACTGGTTGACCGCCAGCGGCGTGGTGGGCTTGTTCCCCGCCCAGAGCATCAACGGGGAAGACATCGAGATTTATTGCCCTGAAACCGGTGCCCCGCTGATGACGTGGGTGGGGCTGCGTCAGCAGTTGATCAAAACCGCCAAAGATGGACAAGTCAGCTCACCCGACTGGGCTTTGGCCGACTTTATCGCCCCCAAAGACAGCGGGGTAAAAGACTATATCGGCGCGTTTGCGGTGACGGCGGGCTTGGGCATTGACCCCTTGGTGGCGCAGTTTGAAGCCGCCAACGATGACTATTCCGCCATCTTGCTCAAAGCCTTGGCCGACCGTTTTGCCGAAGGCTTTGCCGAGTGGATGCACCAACAAGTCCGCACCACCCACTGGGGCTACGCCGAGGGCGAGGCGCTCGACGACCAAGCCCTGATTGACGAGCAATACCAAGGCATCCGCCCTGCCCCTGGCTACCCCGCCTGCCCTGACCACACCGTGAAACGCGAACTCTTCACCCTGCTGGATGCCCCCGCTATCGGCATGAGTCTGACCGAAGGCTACGCCATGCTGCCCACCGCCGCCGTCAGTGGCTTTTACTTTAGCCACCCTGACAGCCGCTATTTTGG
>CALMOJ010000170.1 GCA_937871815.1 uncultured Neisseriales bacterium
TGTAATAATAGGGGACAGACCCCGTTTAATCCGGCGCGTCCCCTAGCCCTCGGTTCATTGAGGGTGCAGTAACTCAACCCCCCCGTTGCTCACAAGGCAGCGGGGGGTTTTGCGTCTGTTGGCGCGGCGGCGATGCCTCCCGCGCCACGGCTGGCAGCAGCGGGGTTTGGTTTTACTCCCCTCCTCTCGGAGGAGGGGTGCCCCATCGGGGTGGGGTGGTTGCTTTTGACTTTTGGTTTTTGGGTCTGATTTTGGCACTGGCGGTGCCGCCAGCAACCCCCCCCGTCCGGCTGCACCGTCCACCCCCCCTTCGGAAGGAGGGGGATAAAAGCCAAGCCCCACCGGCCACTAGCGGCGGGGAATCACGAACAATACGAACAATAGGGGACAGACCCTGTTTAATGCCCCCGTTGTGCACAAAGCAGGGGGGGTGACCTGCGCTACAATCTGCTTTTTCCCCGTACGGAGTGTTGTCCATGCCTACTATTAGCATGTTTTACGGCATCATTATTTCGATGTTTTTCGAGATTAAAGAAAAGCATCATCTTCCGCATATTCACGTTCGCTATCAGAACGACAGGGCATCCATTGCCATTGAAGATGGTAGGGTGCTGGCGGGTGAATTGCCCACTCGGCAGCTGCGCATGGTCGAAGTATGGGTGGATCTACACCGTGAAGAGCTACTGGCAGACTGGATCTTGGCCAAAGAAGGTACGGAGCCTTTCCGAATTGACCCGCTTAAATAAGGGGATGGCGATGTTGCTTGATGTGGTTCATGTAACGGCGAAACCGGACTTTAAGCTGCTGCTCCAGTTTGAGAACGGGGAACGCCGCCAATTCGATATGGCGGCGTATATCGACCAAAAACCTTGGGATCGGCTCAAGTCTACCTCTGCTTTCCAGGGTGCATTTATCGAAAATGGCACCGTGGCGTGGGCAGGAAATATCGACATCGACCCCGAAACGCTCTACGACCTCTCGGTGCCGCTGACGGAAACAAACCACAGCTAAGCCGCGCCGAGCCCCCGATAGGGGACAGACCCCGTTTAATCCGGCGCGTCCCCTAGCCCTCGGTTCATTGAGGGTGCAGTAACTCAACCCCCCGTTGCTCACAAGGCGACGGGGGGGGTTGCGTTGGGGGGGGCGTATAAAATCAAAGGGGCCAGGCTGAATTATTCAGCACCATGAAATGCCATTAAGTCTGCAAGGCCGATGGAACGGCGGTCTACAGGCATATATGAAAATCAGAACATTAGGGGATACCCCAATTAATTGGCCAAGTCCCCTAAGCCCCCAACGTACCGGGGGTCGCAACAAACCCTAAAACCCCATCCCGTCAGAAGCGGGGCGGGGTTTCTTCGTTTACGGCACCGTCCCACCAACGCCGATTTTGGCAGCTTATGCTATCAGATAGTGCTTGCACACGATTGCGCATATTGCCATCATGCGAAATATGAACAGCAAGCACCAAAAAACACTCGAAGCCATCTTCGCCAAACCGACAACCGGGACGCTCGAATGGCTACGCGTCGAAGCGCTGCTGATTGCGGTGGGCTGTCTCGTGATCGAGGGACGCGGATCGCGCGTTCGTTTTGTCAAGGGGGCTGCTGTCGCTACCTTCCATCGCCCTCATCCTGTCAAAGAAGCCAAGCCATACCAAGTCGAAGATGCCAGAGCTTTTCTTGAACTGATTGGAGTCAAACCATGATAAACACCATGACCTACAAGGACTATACCGCCCGCATCGAATTCGATGACCGCGATATGCTTTTCGTTGGGCGCCTGCTCGGCATTCGCGATATGGTGAGCTTCCACGCCGACAACGTGCCCGAGTTGCGTGCCGCCTTTGAAGAGGCCGTTGACGACTACATTGAGACTTGCGCAAAGATTGGTAAACCCGCCGAAAAACCCGCCAGCGGCAAGCTGATGCTGCGTGTGCCACCAGAAGTGCATGGCGCTGCACTGGTGGCGGCACAGGCAGCAGGTACCAGCCTTAACCAGTGGGCGGCGAAGGTGTTGGCACAAGCCGCGCACGCCCGTTAAGAACAATAGGGGACAGACCCCGATTATTCGAGCTGTTCACTAAGTTGGAAACGGCCACTTTTGGCGGATAGTTCACCAACAAGTGAACATGGTCGTCTTCGCCGTCAAACGCCACTAGCTCGGATTCAAAGTCCGCACAGATGCCAGCAAAGAGTGGGCGCAGGTCATCCAGTATTTCCTTGGTGAATACCTCACGCCGATACTTAGTCACAAAGACCAAATGAACGTGCATCATGAAAACACAGTGTCTACCGTGTCTAATGTCGTTTTCTGTTGTCATAGACCAAGAATCTACTGGCCGACATGGAACGTCTTCAAGCCTTCAAATTCGAACTACAGCCCAACGGCGAGCAAGCGC
>CALMOJ010000171.1 GCA_937871815.1 uncultured Neisseriales bacterium
ACCGCATGAGAATACATCTGGCAAAACAAACTATTGTGTCGCGCCACCCAAAATTCAGGGTCAAGCTTCACTGCTTGGCGGTAGCACAGATTCGCGTCGGCCAAACGTCCTGCATCTTTAAGCCGATTGCCCAAATTGTTGTAGGCATCCGCATCATCGGGCTGGGCGGTAATCGCGTGGCGATAGCAGGTTTCAGCCTCGCTCACCCGCCCTTGTACCGCCAAAACATTGCCCAAGTTATTGTGGGCCGCTGCATAAGTCGGGTGCCGCTGTAGCGCGTGGCGATAACAGTGCTCAGCCTCTTCCCAACGCTGCACCTTGCTCAGCACATTGCCTAGGTTATGGTAGGCCTCGGCCAAATCAGGGTGCAGCTGGAGGGCTTGGCGCAAGGCCTGCTCTGCGGCACGGTAGTCCGCCAGCTCCAGCAATGCTGCCCCCAAATTGCAATACGCCTCGGCATAACTGGGCTCTAGCGCGATGGTCTGGCGGTAGCTGTCTGCGGCCTCGGCGAATCGCTTTTGCTTTTCGTACACCAAGCCGAGGTTGTAGTGCACATCGCTCAGGCTGGGGCGCAACGTCCTTGCTTGGTCTAAATGACGCTCGGCCAATGCCAGCAAGCCCTGCCCTTGCAGCACCAAGCCTAAATTGCAATGCACCTCGGCATCGTGTGGCAACAACGCAGCGGCTTGCTGCATGACCGGCAAGGCTTCTGCGGGGCGATTTTGCTGGGTTAAGAGTGCGCCCAGCAGCTTCCAGCCTAAACCGTGGCGAGGATAAGATAGGGTCAGTGTGCGTGCGTGCTGCTCTGCGGCGAGGGTGCTCCCTTCTCCTAACAAAGCAAAAATAGCTTGAACTTCAGCAGGCGAAGGCTCAGCAGCAGCGGAACGTTTTCTAGCGTGCGTGGTATGTTTTTTGGTCATGGGATTCGCGGGAGTGGGCAGCTTCTGAAGCGTGAATCATCCCCTGCCTTTCCCCCGTAAAGCAAACCCTATTCGACAGCGGCAACATCCGCCACAGCGGCATCCGTACACCACCCCTGCCACATCGTCCGCAAGGCCGTGGCAACACCTTCGGCGACCACAGCCGGCTGGCCAATCGCAGGCTGGTTCCAACGTTGGCGCAGCCCTGCCCGAATCGCGGCCAGTTCCGTCAGGTGACCCGCCCAGTACAGCCCTTTCTCGACAAACTCGGCTTCGCTATGGGCAATAAATT
>CALMOJ010000172.1 GCA_937871815.1 uncultured Neisseriales bacterium
TTGGACTGGATGCCGCCCATGACGTGAAGCAAAACTTGGAAGCAGGGGCGCGGTACTTGGTCTTTTTGCTGGCGCGTTATCCGCAGCGACAAGACTGGGCACTGGCCGCCTACAATGCCGGCGAAGGGGCGGTTGACCGTCACCAAGGCATTCCCCCGTTTGAAGAAACCCAGCATTACGTTAAAACCGTGTCGGCGTTGTGGCACGGCGCACAGCGGAAAGCACGACAAGAACGCCTGCGCCAATACGCGCCGCTGCCTGAAGCCGAAGCGAGCTGACCGCCGCCCCGCCCAACACGCCACCCTGCCCTGTTATCCACATTTTCCCACCAAGACACGCCATGACCCCCACGCCCGCTTCCGCCTCGCCTTCCACCCCCCCTGATAACGACTACGCCCGCCGCTTTGGCGGCACGGCACGGCTCTATGGCGCACCGGCTTTGGCGCGTTTTGAAGCGGCGCATGTTTGCGTGGTGGGGGTCGGCGGCGTGGGGTCTTGGGCGGCAGAGGCCTTGGCGCGGAGTGCCATCGGCACGCTGACGCTGATAGACCTAGACCACGTCGCCCCCTCCAATATCAACCGGCAAGGGCAAGCCCTGACCAGCACCCTCGGCATGGCCAAAATCGAAGCCCTGAAAGCCCGCCTACGCGACATCAATCCCCGTCTCGTGGTGCATCTGGTCGATGCCTTTGTTGAGCCGGAAAACGTGGCTGAACTGCTCGGTGGGCGCTTTGATTATGTGGTGGATGCCATCGACAGCTTGGTGGCCAAGGCCGCGCTGGTGGCGTGGTGCAAGCAAGCCAAAGTGCCGGTCATTGTCAGCGGCGGCGCAGGCGGGCAAATCGACCCCACCCGTATTCGGATTGAGGATTTATCGCGCACCACCGAAGACCCCGTGGCCTCGAAGCTGCGCTACACCCTACGCCGCCGCTACGGCTTTCCGCGTGAGGCAGGCAAAAAATTTGGCGTGGCATGCGTGTTTTCTACCGAGCCGCTGCGCTACCCCGAGGCAAGCTGCGACAGCGGCACCGGCGGCGCGGCAGGGCTGAATTGCGCGGGCTTTGGCTCGTCGATGTGTGTCACAGCGGGCTTTGGCTTGGCTGCCGCCAGCCATGTGCTCGGGGCATTGGCACAGCCGCCTAAGCTGAAGAAATAGGGGGGATGGGCAGAAAGAGTGCCCTCCGCCGTCGGCGTTTATCCCCCTGACAGACCAGCCACTCACCTTGGTTTTGCCGACAGCGACACGCCTACAGCTCTAAACAAAAAAACCAGCCACCCCCACAGGGCGACTGGTTTTATTACACCGCGTAACCGCAACGACAGGCTTACTTGAAGAAGCCCTTCAGCAAGGCCACGCCTTGGCTGGCGAGGTCTGCACCGCCTTCGGGTACGATGCCATCGGGGGTCAGGGAATCAACTAGGCCAGGCAGATACTGCGCCACCATGCCCGAAGCCTGCTCGGGGTCTACGCCCAGCTTCTCGGCCAGACCGCTCAGGGTGTCACCGCTCAGCAGCGACTGGATTTGCTCGGCGTTAATCGGCAGGTTTTCGCCCGCACCCACCCAGCTTGCCGCCACATCACCCAAGCCTGCAGCGTTCAGCTTTTCTACAATACCCGCCACGCCGCCGACGTTTTCTAGCAGCGAGCCCACCATACCGCCCATGCCCCCGCTCAAAGAATCGCCGACATTGCTCAAGATTTGATCAAATAGACCCATGTTGTGTGCTCCTAAAAAGGGTTGGTTATACGTGCTGCCAGCATACCACGCAGCCCTATCCCCGTCCCTTGGTGGCGGGGCTGGCGGGAAGACTGCTGGGACGAAACGGCGGACGCGCCTGCCACACCACCCCAATCAGCAGCACAAACAAGCCGCCCGACAGCCAAAAAATATCATTGGCCGCCATCAGATAGCTTTGCTGGGTAATGCTGCGCACCAGCACCGCCGCGCTCTGGGTGCTGGACAAGCCCAACGTCCCCAGTTGCTCAAACCACGCCACGCTGGGCGAGGCATAGGGGGTGATGTGCTCGGTGAGGGCGGCATGGTGCAGGGCTTCGCGCCGCTCCCAATAGGTCGTGGTGACCGAAGCCCCCACCGACCCCGACAAGGTGCGCAAAAAGTTGGACAAACTCGCTGCACTGGCGATTTGGTCGGGGCGCATCCCAGACAGCGTGAGCGTAGTCAGCGGCATAAAAAAACACGCCAAGCCCACGCCCTGCACAAACTGCGGCCACACCATATGGGCAAAGTCCATATCGACCGTGAACGTGGCCGCCCGCCAAAAAAAGCAGCCGGCAAACACGCTAAAACTCAGCGTCACCAGCCAGCGCAAATCCAGCCGCTGGATGTTTTTACCGATAATCGGCGACAACAACACCGGCAAAATCCCCACCGGCGCGGCGGCCAGCCCAGCCCATGTGGCGGTGTAGCCCAGCTGGGTTTGGAACAGCAGCGGCAGCAGCACAATCGTGCCGAAATACAGCAAATACCCCATGCTGATGCTGACCACGCCAACGGTAAAGTTGCGCTGCCGAAACAGCGACAGGTCAATAATCGGGTGGGCATCGGTCAGCTCCCACACCACCAGATAAGTCAACGCCACCCCCGCCACCACGGCCAGCACCACCACTTCGGGCGAGGCAAACCAGTCCAGCTCTTTGCCACGGTCCAGCAGCAGCTGCAAAGCCCCCACGCCCACCACCAGCAATACCAAGCCCATGCGGTCTATCGGACGGTAAACCAAGGCAGATTCGCGCTGCCCCAACAGCCGCCACACCACCCACGCTGAAAACAAACCCACCGGCAGGTTGATATAAAAAATCCAGCCCCAGTAGGCGTTGTCGCTAATCCAGCCGCCCAAAATCGGGCCAAAAATCGGCGCCACAATCACGGTTATCGACCACAAGGCCAAGGCCATGCCTTTGCGCTCGGGCGGATAGCTGCCCAGCAGCAGGCTTTGGGACAGCGGAATCATCGGGCCGGCCAACGCGCCTTGCAGCACGCGGCACACAATCAGCATCTCCAGATTCCATGCCACGCCACACAGCCAAGACGACAGCACAAAGCCAAGCGTCGAGAGCAGAAATAAGCGCACCTCGCCCACCCGTTTAGCCAGCCAGCCGGTAATCGGCACGGCAATGGCGTTGGCCACCCCAAACGAGGTAATCACCCACGTCCCTTGCGAAGTCGATGCGCCAAAGTGCCCCGAAATCGTCGGAATAGCGACGTTGGCAATGGTGGTGTCCAGTACCTGCATAAAGGTCGCCAAGGACAAGGCCAAGGTCACCCACACCAGCCGCGCAGGGCTGAGGGGCGGCAGTGGAAGCACCGCCGCCATGCTAATGCGCCGCGCCGCGTGGGGCGGCTAACAAGGCTTGGATACGGGCTTCGAGGGCGGCTTCGGCGGCGGGGGCAAACACCGCCGTGCTGACCGGCGGCGCGGTGCGGGCAGTCCGTGCCAGTTGTTCCCCGCTTTGGTCAGTGGTATCCACCACGGCGGTCATCGACAAGCCCACCCGCAGCGGTTGCGCGGCCAGCTCTTTGGGGTCGAGGGCAATCCGCACCGGCACCCGCTGCGCCACCTTGACCCAGTTACCCGACGCATTTTGCGGCGGCAACAAAGAAAACGCCCCGCCTGTCCCTGCGCCCAGCCCCACCACTTTGCCGTGGTAGTGGACACTGCTGCCATACACATCGGCAGTCAACGCCACCGGCTGCCCAATGCGTAAGGGGGCCAGCTGCACTTCTTTGAAATTGGCATCCACCCACAGGCTATCCAACGGCACCACGGCCATCAACGGCGCACCGGCATTCACCCGTTGCCCGACTTGCACGCTGCGCTTGGCAACATAGCCCGACACCGGCGCGGGTATCGTCACCCGAGACAAGGCCAGATGGGCTTCGCGCAGCCGTGCCGCTGCCCGTGCCACGGCAGGATGGGTGGTCAACGTCCCCTCGCCGAGTAAGGCCAAGTTGGCTTGCCACTGTGCGGCGGCGGCTTTGCTGGCGGCACGCGCCACCCCCAGTGCCGCGCGGGCGTGGAGCAGCTCTTCTTTGGCGATGGCATCGGTGCTGGCGAGGGCTTCGCGCCGCTGGAGGTCGTTTTCTGCGCGGGCCAGTTCGGCTTGGCGCACGGCCAGCGCGGCGGCCAGTTGCTGGGTCGTGGCGACCAAATGGCGGTGCTCTTGCGCGGCTTGCGCCAGCTCGGTTTCGGCGCGTTGATACGCCAATTGGGCATCGGCGGCATCCAGCTTGACCAGCACCGCCCCTGCCTGCACCCGCTCGGTATCGTCTGCGGCCAAAAACGTCACCGTGCCGCTGATTTGTGGGGTGATCTGCACCACGTCACCCGCCACATAGGCATCATCGGTTTCAACGTGGTGGCGCGAAACCAGCCCCCACCACAGGGCCCAGCCCACGCCCAGCCCCAGCAGAAGCAGGGTCAGCAGGCGCAAAGCCCGTTTGCGGCGGGGCGGCGCAGCAGTGGGTGGGGTCGGCGGAATCGGTGGCGTAGGAGATGCTGCAGCGGCGGCGGTCATGTGGGCAGGCCTTCTAATTGGGTCAGCAGCTTACGCAGCAAGGCTTCCATCGCGACTTTTTCGACCTCGCTAAACCCGCTCCACAGTTGGCGTTGGTGGTCGCGGAGCTGGGGCAGCACCTCGGCAATCAGCGCGTGGGCGGTTGCGGTCAGGCAGAGGGCGATTTTGCGGCCATCCTCTGCGCTGGGCTGGCGTGTCACCCAGCCGTTTTTTTCCAGCTCGTCGGCCACGCGGGTCACATTGGTGCGGGAAAAATCCAAGGTCTCGCTGAGCTTGCACGGGTTCAGGGTGAAGTCCGGCTGGGCATACAAGGCCAGCAAGCTCATCCAACTGGCTTCGTTCAGCCCATAGGGTTTGAGGGCGGCCAGCAGCGGCGCGGAAAGGCGCGGCAGGACGTGGTAATACAGCCGCGTCAAAATCACCTCTTGCCGAGGCGTACCAGGATGTTTGGCGGCAATGGCATCAACCGCGTGTTCAAAACAGTGAAAAGACTCAGACATACCGCTTGCCTTGCAGGGAAGATGCTGGGCATTGTAGTCACTTAGGTAACTAAGTTGGGCGATAACGTGAGGGGCGAGGGCTTCCCGCTGACGCGGGAAGAGGGGGCACGGCGGCGGCGCACCACGGGTAGCGCGGCAGCCTCTGCTGCTATTCCCCTCTGCCGGCGTTAAACCCGAAACCCAAAGGCAACCATCCCGCCTCCACGGGAGGGGAATCACAGCGAAACCCCCTCGCCACCCGTGGCGGGGTCGTAAACAGGTTCTTAGCCCGACAAAAACCTTGAACAGGCTCTCACCGCCCCGCGCCAAAACCCACACCCTTTTCACTGGGGCAGTCCCACCGCCCCCTTTCTATCAGGAGACTCCCCATGTCCCACCCCCACCTGTTTTCACCGCTCAAGCTGGGCGCACTGACACTGCCTAACCGGATGGTAATGGCTCCGCTGACCCGCTCCCGTGCGGGGCAGCCAGACAACGTGCCAACCGTCCTCAACGCCGAGTATTACGCCCAGCGTGCCACGGCAGGGCTGATTATCAGCGAAGCCACCCAAGTCTCCCCGCAGGGTCAAGGCTATGCGTGGACCCCTGGTCTCTACACCGATGCCCAACAAGCCGGCTGGTCCACCGTCACCGCCGCCGTCCATGCCGCAGGCGGGCGGATGGTGGCGCAACTGTGGCATGTGGGGCGGATTTCGCATCCCCTGCTGCAACCCGAAGGCGGCGCACCGGTCGCGCCCTCGGCACTCACCGCCGCCGCCCAGTGCTTTGTGGTGAACACCGACGGCACGCCCGCCAATGTGCCCTGCGGCCAGCCCCGCGCCCTTGCTGCCGACGAATTGCCCGCCATTGTGGCGGACTACGCTGCCGCTGCCCGCCGTGCGCAGGCTGCAGGCTTTGACGGGGTCGAGCTGCACATGGCCAATGGTTACTTGCTAAACCAATTTTTGGCGACCGGCAGCAACCAGCGCACCGATGACTACGGCGGCAGCTTGGTGAATCGGGCGCGTTTTCCCTTGGCGGTGTTGGATGCGGTGATTGCGGTGCTAGGCGCAGATAAAGTGGGCGTGCGGCTGTCGCCGTTCGGCACGTTTAACGACATCCAAGATGACGAAGCCGAAGCGATGGCACTGTATTTGGCGCAGGCTTTTTCGGCACGGGGGATTGCGTATCTGCACATCGCCGAACCCGACTGGGCAGGCGGTGCCCCCTTGCCCGCTGAGATGCGTCCCAAGCTGCGGGCAGCGTTTAATGGGGCGTTGCTGTTTGCGGGGGGCTACGATGCGGCACGGGCAGAGGCCTTGCTGGCCAGTGGCCTAGCCGATGCGGTGGCGTTTGGTCGTCCGTATATTGCCAACCCCGATTTAGTCGCCCGCTTTGCCCAAAACGCCCCGCTGAATACCCCGAATCCACAGCTCTTTTATGGCGGTGGCGCGCAGGGGTATACCGACTATCCCACGCGGTAAGAACCTATTTATACCCTAGCCAGCAAAGGGGTTGCCAAGGCTAAATTCGCAAAAAAAGCGGAGTTGATGAAATGAGGTCAATGCGCATGTTTTTTGCGAATTTCAACGCAGGATCACCCGACTTTGAATAGGTTCTTAAGAACCCTCCCGAGCAAAACCCATGCCCTTCTCTTCCCCGTTCTCTGCTGCTGTCGGTCGCCCTGCGGGGTGGCTGTTGGGCGGTCTGCTGTTTGGGCTGACGCTGCCCGCTTGGGCGGCTGACATCGCCTGCCGTGTGGTCTGGGTATCGGATGGCGATACGCTGACCTGCAAAACCGCTGACCGCACCCGAATCCAGACCCGCTTGGCGCAAATTGATGCCCCCGAAAAAAACCAACCGTTCGGTCCAGCGGCCAAACGAGCACTGGCTGAACACGTCCTGAATCAAGACGTAATATTGCACCCCGAAACCACGGACAAATATGGCCGCACGGTGGCCAAGGTGATGTTGGGTACGTTAGATGTGGGCTTGGCACAGATTGAAGCAGGGCTGGCATGGGCGTATGAACCCTATGTGCGTGAAGACCACTACCGGCACGCGGCGGCCACAGCCAAGCAAGAAGGCTTAGGGCTATGGGCAGCCCGCGCGCCCATCGCGCCTTGGGTATGGCGGCATCGGAACGAGCGTCGTGCCTCCGCCGTGGCAGCCCCCGCCCCCCCGCCTGCCCCCTCTTTTACCGCCGCCTGCGACAGCAAAAAAACCTGCAAGCAAATGACCTCGTGCGAAGAAGCACGGCATTACCTGACGGTATGCGGCATCAAGCGGCTAGACCGCAACGGCGATGGCGTACCGTGCGAAACGCTCTGTGTGCCGAGTAGGCGGTGAGCGGCGCGGTGAGGACAACGGGCGGGCTGTGGTGCAATTGCCCTGACCGGCTAAGGAGCAGCCGATATAATCACGCGCTTAACACCTAACTAACACCCCGTAGCCGGCACAGTCGGACACCCCCCTATTTCGAACCCAGATTAAAGAGCACCGTATGAACGACAACAAAGCATGGTCAGGACGCTTCTCCGAGCCGGTTTCCGAACTGGTCAAAACCTATACCGCCTCGGTGTCGTTTGACTGCCGGATGGCCGAATTTGATATTCAAGGCTCCTTGGCACACGCCGCCATGCTGACCCATGTGGGTGTGCTGTCGGCAGCGGACTTTGCCAGCATCGAAGCAGGCATGGCCGACATCCTCAACGACATCCGCAAAAACAACTTCGCGTGGTCGGTGGATTTGGAAGATGTCCACATGAACATCGAAAAACGCCTGACCGACAAAATTGGCGATGCGGGCAAACGCCTGCACACCGGCCGCAGCCGCAATGACCAAGTGGCCACCGATATTCGCTTGTATCTGCGCGATGCCATCGACCGTATCGTGGGCTTTATCGGCGAGCTTAAACTCAGCCTGCTGGACTTGGCCGAAGCCCATGCCGATACCGTGCTGCCCGGCTTTACCCATCTGCAAGTCGCCCAGCCCGTGACCTTTGGCCACCATGTGATGGCTTACGTTGAAATGCTATCCCGCGATAGCGAGCGGATGATGGACTGCCGCAAACGGGTTAACCGCCTACCCTTGGGCGCGGCGGCATTGGCCGGTACGACCTTCCCGATTGACCGCTTTTACACCGCCCAACTGCTGGGCTTTGCCGATGTGTGCCACAACTCGTTAGATGCCGTGTCTGACCGCGACTTTGCCATCGAATTTACAGCGGCAGCGGCACTGGTGATGACCCACCTCAGCCGCTTGTCCGAAGAATTGATTTTGTGGATGAGCCCGCGCGTCGGCTTTATTGATATTGCTGACCGCTTCTGCACCGGCAGCTCCATCATGCCGCAAAAGAAAAACCCCGATGTGCCAGAGCTGGTGCGCGGCAAAACCGGTCGGGTCAACGGGCATTTGGTCGCCTTGCTCACCCTAATGAAGGGGCAGCCGCTGGCCTACAACAAAGACAACCAAGAAGACAAAGAGCCGCTGTTTGATACGGTGGACACGCTGATTGATACCTTGCGGATTTACGCCGACATGATGCGCGGTATTACCGTCAAACCCGAAGCCATGCGGGCGGCGGTGTTGCAGGGATTTGCTACTGCCACCGATTTGGCCGATTACTTGGTGAAAAAAGGCGTGCCTTTCCGCGATAGCCATGAAGTGGTGGCGCGAGCCGTCCGCCATGCCGAAACCGCTGGGTGCGATTTGGCCGATTTACCGCTTGAGGTGCTGCGCCAATTTAGCGACTTGGTCGAAGCAGATGTGTTTACCGTGCTGACCCCAGAAGGCTCGCTGGCGCAACGCAACCACATTGGCGGCACGGCACCAACCCAAGTCCGCGCCCAGATTGCCCGTCATCGCGGCATGATGGCCAAGGGCTAAGCCGCTTGGGACAGCACTACTTTTTGACCGGCACCGACACCGACATCGGCAAAACCTATGCAGCGGTGCAGTTGCTCACCCGCTGGCGGCAAGACGGTCAGCGGGTGAGTGCCATGAAGCCAGTGGCTTCGGGCTGCACCCGCAATGCCGCCGGCGAGTGGGTCAACGAGGACGTGGAGCGGCTGATTGCGGCCACCGGCCAAACCGACCGCGCTGCGATGAACCTCTACCGCTTTGCGCCCGCCGTTTCGCCACACTTGGCCGCCCAGCAAGCGGGGGAGGTCATCGACCTTGACCGGATTTGCACCGCGTTTGATGCGCTGGCCGCCCAAGCCGATACCGTGCTGGTGGAAGGTGCGGGGGGCTGGCATACGCCGCTCAACGACCACCAAGACATCGGCGACTTGGCTCAGCAGCTGGGCTTACCGGTGGTGTTGGTGGTGGGCATCCGCTTGGGCTGTATTAACCATGCCCTGCTCACCGCTCAAGCCATTGCCGCTGCGGGCTTGCCCTTGGCGGGCTGGGTGGCGAATCAGCTTTCACCACAACCGGTGGCCTATGCCGATACACTGGCACGCTTACGCCGCACATTACCCGCCCCTTTGTGGCTAGCACTGCCGTGGACGGGTGAGACAACGGTATAATTTCCCTTTACTTTAACCAGAATGTCATGGCCGATTAAATGCACCCCTCTCTTCCTACCTTGTTGCTGGCCGCCCTGCTGAGTGTACTCACTGCCTGCTCTGGCGAAAAAACCGCACCTGTCGAAACCTTCCAGTCCAGCGATGTCACCGGCAGCAAGCTCAATGGCGCATTTACCCTAACCGACCACACCGGCACGCGCCGCAGTTTGTCGGACTTTCAGGGCAAAGTGACCGTAGTTTTTTTTGGCTACACCCACTGTCCCGACATCTGCCCCACCACGCTGTCTGAACTCGCTGCGACCATGAATCTACTCGGCGAAAAAGCCAAGCAGGTCCAGGTGCTGTTTATCTCGGTAGACCCCGCCCGCGACACCCCCGACCTGTTGGCACAGTATGTGCCTGCGTTCCACCCTAGCTTTATCGGACTGACCGGCAGCCCCGAAGACATCGCTAAAGTTGCCAAGCAGTATCAGGCGTTTTATAAACGACACGATGCAGGACAAGGCAAGCCCTACACTATGGACCACAGCGCAGGCAGCTATGTATTTGACCGCCAAGGCCACATTCGGCTCAACGTGCCCTACGGCAGCGGGGCAGCCATTTTTGCGCATGACATCGCCGCGCTGCTGAAATAAGATAAGCTGCTTAACACATCTGCCCACCGGCACGCACTCACCTATATACCAACAAGGCATTTCCACTGTGACTGAGCTAACGAATAAGCCCGCCGCTGGCGAAAGCGAAGAAAATACCAAGTTCACCACCACGGTGCCGAGCGAGATTTTTCACCATCTGCGCCTGCTTGCCAGCCATAGCGACCCCATTACAATTTTTTCTAACCATGGAAAAAGCTTTGTTGTGACGCGGCTGATTGCGGTAGATGCCAAAACAGCTTCAATGTACCTTGAGCAAGGCGGCAACCACGAAGCCAACCGACAACTGCTCTCTAGCGAGCGCAATGTGTTTAGCTGCTCACCAGGCGGCATCAAAACCCAATTCCCACTAGAAGCCGTGACCGAAGCCGAAATTGACGGGATGCCGGTATTTTGCGCCCCGCTGCCCAAAGAAATTACCAAGCTCCAACGGCGCGAATATTTCCGTATCCAAACCCCTGCTACCACAGGCATCACCTGCACCCTGTACGAATACCAAGGCGGCGGCGGCATTACCCTGCCGGTGTACGACATCAGCTTGGGCGGGATTTCTTTGGTGCTGAATGCGCGGATTCCTGGCTTTGAAATTGGCACGATCTACAAACGTGCGGAGCTGGATTTGCGCGAACACGGTGTGTTGCCCATGGAGCTAAAAATCCGCAACCACTTGGTGATGCGCACGGCCACGGGCGGGGAACAGCGGCGGGTGGGGGCGGAGTTTCTAGAGCTGGAAATCCGCGCCCAAACCTTGGTGCAACGCTATGTTGCCCAGCTAGAGCGCGAACGCCGCGCCCTGCAAAAAGACGATTAACCTGCCCAGTAACAGCAAGCAGACAAACAAAACGGCAAGCCTATGTGGGCCTGCCGTTTTGTTTTATCCACAGAGAGGAATAGGCTTATTTCTTCCGCTGCGGGGGCAAATCAGTGCAACTGCCGTGTGCCACTTCGGCGGCCATGCCGATGGACTCGCCGAGGGTAGGGTGGGCGTGGATGGTTTTGCCAATATCGGTGGCATCGCACCCCATCTCAATCGCCAAGCAAATTTCGCCCAGCATGTCGCCCGCGTGCGTCCCCACCATCGCCCCGCCAATGATTTGGTGGGTATCGGCATCAAAAATCAGCTTGGTAAAGCCCTCGTCCCGCCCATTGGCAATCGCCCGCCCCGAAGCCGCCCACGGAAACACAGCTTTCTCGATTTTCAGGCCATCGCGCTTGGCGATTTCTTCAGTCACCCCCACCCACGCCACTTCGGGGTCGGTGTAGGCCACGCCAGGAATCACCCGCGCATCAAAGTACGACTTCCCGCCGGCGCAGTTTTCTGCCGCCACATGCGCCTCGTGAACTGCCTTGTGCGCCAGCATAGGCTGGCCAACCACGTCGCCAATGGCGTAAATATGCGGCACATTGGTGCGCTGCTGCTTATCGACTTCGATAAAACCGCGCTCGGTGATGGCCACGCCGGCTTTGTCGGCATCAATCAGCTTGCCGTTGGGCGCGCGGCCAGCGGCCACCAGCACCAAGTCATACCGCTGGGGCTCGGCGGGGGCTTTGTCGCCTTCAAAGGTGACATAAATCCCATCTGGCTTGGCGT
>CALMOJ010000173.1 GCA_937871815.1 uncultured Neisseriales bacterium
TAATCGGAAAACGCTGCTCGCCCAGCACCATCGTGCCTTGCCCCGCCGTGACGTGGTAAACCACTTCGGTGCTTGCATGGCGGTGCAGGTGGGTACGCTGCCCCCCGTAGAGCGTCGCTTCGGCCAAGCTTTGCAGGCGATTGCCGTGGGGTGATGACGGCATCAGTTCACGCACTTCCGCCCCATCCTTAGCGATGACAGGCAGGAGGTCGTTGTAGCGGCTCAAATAGGGGTTCATGGCTAGGCTCGATTCGGGGGGCATCAGACCAGCCACGCCGGTGGTCGCTTGTCAAAGAAGGCAGAAAACCCCTCTTTAGCTTCCTCGGTCGTCCGCTGGTAGGCGATGCGCTGGGCGGTTTCTTCGCTGATTTTTTCGTCGATGGGTTGGGCATACACGGCACCGACCAAGTCCTTAGCCGCTTGCTTGGCCAGCGGGCCGCCTTGGAGCAAGGCCTCAACCAACTGGTCAAGGCAGGTATCCAGCAATTCCGGCGCGACCACTTCGCTGACCAAGCCTATCGCCAAAGCACGCTCGGCATGGATGCGCTCGGCACTTTGAAAATAGCGCAGGGCATGGCGGGGGCCGATGGCACGCAGCACATAGGGGCTAATCGCCGAAGGAATAATGCCAAATTTGACCTCGGAGGTTGAAAACACGGCATCGCTGGCCGCCACGGCCATATCACACGCCGCCGTCAGCCCCGTTCCGCCGCCAAGTGCCGCCCCTTGAACACGGGCAATGGTCGGCTTGCTCATGTGCGCAAGGGTGCGCAGCATATCGGCGAAGATGCGGGCATCCTCCAGATTCTGTTCGTGGCTGGCACTGGCCGCCTGCCGCATCCAATTGAGGTCAGCCCCCGCAGAGAAATGCTTGCCGCGCCCACCCAGCACCACCACGCGCACGCTGTCATCGGCATCCAGTGCGGCACAGGCTGTGGCGAGTTCGGCAATCAGCTGTTGGTCAAAAGCGTTAAAGACCGCTGGGCGATTCATCCAGATAGTGGCGACTTGGCCACGCCGTTCGATGTCTAATGTTTGGTACATGACGCGCCTCAGCAGTTCTTGAACACAGGCTTACGTTTTTCGACAAAGGCGGTCATGCCTTCCTTCTGGTCTTCCAGCGCGAAGACGGCATGAAAGACCCGCCGCTCAAACAGCAAGCCTTCGTTGAGCGAGGACTCAAACGCACGGTTGACGGTTTCCTTAATCATCATCGCCACCGGCAAGGAGTAGCCCGCGATGGTCTGCGCTGCTTTCAGGGTTTCATCCATCAGCTGCTCGGCGGGGAGGATGCGGGACACCAGCCCAGCTCTTTCGGCTTCGACCGCATCCATCATGCGGGCGGTCAAACACATATCCATTGCTTTGGCCTTGCTAACGGCGCGGGGCAGGCGTTGAGTGCCCCCCGCCCCCGGCATGGTTCCGAGGCGAATTTCTGGCTGGCCAAACTTGGCGGTGTCGGCGGCAAAAATCATGTCGCACATCATCGCTATTTCGCAGCCCCCGCCCAGCGCAAAACCGGCCACCGCCGCAATCACCGGCTTGCGCGTGGTTTTGATGCGCTCCCAGTTGCCGGTCACAAAATCGCCCTTGTAGGCATCCATGTAGTCAAAATCCTTCATGGCACCAATATCGGCACCCGCCGCAAACGCTTTTTCATTGCCGGTGAGCACGATGCAGCCGATGTTTTCGTCGGCCTCGAACTGGTCGATGGCGGCGGCAATGCCGTCAATCACCTCGTTATTCAGGGCATTCAGCACGTCGGGGCGGTTGATGCGTATCAAACCAACCTTACCAATCACTTCTACGAGGACGGTTTGGGTCATGGCGATTCTCCAAAAAAAGGCCGCCGAGCCATGCGTGTAGGGCCTGTTTACGACCTAGCGAACGACGGGTCAGCCAAGGCGAAATTCGGAAAAAAAGCGGCGTTGGGACTGAATCCACACGCATTTTTTTGTGAATTTCAACGCAGGCTCACCCGAGTCTCGCAGGTCGTAAATAGGTTCTTAGGTGAACTCAGGCTCAATCGGCCTGTTGTAGTCCGGCGATCACTTCGCCACTGATACGGTAACTCTTGCCACGGAACAGCGCGATGGTCTTGCCGCCCACCACCTTGATGGTGACATCGTAAACACCGGTGCGCCCCGCAGCGGAGCGTTCCACCGCTTCTGCCTCCAGCATCTCCCCTTCCTTGGCCGAAGCGAGGAAATCAATATGGCAAGCCGAGGCAACGGTGTTGCGGTTGTAGCTGTTGCAGGCGTAGGCAAAGGCCGTATCGGCAAGGCTGAACAACATGCCGCCGTGGCAGATGTGGTGGCCATTCACCATATCGCCCCGTACCTTCATGGTGAGCAACGCGCTGCCTGGCTGAACGCGGACGATGTTCATCTCCAAGGCTTGAGCGGCACGGTCGCGGGCAAACATGGCTGTGGCCGTGGCTTCGGCCAAGTCTTGCGCCTCGGCGGGGGAAAGCGGGTGTTCAGCAGTCATGGAGGGTTTTTCCAGCAAAGACGGCACGTTGAATAAGGGGCGAGATACGGTAGCGGTCTTCGCCATAACTCGCACCGAGGTTGGCCAGCACGGTTTTGATACGCGCCACCCCCACGGCATCGGCCCAGGCTAAGGGGCCTCGGGGATAGTTGACACCAAGACGCATGGCCGCATCGGCAGCGGCAGCCGAGCACACGCCTTGGTTGACGGCATCGGCTGCTTCGTTGGCAAGCATGGCCACGCTACGCATCACCGCCAAGCCGGGGACATCGAGGAAGCGCGAGACGGCAAACCCCGCTGCTTGCAATCCCCCTACCGCCGAGGCGGTGGCGAGGGGGTCGCACTGTGCAGCCGCCGCAATAGCAAGACGGGGTGCGGTGGTGTAGTCCAGCGCGAGGTCAATTAGCACCGTGTTGGCGACACCCGATTCAGCGGCGCGTTGCGTGGCACTGCGCCCATCGGTGACGTAGAGCGTGGCCAAGCCCATGTTGGCGATACGGCCATCGTCGGCTTCGGGTTGGCGGGCAAACACGGTACCGCTAAAGGTAAGGCGAGCCGCCAAAGCTTCTACGACAGGAGACGTGCCAAAAAGGGTGAGGGCTTCGACGAAAGGCTGAGCCGCTTCGGTTTGCGGGAGGGGCTTGGCTGCACCTTCGCGGTAATCGTAAAAGCCGCGTCCACGCTTCTTGCCGTAGAAACCGGCATCGACCAAAGCCTGTTGGATAAGCGAGGGCAAAAAGCGGGGGTCATGATAAAAAGCCCGCCACACCGATTGGGTGACGGCGAAATTAACATCGTGGCCAATCATATCCATTAGCTCGAAAGGCCCCATGCGGAAGCCGCCGGCCTCACGCATGACCGCATCAAGGGTGGCGTAGTCCGCCGCCCCTTCTTGCGCAAGCCGCAAGGCTTCGGCGTAGTAGGGTCGCGCCACGCGGTTCACAATAAACCCTGGGGTTGATTGGGCGTGAACCGGTGTCTTGCCCCACGCGGCCGCCGTGGCAAACAGGGTGGCCGCCACGGTGCTGTCAGTGGCAATGCCGGATACCACTTCAACCAAGGCCATCAGCGGTGCGGGGTTAAAAAAGTGTAAGCCCGCCAGCCGTTCTGGATGCTGCAAAGCCGCGCCGATAGCCGTGACCGAAATCGAGGAGGTGTTGGTGCCAAAAATACAGTCCACCGCCACGATGGCTTCAAGGTCAGCGTAGAGCTTTTGCTTGGCTTCGAGGCTTTCGACGATGGCTTCAATGACCAGCCCACAACCGGCGAGGTTGGTCAGATTTTCAGCAACCTGCAGACGTTGACCCGCAGCCAATGCCGCCTCTGCGGAGAGCTTGCCTTTGTCGGCCATGCGGCCAAATTGGGCACGAACGCCCTCAATGGCAGCGGCGGCGGCGTGGGGTCGGGTGTCGAGCAGGCGGACGGTGTGACCGGCGGCGGCAGCCACTTGGGCAATGCCGGCACCCATCGCACCGGCACCCACCACGGCCACCACACAGGTTTGGGAAAGGGGAGAGGTCGCCACGCCGTTATGCTCCGGTAAAGAGAGGGGCGCGTTTTTCCATAAAGGCCGCCACACCCTCCGCATAATCTGGACTCCACCCCAGCTCACGCATAAAGCTGCCTTCTAGCGAGAGCTGCTGCTCCAGCGTATGGCTTGGGGCGGCGTGCATGGCCTGACGGGTGCGAACCAAGGCCTTGGTCGGGGCGGCGGCCAATTGCGTGGCCAGCCCCTCGATGGTGGTCGCGAACTCGGCATCCTCAACGCACGCCCAAATCAGTCCCCACGCCGCTGCTTTTTCGGCGGGCAGCTTATCGGCCAGCAGTGCCAAGCCCATGGCGCGTGCCATGCCCACCCGCTGCGGCAAAAACCAAGTGCCGCCGGTGTCGGGAATCAAACCAATCTTGGAAAAGGCTTGTAAGAAAGATGCGGATTTAGTCGCCACGACCAAATCACAGGCCAAGGCCAGCGAAGCCCCCGCGCCCGCCGCAATCCCGTTGACCGCCGCAAGGGTCGGCACACGCAAGTTCTGCAGCCGCAGGATAAGGGGCTTGTAGTTGGCTTCGACCATGTTGCCAATGTCCGGCATCTTGCCGTCTACCTTGGCCATGTCGGGGTCGGCCAAATCTTGACCAGCACAGAAGGCACGCCCC
Source organism: uncultured Neisseriales bacterium (assembly GCA_937871815.1). Classification (GTDB taxonomy): domain Bacteria; phylum Pseudomonadota; class Gammaproteobacteria; order Burkholderiales; family Aquaspirillaceae; genus Rivihabitans. The sequence goes on from CALMOJ010000173.1 coordinate 4,645, forward strand.
GCGCCGCTCAACACAAGGACGCGTGCTGTGCGGTCTGCTTGGACGTGGTCCAGTGCGGTGCGCAGCTCGGCGTGCATTTCGCCGGTAAAGCTGTTCAATTTTTCTGGGCGGTTAAGTGTCAGGCGGGCAATGCCGTCGGACAGGCTCAAGCTGATAGTGTTGAAATTCATCTCGGCCTCTTAGACGTGGTAACGACGTTGAACAACCACAAAGCGGTTGGCGACGAAGGCCGCATCGGCGTAGGAGGCATTGGCAGCGGGATTGCCACCCGTGCCGTGGAAGTCGGAGTAAGCCGCCGATTGGTTCACAAAGACCCCACCGGTCAGGTTAATCGACAGGGCGACTTTAGAGCGCAGGGTTGCAGCGGTCATGGCATCAATCACATCGGGACGGGTGGAGTAAATACCCGCCGTCAATGCCCCGTGGGTGGCAATCATCCGCTCGGAGAGGGCGATGGCTGCTGCTGTATCTTCTACCTTGACGATAAAGCTGATGGGGCCAAAGCGTTCTTCCATATAGGCTTTTTCGTCGGTGGCATCGCAGGCCAGCAGAATCGGGGTGCGGACTTCGGCTTGTGGAAATTCAGGATTGTCGAGCTTGGTAGAGGCCAGAATGACCTTGCCCAGTGCCCCGCTATCGGCTTCGTGAATCCGCTTCAGGGTGTCGGCAGACTGCACCGCACCTAGGACGGCCAGCGCGACTTCGGGCTTGGATAGGAAGCCAGAGAGGGCTTTGGCCAAGTCGGCGCACACGTCGTCGTAGCTCTTGTGGCCGTCTTCGGTGTCGATGCCGCCAGCAGGCACAAAAATCGCCTGAGAAGTGGTGCACATCTGGCCGGAGTAAAGCGACAGCGTAAAGGCAAGGTTACGCAACATCGGCTTGTAGGCATCGGTGGAGTCGATAACGATGTTGTTGACCCCTGCCAGCTCGGCATAGACGCGGGCTTGGCGGCAGTGTTCGACGAGCCACTGACCAAAAACATTGCCACCGGTGAAGTCAATCGACTTGATGGCGGGGTGGGTAACCAGCTTTTGCGTGGTTTCGCGCTTGTCGGTGACGCACAGGGTGACAAGGTTGGGGTCGATGCCGTTTTCGGCCAGCACCGCCCGCACGGTGCGTACGGTAATGGCGGCGGGCAGGATGGCATTGCTGTGTGGTTTAACAATCACGGCGTTGCCGGTAGCCAAGGCCGCAAACAGGCCTGGGTAGGTGTTCCACGTCGGGAACGTGCCACAGCCCACCACCACGCCCACCCCTTGACCGACGATTTCAAAGTGCTTCTTCATTACCAAGGCGGGGTTTTTGCCCTGCGGCTTGTCCCAAATGGCTTCGGTCGGCACAAAGCTTTGTTCGCGGTGGGCGTAGGCGACGGCTTCAAGGCCGCGCTCTTGGGCGTGCGGTGAGCCGGCTTGGAAGGCCATCATCCAGCCCTGACCCGTGGTCAGCATCACGGCGTGCGCCAGTTCAAAGCTCTGCTTGTTCAGACGATCCAATATCTCTAGGCAAATGCCGGTACGGCCCTCGGCACCGATCTTTTGCCAACCTGTCATCGCCTTTTGCCCTGCACTAATCAGGGTTTCGTAGTCGCACACAGGGTATTGCACATTCAGCGCAACGCCATAGGGGGACTGTTCGCTCCCCGCCCAGCCGGTGCAGCTGGGTTGGTCAATTTCAAATTTCTTGCCAAGGTGGGCATCGAAAGCCTGTTTGCCGACTTCGGCAGCGGTTTCACCGTAAGTTTTAGGGCTGGGCATTTCGTTGTAGGCCGACCAATAGCCACGGGTACGAATGGCTTCGAGTGCGCCATCTAGGGTGGCACGGTGCTTATCCAATAAAGGGTGCGTCATTGAAATCTCCTTGGCGATAGTCTTGGTCTTGAGGGCGTGTATACCTGCGTCACACATCCTCTAACGATACGAAGTATGTTTGTTTGTGTCAAACAAAAGTATCGAAAATAAGACCAAGAAACAATATTCTGCCTAAAGATATTAGTTACGACGATGTGAAAAAAACCAATAAAAACAAGTAAAGAAACAGGTTTGTGTAGGTTTTGTTTTCTTGAATTCTGAATTGAGGAATTTATTTTAACGAAAAATTTTATGGAAACGATACAAGAATCGTTGACATGCTGGATTGGTTGGTATCATTATTTGCTCGGTACTACCCAACCACCCTAGGTGGTGTATGACCCTAACAACAAAACCCACGCCAAGGAGGAGATATGGCAAGCCACAAGGAACGTTTTGCAGACAAGATGGAGTTTCCACCGGAAACCCCACAACCGAACATCTACCCACTGTCTTGGAACGCCAATACCAAGAAGCTGCAAGAAGTATGGGAAGCCTCCCTGCGTGAAAACTGGGACCCAGAAAAGCTGCCTTGGGATACGCTGGACGTAGACAGCTACACATGGGAAGAGCGCGAATCCATCGCCTACTGGTGGAGCCTGCTCTCCGTATTCGATGCTTCCGCCCCGCCGGTCTTTGCTGAAGCACTGATCAAAACCTACGAAGTGCACGAAGAAGACCCTGTTCGTAAGTGCTTCTTCTCGGTGACCCGTGACGAGCAAAACCACGAAATCATGTGCGGTCTGGCGATTACCAAGCTGCTCGGCCATCCCGACCCGATTACCTACGAACCCAAGACCGACCTTGGCCGTCGCTTGCAAAAGAACGTCAAGTGGCTGTACTTCAACGGGGGGCGTTACTGGACGGGTTACAAACAGGCCGTGCCTAAATACGACTTGGCTGTCCTGTTTAGCTCCTTCTTGATGGGCGAAATCGCTGCGGCCACCATCTTCAAGCAGATGTTCGACAACTCCCGCGAAGCTGTCTTTAAAGAGGGTTTCAAGAACATTGGGCGCGACGAAGGTCGCCACATGGCGATTTGCATGGCGGTGATGGAGCGCGATTACCCTGGCCTCGAAGAGTCTACCAAGGCCATCGTAACCAAGCAGATTCGTGCCGGTTACCTGTTCCTCTCCGCGGTGTTGTTTGAGCCACCGATGGAATTCTGGGACTTGCCGGCTGACTTTATCGCCAACCAACGTGAAGGCGAAGAAATCGCCCGCGCGGCGGGTTTCGGTATTCCAAGCTACGAAGCCAAGTTGGAAAACTGGCGGAACGCGATGATTAACCTGAAGAGTGTGCTTGACCGTTACAACATCCCGTTCCCAGCCATTCCAGAAGTCGGCATCACCGGCCAAGAAGTGTCTGACATCGACATGGATGACATCATTCCCGTGTTCTGATGGGTTGCACCGTCATCCCTGCCAAAAGCGGGGGTGACGACGGGTTTTAAGAACGTGTTAAAAGGTATGCCAGCCGGTTCCTCGCAAGGGGCGCCGGCTTTGCCACAACAGAGAAGCGAAAGAACTAAGGGGAAGAAAAAATGGCTCGCATCATCATGCAACCCTCCGGCAAATCGGTTGATTGCGCCTACGGGGACACCGTCCTGATGGCACTCGAAAAGGCCGGCTATGCCCTGCCCAATAACTGCCGTGCCGGTGCGTGTGGCGAATGCAAGGTCAAGGTCACCCATGGTCAGTTTGACCAAGGCATGGTGCTGGACATGGCTTTGTCGCAAGAAGAGCGTAAGCAGGGGTTTGGGCTGATGTGTATGGCCAAGCCGATTTCTGAGGAGCTCACGATTGAGTGGGGTACCGAGGATGCCAAACCCAAACTTTTCCCCCCGCGTGAAGATGCACTGTTCGTCGTTACCGACAAAAAATCTATCGCGGCGCGGGTGGTTGAGCTGCGTTTGCGCCCTGTCGGTCAACCTATCCGCTATTGGCCCGGCCAATATGTCACGCTGGGCAACCCTCGCGCTGACATCGCCGCACGCGCCTATTCGATTTCCAATGCACCGCGCCCCGATGGCGAATTGGTGCTGCAAGTCGCCCGTGCCGAAGGCGGCGTGACCAGTAACTGGGTACACGACACCTTGACTATCGGTGATAGTGTCAAAATATCAGGGGCTTACGGCACCTTTATCGGCGACCCCTCGGTGGATACGCCGGTGCTCTGCATTGCCGCTGGGACGGGCTTAGCCCCTGTGCTTGCGCTGGCAGAAGCCGCCCTGCGACGCGGTTTCCGCAAGCCGGTCACCATGCTTTTCTCCGCCCGCAGCAGAGAAGATATTTACAGCCTCGGCATGATGGCGTGGTGGCGTACCAAGCACCGCAATTTTGACTACAAAGTCACCCTGACGCGCGAAACCGCCGAAGGCTATCTGTCTGGCCGTATTGATGTTGCCCTGCCGCAGCTTTTCAAAGACCTGTCCAAGCACACCATTTTTATTGCCGGCAGCCCCGCCTTTGTCGATGCCGCCGCGGCCGCCGCCAAGGCGCTCGGTGCACAGGATGGCTTGGTGCATACCGAAGGCTTCTTCGCCCAACAGCAGCCGGTGGTGGCCGATGCTGACCACTTGCTGACCCACTAGGAACCTGTTTGCGACCTGCGAGACTCGGGTGAGCCTGCGTTGAAATTCGCAAAAAAAATGTGTGCTGATTCAAGTCCAACGCCGCTTTTTTTCGAATTTCGCCTTGGCTGACCCTTCGTTCGCTAGGTCGTAAACAGGCTCTACACTGCCATCGCACAAAAATAATCATTGAGGAGATAACGATGAACGCGATATGCCCGCAGGCAGGGAGGTCGTAATGCTTGCCCAATTCCTGCAATTTCTCTTTTCCGGCATCACGGTGGGGGCGACTTACGCCCTCGCCGCGCTCGGCTTTACGCTGATTTACAACGCCAGCAACGTCATCAACTTCGCCCAAGGTGAATTCATCATGCTGGGCGGCATGTTGGCCGTGTACTTCACCCAAGCGGGGCTGCCTTTGCCGGCTGCTTTGCTGCTGGCGATTCTGATACCCGCCGTCGTGGGGGTGCTGGTTGAGAAGCTGGCGATTGAGCCGGTTAAGGGGGCTGAAACGGTCACGCTGATTATTATCACCATTGGCGCGTCTCTCGTGATTCGCGGCTTAACCTCGGTGATATTTGGCAAGAGCACCTACAGCCTGCCGGCTTTTTCTGGCGATGCCCCGATTGAGATTTTGGGCGCGACGCTGATGCCACAAAGCTTGTGGGTGCTGGGTGTGACCGCCATCGTCGTGGTCGCGCTCTGGTATTTCTTTAACCGGACTTTGCAGGGCAAGGCGATGTTGGCCACCTCGTATAACCGATTGGCCGCCGAGCTGGTCGGCATCAATACCGGTTGGGTGCTGTTTATGAGCTTTGCCATGTCGGCGGCGCTGGGTGCCTTGGGGGGGATTCTGATTACCCCGATTACGCTGACCTCCTACGATGTGGGCATCATGCTCGGTCTAAAGGGGTTTGTGGCGGCGGTGGTGGGCGGCCTCGGTAACGGGCTGGGTGCGGTGGTTGGTGGTCTGTTGGTGGGCATTTTGGAAGCCATGGGGGCGGGCTATATTTCATCCGCTTACAAGGATGCGATTCCCTTCGTGCTTATCCTGCTTATTCTCTTCTTCATGCCGCGCGGTCTGTTTGGCGGCAAATCGACGGATCGGGTGTGAGCATGAAAAACAATCCCTATCGTGGTCTTTATATCGTTATCGCGATTCTATTGGTGCTGCCTTTTGTGCTGCCCAATAGCTTCTACCTTGACCTTGCCGTACGCATGGCCATCAATGCGGTCATCGTGCTTGGCCTTAACCTGCTGATTGGCTTTGCGGGGCAGATTAGCTTGGGCCATGCCGGCTTTTTGGGTATCGGTGCCTATGCCTCTGCTGTGCTGCCCACCCACTTTGGTTGGCACCCGCTGCTGGCGATGGCGGCCGGTGCCGTGGTGACGGGTCTGTTGGCTGCACTGGTAGCGCGTCCCATCTTTAAGCTCAAGGGTCACTATCTGGCCATGGCGACGCTGGGGCTGGGCATTATTATCAACATCGCCCTGCGTAACGAAGCGCAATGGACGGGTGGCCCCGATGGGATGCCCGTACCGGCGATGGGACTGCTTGGTTTTGACCTGACCACCGATAAACAATGGTACTGGGTGGTCGCGCTATTGCTGTCGGTCAGCGTCTGGACCTCGCTTAATCTGATCAACTCGCCTTTTGGTCGCGCCCTTCGCGCCCTCCACGGCTCAGAAGTCGCTTCACAAGTCGTTGGGGTGGATGTGGTGCGGTATAAGGTGGCGATTTTTGTGCTCTCCGCCGTGTTTGCCAGCCTGATGGGGAGTGTTACCGCGCATTACGTCGGTTTTGTCAGCCCCAACTTTGCCGACTTCTTCCACTCTATCGAGCTGGTCACGATGGTGGTTATTGGCGGTATGGCCTCGGTGTATGGCTCGCTGGTTGGCGCGGTGCTTCTGACCGCGCTGCCACAGGCATTGGCCACCTTTGAGGGCTGGGAAACCGTGGTCTTCGGCAGCATTTTGATGGGCTGCATGATTTTTCTGCCCAAGGGTCTGGTGCCCACGCTGGCGGCTAAATTTGGCAAGGGAGAATAAGCGTGGCACTCCTCGACGTATCCCAACTTTCTATCCATTTTGGCGGGGTCAAAGCCGTGCAAAATGTCAGTTTCAGCATTGATGCCGGCATCGTCTATTCGGTCATCGGCCCTAACGGTGCAGGCAAAACCACGCTGTTCAACCTGATTACCGGCGTTTACAAGCCCACCAGCGGCGACATTCGTCTTGATGGCGAAGCCATTGGCGGCAAGTCGCCGAACGAACTGGCACAGCGCGGTGTGGCGCGTACCTTCCAGAACCTGCAAATCTGCATGAACATGACGGCTATCGAGAACGTCATGGTCGGGGCGCATTTGCGCTTGGACCGCAACCTGATTAAAGCCGCCTTGCGCTTCCCCACGCTGAAACGGCGCGATGCCGAACTGCGCGAAGAAGCGGCGGAATTGATGCAGTTTGTCGGCTTGGAAAAATACACCGAGGCACGCGCCGACAGCATGCCTTACGGTGCGCTCAAACGTTTGGAAATCGCCCGTGCCTTGGCCATGAAGCCGCGCTTGCTGTTTCTGGACGAACCCGCTGCGGGCCTCAATCCCAAAGAAACCATCGAGGTCGATCATCTGGTACGCAAGGTGGCCGATGCGGGCATTACCGTCGTACTGGTTGAGCACGACATGAAAATGGTGATGAATCTATCGGACCGCATTCTGGTGCTCGACT
>CALMOJ010000174.1 GCA_937871815.1 uncultured Neisseriales bacterium
ACATCGCCCAGCGGGTAGCCGAGGGCTAATCCCCACCCTCCCGCCCTCCCAAAAGACCGCCATTCAAGCCACGGCTTGGGTGGCGGTCTTTTGCATTTTGCGTGGCTTAATCAGGGGTAATCCCCTCGCCGCGCAAATCCGATAAAATGGCGGATTGAATTTAGACGGCTTGCCCGTCGTAACAGAGCACCCCATTCGTGAAAAAAGTTTATATCAAGACCTTTGGCTGCCAGATGAACGAGTATGACTCGGACAAAATGCTGGATGTACTCGGCATCACCGAAGCCACCGAGCGCACCGACACGCCTGAAAACGCCGATATTGTGCTGTTTAACACCTGCAGCGTGCGTGAAAAAGCCCAAGAAAAAGTATTCTCCGACCTTGGCCGTATCCGCGAGCTCAAGCTCAAAAACCCCAAGATGGTGATTGGGGTCGGCGGCTGCGTAGCCAGCCAAGAAGGCGCGGCGATTGTGGCGCGTGCCCCCTATGTCGATGTGGTGTTTGGCCCGCAAACCCTGCACCGCCTGCCTGAGCTGATTCGCGCCAAGCAAGAGAGCGGGCAGTCGCAGGTGGACATTTCCTTCCCTGAAATCGAAAAGTTCGACCACCTCCCCCCTGCACGGGTAGAGGGTGGGGCGGCGTTTGTGTCGATTATGGAAGGCTGCTCTAAATACTGTGCTTTCTGCGTTGTGCCTTACACCCGTGGTGAAGAGGTCTCGCGCCCCTTGGACGATGTGCTGGTTGAGATTGCGGGCTTGCTGCACCAAGGAGTGAAAGAAATTTCACTGCTGGGTCAGAACGTCAATGCCTATCGCGGCCTGATGCACGATGGCGAAATCGCAGACTTTGCCCTGCTGCTGGAATACATCCACGACATGCCAGGGGTGGAACGCATCCGCTACACCACCAGCCACCCGCGAGAAATGACCCAACGCCTGATTGAGTGCTACGCCAAGCTGCCCAAGCTGGTCAGCCACCTGCATTTGCCGGTACAAGCGGGCTCGGACCGCGTGCTGATGGCGATGAAACGGGGCTACACGGTGTTGGAATACAAAGCCATCATCCGCAAACTACGCGCGGTGCGGCCTGACATTTGCCTGAGCTCGGATTTTATTGTTGGCTTCCCTGGCGAAACCGAAGAGGACTTCGAGGCCACGATGCGGCTGATTGATGAGCTGCGCTTTGATGCTTCGTTTAGCTTTGTGTATAGCCCCCGCCCTGGTACACCAGCGGCCAACTTGGTCAGCGATACCCCGCCTGAAGTGAATTTGGCGCGGCTATACCGCCTACAAAAGCGGATTAACGCGCTCGAGCAAGACGAAAATCGGCGCATGGTCGGTACGGTGCAACGGGCATTGGTCGAGGGCACCTCTCGCCGCGACCCCAACGAACTCGCGGCACGTACGGACAATAACCGCACGGTGAACTTTGTCGGCAACCCGCGTTTGATTGGGCAGTTCGTAGAACTCCATATCACCGAAACCATGACCCACTCCCTACGTGGTGAAATCGTCACCCACGAACACGCCTAAGAACTTGCTCAAAGCACCAGTTCATCGCCGCCCACCACCCCAAGGCCGCACCCAATAAAACAACGGTGCGGCCGCGTGCTTCGCCCTTCCCTGCGAAAGAAAATCCCACCATGTCGCTGATGCAGCGTATCTGTTTTACCCCTGTGGACAATGAACGGCTGGCCAATTTATGCGGCCCCTTAGATGACAACCTACGCCACATCGCCCTAGCCTTTGAGGTCACCATTGCACGGCGCAGTGAGGTGTTTAAAGTCACCGGCGAAAAAGCCGCGCAGGCCATTTGTGCGTTGGAGGCTTTTTATTTGCGGGCGCAATTCGCCCCGCTAGAAACCGAAGCGGTGCAATTAGGCTTGGCGGAATTTGGGCGCATGACCTCGGCGCAAGCCCAAGCCAGTCTGGCGACCCATGCCGCCGTACCCACTTTGCTGACGCGGCGTGGTGACTTGCGGGGGCGCACGCCGCGCCAACATACCTATATCGCCGAAATCCAACGCCACGACATTACCTTTGGGGTCGGCCCTGCGGGCACCGGTAAAACCTATCTGGCCGTGGCCTGTGCGGTCGATGCAATGGAGCGCGATGCCGTCCAGCGGATTATTTTGGTGCGCCCAGCGGTCGAGGCCGGTGAGAAGCTGGGCTTTTTGCCCGGGGATTTGGCGCAAAAAGTCGATCCCTATTTGCGGCCGCTTTACGATGCGCTGTATGACTTGATGGGCTTTGACCGCGTGGCCAAGCTGTTTGAGAAAAACCTGATAGAGATTGCGCCGCTGGCCTATATGCGGGGACGCACCCTCAACAATGCCTTTATTATTTTGGACGAGGCGCAAAACACCACCCCCGAGCAGATGAAAATGTTCCTGACCCGTATTGGCTTTGGTGCCAAGGCGGTGATTACCGGTGATGTGACGCAAATTGACTTGGCCCGCCACCAACGCAGCGGCTTGGTCGAAGCAGAAAAGATTCTCGCCAAGGTGGCAGGTGTATGCTTCCACCACTTTCAAAACGATGACGTTGTGCGCCACCCGCTGGTGCAAAAAATTGTCGATGCTTACGATGTCTGGGAGGCGCACGCCTCCCCTAAACAGGATGCCCCACATGAAACTCGCTAAAACCCGCCTTCGCCCCGCCCCGCGTGACCTCGACCTGAATATCCATGTGGATACCGCAGAAACCGGCATCCCTTCCCCTTCGCAATTTGTCCGCTGGGTGTCGGCAGCACTGCTGGGTGCACCGCGCCATGTGCAAATTGGGCTACAGGTGTTGGATAACGAAGCCGCCCAAGCCCTGAACCGTGAATACCGTGGCAAAGATTACCCGACCAACGTGCTGTCCTTTGCCCTCAGCGAAGGGGAGACGCTGGCCAACCTGCCCTTGTTTGGCGACATTGTATTTGCCGCGCCGATTGTGGCCGCAGAAGCCCAAGGGCAAGGCAAAACCCTGATGGCGCACTATGCCCATTTGACGATACATGGCGTACTGCATTTGCGGGGCTTTGACCATGAAGACGAGGCCGATGCCAGCAAGATGGAAGCCCTAGAAACCACGCTACTGGCCAAGCTGGGCTACGCCGACCCTTATGCTCAGGATGCCTGCTAACGTGAGTCACGAACCCGACAGTAAACCTTCGTGGCTAGAGCGTTTATCGGCTTTTTTACTGCGCGAGCCAGAAGACCGCGATGAACTGATCGACCAGCTCCATGCGGCGTTTGAACGCAATTTGCTGGATGCGGAAGCCTTAGCGATGATTGAAGGGGTGCTGCAAGTCAGCGAGCTGGCAGTGCGCGATATTATGATTCCGCGCAGCCAGATGGATGTAATTTCAGTCCACGACCCCGTGCAAACTTTTTTGCCCTTTGTGATGGAAACCGCGCACTCCCGCTTTCCTGTCATTGATGAAGGTAAGGATGATGTGCTGGGCATTTTGCTGGCGAAGGATTTGCTGCGTTATTTCGCTGACCCCGAAGCTTTTGACCTGCGCGACAGCTTGCGTCCTGCCATTTTTGTCCCCGAATCTAAGCGACTCAATGTGCTGCTAAAGGAGTTCCGCAGCACACGCAATCACATGGCGATTGTGGTGGATGAATACAGTGGTGTCGCGGGCTTGGTGACGATTGAGGATGTGATTGAGCAAATCGTCGGTGACATCGAAGACGAGTACGATTTTGATGAAACCGAGGCTCACATCATCCCCGACCGCTCGGGACGCTACCGCGTCAAAGCGGTGACCAGTATCGAAGACTTTAATACGACATTTGGCTGCGACTTCCCGACCGAGGAGGCCGATACGATAGGGGGCTTGGTGCTGGCGGGCTTTGGTCGCCTCCCCAAAAAAGGGGAAAACATCCATTACCAGCACTACCAGTTCACCGTGTTACGCGCCGATAGCCGCCGCATTCACACCCTACTTGTCGAGCCAGACCGCACCCACCGTATCCAGCTCCCTTAGAGGTAACGCATGTCTCACCCCTCCCCCCATCTTCCATTGCTGGCTGCTGGATTGAGTGGGCTATTGACCCCACTCGCTTTTGCCCCTTACCGCCAGTTTTGGCTGATGCCACTGCTGCTGGCGGGATTGATTTGGCTAACTTGGCACTACGCCAGCACGGTGCGACAGGCCTTTCGCTTGGGCTATATATGGGGATTTTTTGCCTACCTTGCCCAGTTCTATTGGATCTTTCACAGCCTGCATGATGTAGGGGGGATGCCTAGCTGGATGGCGGTGCCAGTGACTATGCTATTTCCGGCCTATCTCGCGCTTTATCCTGCCTTGGCCATGGCACTCACACGGCAGCTAGGCAGGCAACGCCCGATGGTCTGGCTTATCGCACTTCCGACCAGCTGGACGCTGAGTGAATGGCTACGCGCCACCTTATTCTCGGGCTTTCCTTGGGGCAACGTGGGCTATAGCCAAATTCCTGAAAGCCCGCTTAGCCCACTCGCGCCGATTGTGGGCATCTATGGCATTGCTTGGGTGGTCTGCCTCACCGCAGCGGCACTAGCACTGGTGTGGGTGCTCACAAAAAAGGCGAAAAATGGGCTCGTGTTTGGCATAGCAACACTATGGCTCGGTAGCTGGGGGCTGATGCAAGCAGAGGTGGGGTGGACCAGCCCACAGGGCTCACCTTTTAGCGTGGCCTTGGTTCAGGGCAACATCCCTCAAGACCTGAAGTGGCAGCCCAATCAATTCCGACACACGATTGATGTGTATGAAAACCTGATTGGCCAACAAAAAGCCTCGTTGGTGGTGCTCCCTGAAACCGCTATCCCCTCTTTTTTAGAGCAAACACCCCTTTCTGACCTTGCCGTACTGGTACAAGCGGCACGCAAACAAGACAGTGAATTGGCCAGCGGGGTCGCCTACCAATCACCCTCTGGCACACAGTATTACAATGGTGTGGTATCGCTCACCTCCCCCAAGCCCCCTTATGGTAAGAATCATCTTGTGCCATTCGGAGAATTTGTCCCGATGCCTTTAGTGACGGGGTGGGTCTATCGCTTTTTAGAAATGCCCCTTTCTGGCTTTTCACAAGGGGGAGAAGATCAGCCTTTGATGGAGTTTGGGCAGCAAAAAATCGCGTTTAATGTTTGCTACGAAGACAGCTTTGGTGGGGAGCTGGCAGCACATGCCCAAGATGCGACGCTGCTCGTTAATGTCAGTAACTTGGCATGGTTTGACCCTTCCAATGCCTCAGAACAGCATCTCCAAATCTCACAAGCACGGGCACTAGAAACAGGGCGATGGATGCTGCGGGCAACAAATACCGGCAGTACAGCCGCGCTTAATCAGAAGGGCGAGGTGGTTCAACACCTTCCGCCCCGCAGCCAAGGCGTACTGACCGTGAATGCGCAGGGCTGGGTGGGCAGTACGCCCTTTACCCGATGGAAAGACACGCCCATGCTGCTACTGTGCGGACTCTCTCTGGCGTGGCTAGTCTTAACAAGAAACAAACGAACCTAGGTCGGCCAAGGCGAAACACCCCAAAAAGGTGGTGTTGAGCACCTATTTTGGGGTGTTTCAACGCCAGAACCCTGAGGATTGCAGACTGTAAACAGGTGCTTTGCTTGCTCGCTATACCAACCAGCCGCTTCTAAGAACCTGTTCAAAGTCTGCGAGACTCGGGTGATCCTGCGTTGAAATTCACAAAAAAATGCTCATTGACCTCGTCTTTTTTGCAAATTTCGCCTTGGCTGACCCTTCGTTCGCGAGACTTTAAACAGGTTCTGAGGCAAAAATAGTAGCAACCACAGCCCGAAATAAAAATCGAGACATCACCTTAGAAAAAACCGATAAAAAAATCCCCTACTGAAAAACAAGTAGGGGATTTTTTCGCCTAGCGACAACTGCATTGATGGAATTTATGCAGCGTCGTCAGCAATTTCAACAGCTTCTGTTGCATCAGGGCGGTCAACAAGCTCAACCAAGGCCAAAGGCGCATTGTCGTTCTTGCGGAAACCACACTTGAGGATGCGGAGGTAGCCGCCGTTACGATTTGCGTAACGAGGACCCAATACATCGAACAACTTAACCACAATGGCGCGATCCCGCGTGCGGTCAAATGCCAAGCGGCGATTTGCCAAGGACGGTTTTTTGCCCAATGTAATCAGAGGTTCAGCCACACGACGCAGCTCTTTAGCCTTAGGCAACGTGGTCACGATAGCTTCATGACGCAGCAGTGAGTTAGCCATGTTGCGGAGCATCGCTAGGCGATGGCTCGACGTGCGATTCAACTTACGATTGCTTAAACGATGACGCATCTTTTTATCCTTTTGTCACACACCGCTTACGGCTGCTTGTCCAAACCTGCCGGCGGCCAGTTTTCCAGCTTCATCCCCAGCGTAAGACCCTTGGAAGCCAAAACTTCCTTAATCTCGTTGAGCGACTTGCGACCCAGATTAGGGGTTTTAAGCAGCTCAGTTTCGGTACGCTGAATCAGGTCGCCGATGTAATAAATATTTTCCGCCTTCAGGCAGTTAGCCGAGCGGACGGTCAACTCAAGATCATCCACTGGACGCAGCAGGATGGGATCAACCTGCGGAGCGCGAACTTCTTCTACTTCGACAGCAGTGCCTTGGAGGTCAGCAAAAATTGACAACTGATCCATCAAAATGCGTGCCGCAGCGCGAACCGCTTCTTCTGGCTCAATCACACCATTGGTTTCGATGTCCATGACCAAACGATCTAGGTCAGTACGTTGTTCAACACGCGCATTTTCCACCGTAAAGCTCACGCGATAAACGGGGCTAAAAGACGCATCCAACAAAATCGTGCCAATGGTACGGTTGTCTTCTTGGGTAAAGCGAGCAGAAACGGGCTGATAACCACGTCCCTTTTCAACTTTAACCTCCATTTCGATCTTGCCACCAGCAGCCAAGTGACAAATCACATGATCTGGATTAACCACTTCTACATCATGTGGCAAGTCGATATCGCCAGCCAGCACAGGACCCTCGCCCTCTTTTTTGAGGGTAAGCAGCACACTGTCACGACCATGAAGTTTGAGCACTACGCCCTTCAGGTTCAGTAGAATGTCAACAACATCCTCCCGAACGCCGTCGAGCGCAGAGTACTCATGCAAAACGCCAGCGATAGACACTTCGGTCGGCGCATAACCCGGCATAGATGACAGCAGAATTCGGCGCAACGCATTACCCAAAGTATGGGCATAGCCACGCTCGAATGGTTCCATGGTGACGTGCGCTTGCGTAGCCGACACCGGCTGAACATCAATCAGACGGGGTTTGAGAAATTCCGAAGCGCTGTTTTGCATAGTGTTTCCTTATTGACTAGCGATTACTTAGAGTAGAACTCAACAACGAGCTGCTCGTTCATATCGCTAGACAGATCGGTACGCTCAGGCGCAGATTTAAATACGCCTTCCATTTTCTTGGTATCGATCGAAACCCAGCTAGGGAAGCCGATTTGCTCAGCCAGAGCCAAAGCTTCTTGAATCCGAACTTGCTTCTTAGCTTTTTCTCGAACAGCAACCACATCACCTGCTTTTACTTGGAAAGACGGGATATTGACAACTTGCCCGTTAACCGACAGGGATTTGTGGCTCACCAGCTGACGCGCTTCTGCACGCGTAGAACCAAACCCCATACGATAAGCAACGTTATCAAGACGAGATTCCAGCAATTGCAGCAGGTTTTCGCCAGTCGAGCCCTTAATGCGAGCTGCCGTAGCAAAATACTTGCGGAATTGACGCTCAAGGACACCGTAAATACGGCGGATTTTTTGTTTTTCACGCAACTGCACACCGTAGTCAGAAATACGGGTGTTTTTCGCGCCGTGCTGCCCAGGACGGGTATCCAGCTTGCACTTGCTGTCCAACGAGCGGCGTGCGCTCTTTAGGAACAGGTCTGTGCCCTCGCGGCGGGCGAGTTTACATTTAGGGCCAATATAACGTGCCATGTTGACTCACTCTCCGAATTAAATACGACGTTTCTTAGGTGGACGGCAGCCGTTGTGCGGCACTGGCGTCACATCTGAGATACTCGTAATTTTAAAACCCAGAGAATTCAAGGCACGCACCGCTGACTCGCGGCCAGGACCAGGTCCTTTGATGCGAACTTCAAGGTTTTTTACGCCATATTCTTGGGCAACTTTACCAGCTGCTTCTGCCGCTACCTGAGCAGCAAAAGGTGTACTCTTGCGCGATCCTTTAAAACCAGCACCGCCGGAGGTAGCCCAAGACAAAGCATTCCCTTGACGATCGGTGATGGTGATGATGGTGTTATTAAAGGATGCGTGAACATGAACGATCCCTTCGGATACGCTCTTCTTCACTTTTTTGCGTACACGTACTGTGTTTGCTTTAGCCATTATCTATCCTTACGATTTACTTCTTGCCGGCAATCGCTTTGCGCGGACCCTTACGGGTGCGAGCATTGGTGCGAGTGCGCTGACCACGGCACGGCAAGCCACGACGATGGCGCAAGCCGCGATAGCAACCTAAATCCATTAGGCGCTTAATATTCATCGTAACTTCACGACGCAGATCACCTTCAACAGTGAACTTTGCCACTTCGTCACGCAGTTTCTCCATTTCAGCATCGGTCAAGTCTTTGACTTTAGTCGCCTCAGCGACCCCCGCAGCAGCGCAAATAATGCGAGCACGGGTTTGACCAACACCGTAAATCGCCTGAAGGCCGATTACGGTGTGCTGATGATTAGGAATGTTTACCCCAGCAATACGGGCCATACATTATCCTCAAAGCTAAAAAGTTGGCGATTTTAGCACGCAATCACTAGGGCCACAAATCAGCCCTGCTTTTGCTTGTGCCTTGGGTCAGTGCAGATCACGCGAACAACACGATTACGACGAATGATCTTGCAATTGCGGCAAATTTTCTTTACCGACGGCTGAACTCTCATGTTTTTCCTTTCAAAAGAACCAGTGCCCTATCACTTGGCACGGAACACGATGCGGGCACGGGAGAGGTCATAAGGTGTCAATTCGACAGTTACCTTATCGCCTGGCAAAATTCGAATATAGTGCATTCTCATCTTGCCAGAAATGTGACCAAGCACCACATGTCCGTTTTCGAGCTTGACTCGGAAAGTTGCATTAGGCAACGTTTCCAAAATCTCACCCTGCATCTGGATCGTATCTTCTTTAGCCATGCTTACCTTGCCTGATTCCGGTTAACGCGACATCAGGCCGCTGTTCTTGAAGTTGGTCTTCTTTAACAGGCTTTCGTATTGATGAGACATCACATACGACTGAACCTGCGCCATGAAGTCCATGGTGACGACAACAATAATCAGGAGAGATGTTCCACCAAAATAAAAGGGAACATTCCACTTTAAGATCAAAAATTCTGGCATTAGACAGACGAGTGCAATATAAACTGCACCAATCAATGTAAGACGCAAAATGATTTTCTCAATGTAGCGGGAAGTTTGCTCCCCAGGACGAATCCCAGGAATAAACGCACCGCTCTTCTTTAAATTGTCTGCCGTTTCCTTCGGGTTGAACACAAGTGCGGTGTAGAAATAACAGAAGAAAACAATCGCAGCAGCATAGAGCATCACATACACTGGCTGCCCTGGATGCAAGCCGTTGCTAATAGACTTAAGCCAGCCCAATCCCTCTGTATTACCAAACCACCCGACGACTGTGGCGGGAAACAAAATAATGCTAGAAGCAAAAATCGGCGGAATAACACCCGCCATATTCAACTTCAAAGGCATATGTGTGCTCTGCCCTTGCATTACTCGATTACCAACTTGACGTTTAGCGTAATTGACCAGCACTTTGCGCTGACCACGCTCTACAAAAACCACAAGGTAGGTCACCGCAATCACACCAATAAACAGGGCAATCACGAGCAAAATAGGCAAGCTACCTTGGCTTGTTAGCGTAAGCGTCTTTCCAATTGCAGAAGGAACCCCTGCTGCAATACCTGCACAAATAATTAACGAGATGCCATTACCTAGCCCTCGCTCAGTAATTTGCTCGCCGAGCCACATCAAGAACATCGTCCCAGTGACAAGGGTCACCACTGTAGTGAGATAAAACTCAATCGGTGAGCCAGTCAAAACAAGGCCAGGCTGCTTAAACAACATAACGGCAATACCAAAGCTCTGGAATGTAGCCAGAAGCACCGTAGCGTAGCGCGTATATTGCGTAATCTTGCGTCGGCCAGCGTCCCCCTCTTTTTTCAGCTGCTTAAGAGTAGGAAGAACCTCTCCTGCCAACTGAAGAATAATCGAGGCAGAAATATACGGCATAATGCCAATGGCAAAAACCGTAAACCGAGACAGAGCCCCCCCAGAAAACATGTTAAACATGTCGAGGAGCCCCGTCTGGGACGACTGAAACAACTTCGCTAGCTCAGCAGGATTGATCCCAGGAACAGGAATATGGGCACCAATACGATAAACGATAAGTGCGCCAATCAAAAACCAAATGCGCTGTTTTAGATCGCCAAACTTGTTGGCATTCACTGCTAGAGAAGAGGTAGACACTTGAATCTTGCCTTATTATTCAGCAAAACGACCGCCAGCAGCCTCGATTGCTGCACGAGCACCTGCTGTCGCACCAATCCCACGCAATTCAAGCGCACGCTCAATCTTACCGGTATTGATAACCTTGGCAAATTTAGCACCAGCAGGCAACAACCCTGCCTGTGCCAACGTCAATACATCTACGCTATCAACGGGCAATTCAGCCAACTGATCAAGACGCACTTCTGCAGTCAAATGCTTAGTTAAGGACTTGAAGCCACGCTTTGGCAGGCGGCGTTGCAGTGGCATTTGACCACCCTCAAAACCAACCTTGTGGAAGCCACCAGAGCGAGATTTCTGCCCTTTATGGCCACGACCAGCGGTCTTACCCAAGCCACTACCAATCCCACGACCAACACGACGCTTAGCGTGCTTAGCACCTGCCGCTGGCTTAATGGTATTCAGTTCCATGCTCAACCCTCACGCTTCAACAGATAGCTGATCTTATTGATCATGCCGCGGTTTTCAGGGGTATCGATCACTTCGACAGACTGGTTGATTTTCTTCAGACCGAGACCACGCGCACATGCTTTATGTGCTTCTAGGCGACCAATCAGGCTTTTAACCAGTGTCACTTTGACAGTTTTTTTGTCGCTCATTCTTCCGCTCCAAGAATATCGGCAACGGTCTTGCCGCGCTTGGCCGCAATGTCACTAGGTGTGTACATTTTGGACAAGCCATCAAGTGTGGCGCGAACGATATTGTAAGGGTTGGTCGAGCCGTGGCACTTTGCCGACACGTTCTTCACACCCATAGCATCAAACACCGCACGCATAGGACCACCAGCAATAATACCGGTACCTTCTGGTGCAGGCTGCATGAATACGACGGTTGCGCCGTGCTTGCCTGTCACTGCATGATGCAAGGTGCCATTTTTCAAGGACACTTTAGTCATCTTGCGACGCGCTTCTTCCATTGCTTTTTGGACAGCAACAGGCACTTCTTTCGACTTGCCCTTGCCCATGCCAATGCCACCATCACCATCGCCGACCACGGTCAGTGCGGAGAAAGCCATGATACGACCGCCCTTAACCACTTTGGTCACGCGGTTCACACCAATCATCTTCTCGATGAGGCCATCGCCGCGCTCTTCGATTTCGTGCTTAGCCATTATTTACTCCGAATTAGAATACGAGGCCGTGTTCGCGGGCAGCTTCTGCCAATACCTTCACGCGACCATGATACTGGAAGCCAGCACGATCAAAGGCCACCTTCTCAATGCCAGCTGCCTTTGCTTTTTCTGCAATCCGCTGACCTACGAAAGCCGCAGCCTTAGCATTACCACCATTTGCCAATTCCTTGCGGCTATCAGCTTCAACAGTAGATGCACTTGCCAATACACGGCTGCCGGTCTCATCAATGATTTGGGCGTAAATGTGGCAATTGCTGCGATGCACTGTAAGGCGTGCAATATTGAGCTCCGCAATCTTGGCACGGGTTTTACGTGCACGACGGAGTCTAGCTTGTTTCTTATCCATGACTGGGCCTCAGTTATTTCTTCTTGGTTTCTTTCAAAACCACCACTTCGTCGGAATAGCGGACACCCTTACCCTTATAAGGCTCAGGGGAGCGATAAGCACGAATTTCTGCGGCAACTTGACCGACTTTTTGCTTATCAGCACCCTTTAACAGGATTTCCGTTTGCGACGGCGTTTCCACTTTCACGCCTTCTGGCATTTTGTGGGCAACGGGGTGAGAAAAACCAAGGGTGAGGTTCAGCGTATCGCCCTGAGCTTGTGCGCGATACCCCACACCAACCAACAGGAGCTTACGCTCAAAGCCCTTGGAAACACCCGTTACCATGTTGTTCACCAACGAACGCATAGTACCGGACATGGAACGAGCAAACTTGCTTTCGCTTTTAGCAGCAAAAGTAAGTGCGTTATCTTCCAACTTGACTTCAACTTCACCACTAAGTGGCAAGGTGATAGTCCCCAACGCGCCCTTAACAACCAAATCTGATGTTGAAAAACTTGCTTCAACGCCAGCAGGGAGAACAACTGGATTTTTAGCTACACGAGACATGCGTTCTTCCCCTGTTAAGCTACGACACAAAGCAACTCGCCGCCGATACCGGCTGCGCGTGCTTTACGATCAGTCATAACACCCTTGGAGGTGGAAACGATAGCAACACCGAGACCATTCATCACCTTAGGAATATCGTTAGAACCCTTATAGACACGTAGACCAGGGCGAGAGACACGGTCAATGCGTTCAATAACAGGGCGACCTGCGTAGTATTTAAGCTGGACATCAAGCACAGGCTTGCTGTCTTCATTGCGAACGGCGAACTCCTCGACATAGCCTTCGTCCTTAAGGACTTTAGCAATTGCCATTTTCAGTTTCGAAGAAGGCATAGAAACCGAAACTTTATTAGCACGCTGCGCATTGCGAATGCGGGTCAGCATATCGGAAATAGGATCTTGCATACTCATCGTTTATTCCCCTATTACCAGCTAGCCTTGACGATGCCAGGAATCTCACCACGCATCGCGATTTCACGGAGCTTGTTACGGCCAAGGCCGAACTTGCGGAATACACCACGTGCACGACCAGTCAATACACAACGATTACGCTGACGTACTGGACTTGCATTACGTGGCAACTGTTGCAATTTGAGGCGTGCTTCAAAGCGCTCTTCATCGGACAGACTGGCGTTATTGATGACAGACATCAACTGTTCACGCTTGGCTGCAAACTTGGCAACCAGCTTGGCACGCTTGTCTTCGCGGTTGATCAATGCGAGTTTTGCCATTTTATTAACCCTTGAACGGGAACTTGAACGCAGCCAGCAAAGCGCGGGCTTCTTCGTCGGTTTTTGCGGTTGTGGTGATCGTAATGTTCATACCACGGAGCGCATCAATCTTGTCGTATTCGATTTCTGGGAAGATGATCTGTTCACGCACGCCCATGTTGTAATTACCACGACCATCGAACGACTTACCGCTAATGCCACGAAAATCGCGAACGCGAGGCAGAGCAATTGTAATCAGACGATCAAGGAATTCAAACATGCGCTCACGACGCAATGTCACCTTACAGCCAATCGGATAGCCGTCACGGATTTTAAAGCCCGCAATTGATTTCTTTGCAGTAGTAACCACTGGCTTTTGGCCAGCAATTTTCTGCATATCACTAACGGCATGATCAAGCACTTTTTTGTCAGCCACAGCCTCGCCGACACCCATGTTCAGGGTAATCTTTTCGATGCGAGGAACTTCCATGATTGACTTGTAGCCAAACTGTTTTACCAACTCAGGTACAACAGTTGTTT
Organism: uncultured Neisseriales bacterium; assembly: GCA_937871815.1. GTDB lineage: Bacteria > Pseudomonadota > Gammaproteobacteria > Burkholderiales > Aquaspirillaceae > Rivihabitans. Next base: position 13,817 of record CALMOJ010000174.1, read on the forward strand.
TATAGAATTCGTTTAAACGTGCCATATTGCCCCCTTATGCGCCGATCATTTCGCCGTTCGATTTGAACACGCGAACCTTACGACCATCATCCAGCAACTTAAAGCCAACGCGATCTGCTTTTTGAGTAGCTGGGTTAAATAGCGCAATATTGGAAACATCTACAGGCATCGTCTTTTCGACAACACCGCCCTGCACGCCCTTAATTGGGTTTGGCTTTTGGTGTTTTTTAACAACATTCACACCTTCTACCACCAATTGGCCATCCAGAACACGCAACACAACGCCGCGCTTACCCTTGTCTTTACCCGTGAGGACGACTACGTCATCACCTTTGCGAATTTTTTGCATGCTGGAATCTCCTTACAGCACTTCCGGCGCGAGCGAAACAATTTTCATGAAACGCTCAGTACGCAGCTCACGAGTCACCGGCCCAAAGATGCGAGTGCCAATGGGTTCGAGCTTGTTATTGAGCAGCACTGCAGCATTGCCATCAAACTTAATCAGCGAACCGTCTGGACGACGTACGCCTTTCGCGGTACGGACAACGACAGCATTAAATACATCGCCTTTTTTGGCGCGACCACGCGGAGCAGCATCTTTGATACTGACCTTGATAATGTCGCCCACAGACGCGTAACGACGCTTAGAGCCACCGAGAACCTTAATGCACATAACACGACGCGCACCAGTGTTGTCTGCAACATCCAGCATGGACTGCATTTGAATCATGGATTTACCTTTCCAACTTAACCCGTCGCATCCCCAAAAAGAGGTTAAGCGCTACTTGATGTAACGCATCAAACGGCCAGTTTTGGAACCCGTACGGGTAAGTCGCCGAGAAATTGGCGATTGAAAAAAGCGGATTATACAGAGAGCCGAAGCTCTCTGCAAGCATTAGACCTGACGAGCTTTTTCGACAAGTGCCGAAACAACCCAGTTCTTGGTCTTGGAGAGCGGACGCGACTCCGAAATTGTCACGATATCACCAACCACATAGGTGTTGGTTTCATCATGAGCATGGAACTTCTTAGAAAGACGAATAACCTTGCCATAAATCGGGTGCTTAACCTTGCGCTCGACCAAAACAACAATCGTCTTGTCCATTTTGTCGCTTACCACCTTACCAGTCAGCGTACGGACGTTTTTTGTGGTTTCGCTCATATCAAGCTACCTTCTCATGCAAGATGGTACGCACACGCGCAATGTCGCGGCGAGCCTTTTTCAATTCGCTGGTCTTCGTCAACTGTTGGGTTGCGATTTGCATACGCAGACCAAACTGTGCCTTCAACAGACTCATCAGTTCAGCCTTGAGTTCTTCGACCGACTTTGCTCTCAATTCAGACGATTTCATCATTGACCTACCTGTCTAACAACAAACGTGGTGGGAATTGGTAATTTAGCGGCAGCTAAGCGGAATGCTTCGCGCGCCAAATCTTCATTCACGCCATCCATTTCGTACAACATCTTACCTGGCTGAATCTCTGCCACGTAGTACTCTGGGCTACCCTTACCATTACCCATACGAACTTCTGCAGGCTTAGTGGAAATAGGTTTATCAGGGAACACACGAATCCAGATTTTACCGCCACGCTTAATGTGACGTGTCATTGCCCGGCGAGCAGCTTCAATTTGGCGGGCAGTCAAACGACCACGACCAACAGCCTTCAGGCCGAAGTCGCCGAAGCTCACCTTATTGCCACGGGTAGCAATACCAGTATTGCGACCCTTTTGCTGTTTACGGTATTTGAGTCTAGTTGGTTGCAGCATTACGCGCCCCTGCCTTTCTCGATTTCTTTTCAGGCTGAGCTGGCTCAACCTGAACTTGACCTGGCTTTACTTCGCCCTTGTAAACCCAAACTTTTACGCCGATAACGCCGTAAGTTGTTTGTGCTTCAGAGGTTGCGTAGTCCACATCAGCACGCAGTGTATGCAATGGCACACGGCCTTCGCGATACCATTCACTACGTGCGATTTCGATCCCGTTCAAACGACCGGAACTCATAATCTTGATGCCTTGCGCACCCAAACGCATCGCATTTTGCATTGCACGCTTCATGGCGCGGCGGAACATCACACGCTTTTCCAATTGAGCAGCAATACCATCAGCAATGATTTGCGCATCGATTTCAGGTTTACGCACTTCTTCGATATTGACATGAACAGGCACACCCATACGGCGAGCAAGTTCTTGCTTGAGCAATTCAATATCTTCACCCTTTTTGCCAATCACAACCCCTGGGCGGGAGCTGTGGATAGTAATACGGGCACTCTTTGCTGGGCGCTCAATTACCACACGGCTTACCGAAGCGTGCTTTAGTTTCTTCTTCAGAAACTCACGCACTTCGATGTCTTCCTTCAGCATGCCAGCAAACTTCTGGCTGTTGGCAAACCACTTGGAAGACCAGTTTTTGTTTACGCAGAGACGAAAGCCCCGCGGATCAATCTTCTGTCCCATGTTCTCTTCCTTAGTTGCCCACGGTCAGCGTGATATGGCAAGTTTGCTTTTCAATCCGGTTACCCCGGCCTTTTGCTCGTGCAGAAAAGCGCTTCAAGCTTGCACCCTTGTCCACGAACACTGTTGCCACTTTCAATGTGTCAATATCAGCACCTTCGTTGTGCTCCGCGTTAGCAATTGCACTTTCAAGCAATTTCTTCAGCAGCACAGCACCCTTTTTGGGGCTGAAGGTTAGAAGATTCAACGCAGCGTCAACTGGCAGACCTCGGACTTGATCGGCTACCAAACGGCACTTTTGTGCCGACAGGCGAGCATTCTTCAAAACAGCAGATACTCTCATTGCATCACCTTATCGTTTCGCCTTCTTATCGGCAGCGTGGCCTTTAAAGGTACGTGTCAGCGAAAATTCGCCTAATTTATGACCCACCATGTTTTCTGTCACATAGACAGGAACATGTGCCTTGCCGTTATGCACGGCAATGGTAAAGCCAACAAATTCAGGCAACACAGTGGAGCGGCGTGACCAAGTCTTGATCGGGCGCTTGTCGCTCGTTGCACGAGCAGCATCGACCTTTTTGATCAAATGCAGATCAACAAATGGACCTTTTTTAATTGAACGTGCCATTGTCAATTACCCTTTATTCGAATAGCGACGACGCACGATCATGTTGTTCGTACGCTTATTACGACGAGTACGGTAACCCTTGGTTGGGGTTCCCCATGGGCTAACAGGATCACGACCAGCAGCTGTCTTACCTTCACCACCACCGTGTGGGTGATCCACAGGGTTCATTGCCACACCGCGAACGGTCGGACGAATCCCTCTCCAGCGCATTGCACCGGCCTTACCAATGGAGCGGAGCTGATGCTCTTCATTACCCACTTCGCCGACTGTTGCGCGGCAATCCACATGAACTTTGCGAATTTCACCAGAACGCAAGCGCAATTGTGCGTAAGCACCTTCACGCGCCAACAACTGCACAGAAGCCCCAGCAGAACGCGCAATTTGCGCACCCTTACCTGGCTGCATTTCGATGCAGTGGATGGTTGTACCCACAGGGATATTACGCAAAGGCAAGCAGTTACCTGCCTTGATAGGAGCTTCCGAACCAGACAGCAGCACAGAACCAGCCTTCACGCCCTTAGGTGCAATGATGTAACGGCGTTCGCCATCGGCATAGCACAGCAATGCAATGTGTGCAGTACGGTTTGGATCGTATTCAATCCGCTCAACTGTTGCAGAGACACCATCTTTGTTACGACGGAAATCCACCATCCGGTAATGATGCTTATGACCACCGCCACGATGGCGAGTAGTGATATGCCCATTGTTATTGCGGCCAGCATTTTGGATTTGCTTTTCCAACAAAGGCGCGTACGGCGCACCTTTGTGCAAGCCAGGGGTAACGACCTTGACAACTGCGCGACGACCCGGAGATGTCGGTTTAACTTTTACTAATGCCATGTTCTATCTCCCTTTACTGCGCAGCGGAAAAGTCAATTTCCTGCCCAGGCACGAGGCACACATAAGCCTTTTTCCAGTCTTTGCGACGACCGGTAAAACGACCAAAGCGCTTAACCTTGCCTTTGACATTCAAGATATTGACGCTATCAACCTTCACGTTGAACAAAAGTTCAACAGCAGCCTTTACTTCTGGCTTGGTTGCATCGGTCACTACTTTAAACACCACTTGCTCATTTTTGTCTGCGACGAGGGTACTTTTCTCGGAGACAACCGGAGCAAGGATGACTTGCATCAGACGTTCCTGGTTCATGCCCATTGCTCCTCGAGTTGCTTGATCGCATCACGGGTGATGACAACCTTTTTGAAACGCACCAAGCTATAAGGATCAGCTTGAGCCGCTTCAATCACCAACACATTTGGCAAGTTGCGTGAAGACAGATACAGGTTTTCGTCCAATTCCTTGGTAATAACCAAAGCCTGATCCAAACCCATTGCCTTAACTTTGCTTGCGAATTCGCGTGTCTTCGGGCTATCAACAGTAAACGAGTCAACAACAACTAAACGGCTATCACGCACCAATTGCGACAGAATGGTAGAAACACCAGCACGGAACATCTTACGGTTCACTTTGTGCGAGAAGTTTTCTTCTGGGCTATTTGGGAAAATCTTACCGCCCCCACGCCAGATAGGGCTGGACGCCATACCTGCGCGTGCACGACCGGTACCTTTTTGCCGCCAAGGCTTGCGGGTGGACTTCGCCACTTCGCTACGGCCTTTTTGAGCACGATTCCCGCTACGCGCGTTTGCCAAATAGGCAGTCACCACTTGGTGAACCAAAGCCTCATTATATTCACGACCGAACAATACGTCGGAAGCAGACAAGCTTTCTACTGCTTGGCCTTCAGCATTGATTACTTTTAGTTCCATCACGCACCTGCCTTCACTGCCGGGCGAACAACCACGTCACCACCTTTAGAGCCAGGAACAGCACCCTTAATCAGGAGCAATTGGCGTTCTACGTCAATGCGAACCACTTCTAGGCTCTGCACAGTACGCTTCACGTTACCAAGCTGACCTGCCATCCGCTTACCAGGAAATACACGACCTGGATCTTGCGCCATCCCGATAGAACCAGGGGCACGATGCGAAACAGAGTTACCGTGCGAAGCACGGTTGGAGGAGAAATGATGGCGCTTAATCGCACCAGCAAAGCCCTTACCTTGGCTCGTACCTGTCACATCAACAAGCTGACCAATTTCAAATACTTCAACGGTGATAGCATCACCGGCCTTCAGCTCGCCCAACTTGGCGGCATCCAGCAAAAACTCGTGCAAACCACGACCGGCCTCAATACCAGCCTTTGCAAAATGGCCAGCTTCAGCCTTATTGATGCGGCTTGCTTTTTTGGAACCAAACGCAACTTGGATAGCATTGTAGCCATCGGTTTCGCTGGTTTTGATTTGCGTGACGCGATTGTTCGACATGTCCAGCACAGTTACTGGGATGGTTGCGCCATCCTCAGCAAAAACGCGGGTCATGCCGACTTTGCGACCGACAAGACCTAAACTCATCGTTATTTCCTTTATCAGGTGCCAGTTACGATTGACCAGCAAATAACAAAACGGGCTCACCAGAGAGGTGAGCCCGCGAATGTAGCACGAAAACTTCAATTACTGCAAGCACTTACCCAGCAGCAAATCGTGCCTACAGTCTTACTGCAGCTTAATTTCAACATCTACGCCAGCAGGCAAATCCAGCTTCATCAAAGCGTCAACGGTCTTATCAGTAGGATCAACAATATCCATTAAACGCAGATGCGTGCGGATTTCAAACTGGTCGCGAGAGGTCTTATTAACGTGCGGTGAGCGCAACACGTCATAGCGTTCAATTTTGGTTGGCAACGGCACAGGACCCTTGACCACTGCGCCAGTGCGCTTGGCAGTGTCAACGATTTCCTGAGCAGAGCGGTCAATCAAATTGTAGTCAAACGCCTTCAGACGGATACGGATTTTTTGGCTTTGCATACCCGCTCCTAATTACGCAAGAATCTTGGCGACAACACCGGCACCAACGGTACGACCACCTTCACGG
>CALMOJ010000175.1 GCA_937871815.1 uncultured Neisseriales bacterium
ATAGCCCAGCGGAGTACGCCGACAAAGTCGTGGCACTGGTCAACGACCTGCCCAAACTCGCCGCCCTGCGCCACGGCCTGCGCGAAACGATGGCCGCCAGCCCCCTGCGTGACGGCCCTCGGTTTGCTGCGCACTTTGGGGTGGCGTTGCGGGGGATGTGGGCGGGGTGGGCACCTTCTCGGCAGTGACGGCCCCCCAACCTCGGCATGGCGGAGGGCATCAACAGGGTCTACCCCTTCGGCAAAACGCCCTCCGCTTTCGGCCACAGCAAAGAGGCGATGACCGAGGCCGCCAACAGCCCAAACACGCCGCCCAGCGACCACATAATTGGGATGTGGAACACCTCCAGCAACAACATCTTGCTGCCAATAAAGGTCAGCACCGCCGCCAAGCCGTATTTCAGCAAGTGGAAGCGGTCGGCGACATCGGCTAGCAGAAAATACATGGCGCGTAGCCCCAAAATGGCGAAGATATTCGAGGTCATGACGATAAAGGGGTCGCGGGTGACGGCGAAAATCGCGGGGATGCTGTCCACCGCAAACACCAAGTCGGTCAGCTCAATCATCACCAAAACCAAAAACAGCGGTGTCACCCACAACACCCCTTGTCGGCGGATAAAAAAGCGTTGGTCGTGGTAGGTGTCGGTGACACGGAGATGACCGCGTATCCAACGCAGCACGGGGTTGTTGGCCAAGTCGGCTTGCTTGTCTTTTTCAGGCAACATCATTTTGAGACCGGTAAAGACTAAAAATGCGCCAAACACATACAAAATCCATGCAAACTGCGCCACCAGCACCGCGCCAATGGCAATCATAATGGCCCGCATAAAAATCGCACCGACTACGCCATAGACCAGCACCCGTCGCTGATAGGCGGGGGGCACTTTGAAAAAGCCAAACAGCAGCAAAAACACAAAGATGTTATCGACGGCCAATGATTTTTCAATCAAATAACCGGTCAGAAATTCCAAGGCTTTTTGGTTTGCAATCAGCTTGCGGGCAGCTTCGGTGGCGGCAAGGCTGGTGTCTTGGCTAATCGTCCACCACAGCCACGCGTTAAAGCTCAGTGCCACCGTAATCCAGACCAAGGACCAGCTCAGGGCTTCTTTGACGCTGACTTTGTGGTCGCCTTGGCGATTGAGGGCGAAAATATCGACCAAAATCATCGCCAGAACGGCCACAAAAAAACCTAGATACATCAGGGGCGTGCCTACCGAAGCGGAGGGTAAAGCCATATTGGGGATTTCCTTCATAAAATTAAAAATGGCACACGGTGTCTGCGCCCATCCCTACCCCGACTTGCTGTTGTTGGCGGGGTGGTATGATTCAGGCATCATGTTTTTTTGCCCAGCATAGACTGACTGGATGGCTTCGACCTTTCCCTTTTTTATTGGTTCAGACACCCCCGCCACCCAAAAAGGCACATCTCTTTGGCGGGTGCGGCGTGTGTTGCTGGGGCTATTGATATGGCTGGTGATATTTTCGGGGACGGCGGCGTGGTGGTTAAGTGGCGAAGCCGACCGGTTAGAGCATCACTTCCGTCAGCAAGCCGAAGTATTCTACCAACAGCTTTCGCAGCGGCTTGACCAAAACGAAACCGTACTGCTCTCGCTAGAGCTGCTGTTGCGTGCCACGCCTGCCCGCCCTGCCACAGAGCTGCACCGCTACGCACGGCAGATGTTGCAGCGTTACCCCCATCTTGATGCGATTCAGCTTTACCAATCCACATCCTATCGCCAATTGCCCGAGCTGTTAAGCGACATGCAGCAGCAGGGCTACCCCCACTTTGCAGTGCAAGAGCGCAGCCCATTTGCCGATCAAGCCTTGCGGGCGGCGGGTGCGCGCGGACTGTATTTGCCTTTGGTGATGACTGAACCGCCGCGCAGTGACCCCGAAAGCCAGATGGGCTTCGATTTACTCTCCGACAAGCAGCGGTTTGACGCGCTGGATATTACGCTCAAAAACGGCTACGCCATTTCGACCCCGCCCTATTTGCTGGCGCGGGGCGGGCAGGGTTATTTGCTGATGAAAGCATTTACCGTAGAGGGCGCAAGCAACGTCCACACGCCGCCAATGGTGCTGGCGATTCAAGTCCGCAACGACAAGCTGATGGCGGGCTTGGTCAATGTGGTGGGAGAACGACTGGATGCCAAACTGACCTTCTACCTCAATGGTTCCCAAGGGCGCAATCGTCTGTTTTTTAACCAAAGGATGCAACCTACCAGTGCGTGGGAAAGCCGTTTACTCCCTCAGTTTGAATATGCCCGCCCGATTGTCAGCATTGCCCAGCCGCTAGAGCTGCAATTGGCCATGCAGATGCAGTGGCAGGATGTCAGCCTCGAAGCCCTGTTTTATTTGGCGATTTCGCTGTTGATGTTGGTCGGGTTTGGCATGTTGGCGTACCACCAGCGCGAGCAAGCCCACCTTGAAAACCAACAAGGCAAACTGCGCTTAGAGCAAGAACGTGAACTGGCGGCTCTTACTTTGCAGCATATTTACGATGGTGTGATTCGGATCGACAAACTGGGGCGGATTGCCTACATGAACCCTATGGCCGCCCACCTGCTGAATGTATCGGCAGAAAAAGTGTTGGGGGATTCGATTTTTACCCTGTTCCGCATCCACTTTGACATGGCCGAGCGGCTACATGACAACCCGATTAACCAATGTCTGAACAGTGGGCAAGCCGTAGAGTTCCCCGAAAACACCTTGCTTTCGACCACGGTGGTCAAGCCTATGCAGATTGAAGGCAGTGTGACCCCCTTGCCGTTCTACCGTGAAATTGAGCTGGGCGCGTTGATTACCTTCCGTAATATTGGCCCTACCCACAATAAGGTGCTGGCACGGCTGTCCGATAGCCAAAAACGAGTGCGTGAGCACGAAGAAAAGCTGGCGCATGTGGCACGGCTTAATTTGATGGGCGAAATGGCCTCGGGCATTGCCCACGAAATCAACCAGCCGCTGTCAGCGATTGGCAACTACAACCAAGCCTGTTTGCGCTTGCTAGAAGACGACCCGCTTGATTTAGACGTGATTCGCCGTGCCATGACCTCTGCGGCGCAACAAGCCCAGCGGGCGGGCGATATTTTGCAGCGGCTACGGGCTTTTGTAAGCAAGCAGCCCGTCCAGCCAGAGCAAATCAGCCTCGCCCAAGTGGTGCATAACACGCTGACCTTGGCCGAGCATTTGCTAAAAGAAAATAAAGTGCGAACCGTGCTGCAGTTAGATGAGCGGCTTCCACCCATCATGGCAGACGCGATCCAAATCGAGCAGGTGGTGCTTAACCTGATTAGCAATGCCGTCGATAGCCTAAGCCAGCAAACCCAAGAACGCTGGCTGAAGCTAGCCACCAAAATAGACGGCGCGGGCGTGGTTTTGACTGTCACCGATAACGGAGGCGGAATTCCAGCACGCATCCTAGACAATTTGTTTACCCCTTTTATCACCTCTAAGCCGCACGGAATGGGGCTTGGACTGACTATCTGCCAAAGTATTATCGAAGCCCATCAGGGGCGCATCACTGCCAAAAATCTTGCCGAGGGGGGCGCGTGCTTTAGCATTTACCTGCCTTTGTCTGGGGATACCGCAGCGAATTCGCCTCGTTTTAACCTCAAGGACGCGACTGCATGACCACTTTTCCGCTGTGTTCTCCGATAGCTACCGACCTCGCCCCCCTGCCAGACGACCCGTCATCGCCCCCTAATATTGATTCAGCGGTACCGCCTGCGGGACAGCCCCCCGCAGAGGGTTCCCCTGACCAAACACCGGTGGTGTATGTGGTGGACGATGATTTGGCGGTGCTGGATGCCATGACCTTACTGATACACAGCGCGGGCTTAAAGCCCCTCGCATTTTCTTCGGCGCAGGCTTTTTTGGATGCGTTCACCCCCGACCATGTGGCGTGTTTGGTCTTGGATATTCGGATGCCCGGCATGGACGGCATGGTGCTGCAAGAGCAACTACTGGCAATTGAAGCCACGCTACCGATTATTTTCATGACGGGGCATGGCGATGTGGCGCAATGCAGCACGGCGTTTAAGCGGGGCGCACATGATTTCTTGCAAAAGCCGGTCTACGGCGATGTGCTGCTCAAGCAAATTCAAACTGCGCTGAAAAAAAGCATTTCTCTGCTGAAGCGGGGTGCCAAAACCCAAGAGGCCGAGGCGCGACTCGCCAGCCTGTCAGAGCGCGAACATCAGGTGCTCAAGCTGGTCACCGAAGGGCTGTCTAGCCGCGAAATCGGGGCCAAGCTCGACCTCTCGCGCCGCACCATCGAAGCCCACCGCGCCACCTTGTTTGACAAGCTGGGGGTGAATTCGCTGGCCGAGTTGATTAGGCTGTATTTGTACGGGGTGGATGAGCGTCAGGAGGACGAAGGCGGCTTGCATGGCAAGGGATAACAGGCTTTAATGCCGACATGAATTTTCTCTTTAGCCGCGTGGCACTGATTGCCCGCCACAGCAAACCCGAAGTGCTGCAATCGCTGATTGCGCTGGCCGATTGTCTGTCTGCCCACGGTTTAACTATTTTGGTGGACAGCGAAAGCGCGAGCCCCGCCGAAGCCGGTCGCTACCAGCGGGTAGAGCGAGCCGCGCTGGGTCAGCAAGCTGACCTAGCCATTGTGCTGGGAGGCGACGGCACCATGCTGTCGATTGCCCGCCTGCTGGCCCCCTACGCCGTGCCGCTGATCGGCATCAACCAAGGGCGGCTCGGCTTTATGACTGACATCCCGCTAGAAGGTATGGCGGCCAGTGTGGAAGCCATTTTGCGCGGCGAGTATGTCCCCGAAGACCGGATTTTGTTGCACGCCAGCTTGGTACGTGACGGCGTGGAAATCTCCCACGCTTTGGCGTTTAACGACGTGGTGTTTAGCCGAGGCGCGACCGGTGCGATGATTGAGTTCGAAGTGTTTATCGACACCCAATTTGTGTATAGCCAGCGGTCGGATGGGCTAATTGTCTCCACCCCCACCGGCTCCACCGCCTATTCGCTGGCTTCTGGCGGGCCGATTTTGCACCCTACCGTACCGGCGATTACGCTGGTGCCGATTTGCCCGCAATCGCTGTCTAACCGCCCCATTGCCGTCAACGATAGCAGCGTGGTGGAATTTGTCCTGACACGGGGCAGCGATACCCACGTTCACTTTGACGGCCAATCACACCAAGCGGTGCTGGAACGGGACCGCGTGATTTTGCGCCGCTACCACAATACCCTCCGTATTCTGCACCCCATCGGCTACAACTATTACGACATGCTGCGCCACAAGCTGCATTGGGGCGAACGCCTGATGTAGTGTCAGGTGCGGGGGCTGCCCTCTGCCCTGCCGCCGCGTGCCTTTCTCTTTCTCTCATTCTGCTGTGCTCATCCACCATGCTGCTTTCTCTCTCCATTCGTGACTTTGTGATTGTTGACCTGCTGGATTTGGATTTCTCCAGCGGCTTTACGGTGCTGACCGGCGAAACCGGCGCGGGCAAATCCATCATGATTGACGCGCTGTCCTTGCTGTTGGGCGGGCGGGGCGAGGGCAGTTTGGTGCGCCAAGGGGCAGAGCGTGCCGAGCTGGCCGCCCGCTTTGACCTGTCCCAGCAGCCAGCCGTGCTGGATTGGCTGGCGGAGCAGGCTTTATCCGGCGATGACGATACCCTGCTGGTGCGCCGCTTGGTCGATCACCAAGGACGGTCACGCGCCTTTTTAAATGGCCGCCCCGCCACCCTTGCCCAGCTTAAATCGGTGGGCGAGCACTTGGTCGATATTCACGGACAGCACGCCCATCAGTCTTTGCTGCGTGCCGAAGCCCAGCGCGTCTTGCTGGATGATTTTGCCGGTGCCCAAGCCGAAGCCGCCGCCGTGCGCCACGCCCATACCGCATGGCAAACCGCCGCCCAAGCCCTGCGCCACGCCCAAGACCATGCCGAAGCCAATACCACTGAATGTGAACGACTCGATTGGCAAATTGGCGAGCTGGCCAGCCTAGCCCCGACCGAAGGCGAATGGGAAAGTTTGGGGCTGCGCCATCAACGCCTTAGCCATATTGCCGAACTCTCGCTGACCGCCCAATCGGCTTTGGGTGTGCTGTCGGACGATGACAGCAATGTTGTTAGCCTGCTGACCCAGCAAAGCCAGCGGCTGGCGCGGTTGGCCGGTGCGGATCCGGCGATTACCCCCATTACCGACCTGCTGGCCTCTGCCGAAGCTGAACTGCGTGAGGCGGTCTATGCCCTGCGTGACTACACTGAACACCTCGAAGAAGACCCCGCCGCACTGACCGAAGTCGAAAAACGGCTGGACGCGCTCCACAGTGCAGGGCGCAAGTTCCGCACGCCACCCGAATTGCTGCCTGAAAAATGGGCAGACTGGCAGCGTCAGCGGGCGGCGCTCGATACCGAAGTCAATCTCGACGTGCTTGCCGAACACGCCACCCAAGCCCACGCCGCTTTGGTGCTGGCCGCCGCCGCCCTCACCGCCAAACGCCAATACGCCGCCGAGCAGCTCTCGACGCAGGTCAGCCAAGAAATGCAACACCTCGCGATGGAAGGCAGCCGCTTTCAGGTGGTTTTGCTGCCGCAAGCCAGCCCCAATGCATCTGGCGCCGAGACGGTGGAATACCATGTAGCCGCCAATGCCGGTACGTCGCTGCGGCCACTGGCCAAAGTGGCTTCGGGGGGGGAGCTGTCGCGGATTAGCTTGGCTTTGCAGGTGGTGACCAGCCAAGTGGCGGCGGTACCAACGCTGATTTTTGACGAGGTGGATGTGGGGATAGGCGGGCGCGTGGCCGAAGTGGTGGGGCGGTTGCTTAACCGGTTGGGGACGCGTTACCAAGTGCTGTGTGTCACCCATTTGCCGCAAGTCGCCGCACGGGGCAACACCCATTGGCAGGTGTCGAAATCCCCCGAGCAGGGTCAGATTGTCAGCCGCATTACCCCGCTCACCGACAGCGAGCGCGTGGCAGAAATCGCCCGAATGCTGGGCGGGGCGACCCTGACTGACACCACCCGCCGCCACGCTGCCGAGCTTTTGGCGGGCGAAGAGGGGGCGTAGTGGCGGAATACGGGGCTACCCCCCCACCCCCTCAGGTTTGTTAAACTTAACGATTAGAACTGAAATCAAGAAAACACGATGGCTATCACTCTCAAAGATGCAGCACAGATTGAAAAAATGCGAATTGCCGGTCGTTTGGCTGGCGAGGTGCTCGATTACATTACCCCGTTTGTGTTGCCAGGGGTAACCACCGAAGCACTCGACCAGCTTTGCCACGACTATATGGTGAACGAGCAAGGCTGCATCCCCGCGCCGCTGAACTACGCCCCCGATGGGCATCGTCCTTATCCCAAATCCATTTGCACCTCGGTTAACCAAGTGATTTGCCACGGTGTCCCCAACGATAAGCCCCTGAAAAAAGGGGATATTGTGAATCTGGACATTACGGTGATTAAAGACGGCTTTCATGGCGACACCAGCCGGATGTTTATGATTGGCGAAGTCACCCCGCAAGCCCGCCGTTTGGTCGAGCTGACCCACCGTGCATTGTGGATTGGCATTGAGCAGGTTAAACCCGGCGGGCATTTGGGCGACATCGGCGCGGCCATCCAAAAATTCACCGAAAGCAGTGGCTATAGTGTGGTGCATGAATTTTGCGGCCACGGCATTGGGCTGAAGTTTCACGAAGAGCCGCAAGTGCTGCATTACGGTCGGGCAGGCACCGGCGTTGAGTTGGTGCCTGGGATGATTTTCACCATTGAGCCGATGATTAACGCGGGTAAACGCCACCTCAAGCATTTATCCGATGGCTGGACGGTGGTGACCAAAGACCGCAGCCTATCCGCCCAATGGGAGCACATGATTTTAGTCACGGAAACAGGGCATGAGGTGCTGACCGTGTCAGCCGGTATGCCGATGCCTGCCTAAGAAGCTGTTTACGATCTGCGAGACTCGGGTGATTCTGCGTTGAAATCCCCCAAAAACATGCGCATTGACCGTGTGTCAACTGTGCTTTTTTGGTTCATTTCGCCTTGGCAACCCCTGTGCGATTGAGACTTTTAACACGTTCTAAGCAGAAAGGACGCAATGAATTCTCCCACACAATTAGCCACCTTCGCCGGTGGCTGCTTCTGGTGTCTGGATGCGATATTTTCTCGCCTTAAAGGTGTGGAAGCCGTGGCAGTGGGCTATATCGGTGGCACTGCGCCTTACCCCAGTTATGAAGCGGTGTGCGAGGGGCGCACCGGCCATGCAGAAGCAGTCCAGTGTCGTTTTGACCCGTCGCAAATTAGCTACAAGACATTATTGGAGGTCTTTTTTAGTATTCACGACCCCACGACCTTGGATCGTCAGGGCAATGACATTGGAACGCAGTACCGCTCAGCAGTTTTTTGGCATAGCGTGCAACAAGAAGGAGAAGCACGAGCCTATCTTGCCCAGCTCAATAGCACGCTCCCCGCCGACCATCCTGCGGTGACCATGTTATGTGCCGCCACGCGGTTTTACCCCGCCGAGGCGTATCACAAAAACTATTTTGCAACACACCCCCACTTGCCCTATTGCGCGGCATTGATTGCCCCTAAGCTTGCGCACTTTACCCAAGCATTTTCTGCGATTTTTAAGTAAAACGCCTTTGTTTGGGGGGGATTTAGCAGGCAAAACCCGTAAAAAGTATTTCCGTTTTATCTAAAATCCGATAGAATGCCTTTCTTCTATGGCGGGTCTCCCCGCATTGCAAGATGGTGAACTTGGTCAGGTCCGGAAGGAAGCAGCCACAGCCATTTATTGCAAGTGCCGGGGGTCAGGCTCGCCACCCCCTCTCTCCCTGCTTGTTGCATTTACGCATTTCTACCTAGACAGAAATACGCTGTTTTTTTGCGTTTTGCGTATAAAATTGTCTAAGGTGATTAGAGCTTGGTTAGAATCAACTAATCAATCCAGTATCGTGAACTTTTATTCAGAATTAAAGTCCATAAAGTATCTTGGTATTTTTATAATATTGACTTATAACCCTACGTAGGGGATTCGGTTCACAATTACGAGAGGTAAAACCCATGAAACTGTTTGAAAAAATTCCTAACCCGCGTGAAATCCGCCGCCAGCTTGGTCTGAATCAGCAGGAATTCTGGAGCAAAATTGGTGTAACGCAATCTGGTGGTTCCCGCTATGAATCGGGTCGTAATATGCCCAAGCCTGTGCGTGAGCTCCTCCGTCTTGTTCACATTGAACAGGTCGATTTGTCTAAGATTCGCCGCGAAGATTTCGAAGTAATTGAATATCTGCGAGACACGCATCCAGATCTCTACAAGAGTCTACGTAAGGCAGTGAAGGCTAAAGTGGATATGCTGTCTAACACTGTGCCTGCATAAGCTTTTTGCCTCTGTGTTGTCTTTACACTAGAAAACCCGCCAATCTTCGGTTTAGACCGTCTGGCGGGTTTTTTATCAGTTGCGCGTAAAACCTCGCGCTTCAGGGCGGGGATGGACAGCGCGGA
>CALMOJ010000176.1 GCA_937871815.1 uncultured Neisseriales bacterium
AAGTCCGACTGGCTCATGTTTAGACTTCCGTTTGGGGATTAAACCGTTCGCTGCGTTGGCTCAGACGGTTCAAGGCGGACAAATAAGCCTTGGCACTGGCTACGATAATATCGGTATCCGCACCCTGACCATTGGCAATGCGCCCATCGCGTGCCAAACGCACGGTGACTTCGCCTTGCGATTCCGTGCCCTTGGTGATGGCATTGACCGAGTACAGCTCCAGCTCGGTGCCGCTATTGACCACCGACTCAATTGCCTTAAATGCCGCATCGACAGGGCCAGAGCCGCCGGATTCTGCACGCTTTTCCGCGCCATGCTCGGCAAAGACAATCGCGGCCAAAGGCGGCTCGCCGGTTTCGGTCGAAACTTTCAGCGAGATCAATTTGTAGCTATCGGCTTCGTGGCTGGCGGCATCGTCAGACAACAAGGCGTGCAAGTCTTCGTCGAAAATTTCACGTTTACGGTCGGCCAAATCCTTAAAGCGGGCAAATGCCGTGTTCAAGGCTTCTTCGCTGGCCAACTGAATACCCAACTCTTGCAACTTGGTTCTAAACGCATTGCGCCCCGAGAGCTTGCCGAGGGTCAGCCGGTTGGCACTCCAGCCCACCGATTCCGCGCTCATGATTTCGTAGGTTTCGCGGTGCTTCAACACGCCATCTTGGTGGATGCCGGATTCGTGCGAGAAGGCATTTGCCCCGACAATCGCCTTGTTAGGCTGCACAGGGTAGCCGGTGATGGTCGAAACCAATTTGGAGGTCGGCACGATTTGGCTGGCTTCTACGCCGGTGTCCAAGCCGAACAAGTCGCGGCGAGTGCGCAAGGCCATGACGACTTCTTCCAGCGAGGCATTGCCTGCCCGTTCGCCCAAGCCATTGATGGTGCATTCGATTTGACGTGCACCGCCCTGTACGGCGGCCAAGGAATTGGCGACGGCCATGCCGAGGTCGTTATGGCAGTGGGTGGACCACACCACTTTATCGCTATTTTTGACGCGGGCAATCAGGGTGGCGAATTGGTCGCGCCACGCCGAGGGAATGCCGTAGCCCACGGTGTCGGGGACGTTGATGGTGGTGGCACCGGCTTCGATGACGGCTTCGAAGATGCGCACCAAAAAATCGGTTTCAGAGCGCACGGCATCTTCGGCGGAGAATTCGACATCGTCGGTGTATTCCCGCGCCAATTTAACGGCCGCAACGGCGGCAGCCACCACTTCGTCTGGGGTCATGCGCAGCTTTTTTTCCATGTGGATGGGGCTGGTGGCAATAAAGGTATGAATCCGACCTTTGGCCGCAGGGCGAATAGCTTCACCAGCGGTGCGCACATCGCGTTCGTTGGCGCGGGCCAAGGAGCAGACGGTGGAGGTTTTGATGACTTCTGAAATCGCACGAATCGCATCGGCATCGCCAGGGCTGGCGGCGGCAAACCCTGCTTCAATCACGTCCACGCCGAGTTTTTCTAACTGGCGGGCAATGCGGATTTTTTCTTCTTTGGTCATGGCTGCGCCGGGGCTTTGTTCGCCATCGCGCAAGGTGGTATCAAAAATGATGACGCGGTTAGGGGATGTCATGATGGGGTGTGCTCCGGTAGGTGGCAAAGGGCTGCCAACGAGATAGTGGTTAAAGTCGAATGGGGTGTGGGTGTGCGCCGCTAAGGTGGCGAGTTTGTGGAGCTGTGCCAGTGGCAGGCTGCCGCGTTCGCGCCATTTGTAGATGGCGGCCCGCGAAATAGGCTCGTCAGGAAAGGCACGAGACAGCGCGTCTGCCAGTTGGGCAGGGCCGCCGAAGTCGGCAATGAGTCGGTCGATGTCAAGCATCATGGTGGGGCTTTAGTAAAGTGGCTGATTCGTAGAATACAAAACTATCGGACAACACGTCAAATAAAAATCTATTTCTGGGGATGTTTTTTTAGATGGTAGATGGTTTTTGTGTATTTTATTAGACATTATGTCTAATATTGGGCGATTCACCCTGCCGCTAGACAGCAAAAACCCCGCCGAAGCGGGGTTGGGGGATGAGGCGAGAATTAGGGGGCTGGTGGGGCCGCAGGCGCAGGCTTGAGCTTGCGATGGATGGCCAGTGCATAGCCAGACAGGCTATAGCAGACAAAGAAGCCAAACAGCACCATAGGCGGCTCGGCCACAAACAGCAGCAGCACCAGCACAATGCCAAACAAGCTAAAGAAGGGGACTTTGCGCCGAATATGCAGCTCTTTAAAGCTCCAGAATCGGGTATTCACCACCATCGAAACACCGGCAAAGGCGGTAAAGCCAAGGGTAATCCAGTCTAGGTTGGGTGTGGCAGTGTAGTCGTAGGCATGAATAATCCAGACCAGACCCGCCACCAAAGCCGCTGCCGCAGGGCTAGGCAGCCCCGTAAACCAGCGTTTATCGGCAACGCCTATCATGGTGTTAAACCGCGCCAGCCGCAGGGCAGCACAGGCGCAGTAAATAAACGCCACCATCCAGCCCAGTTTGCCAAGGCCGCGCAACATCCATTCGTAGGCAATCAGGGCAGGGGCAACACCAAAGCTGACCATGTCGGATAGGCTGTCAAATTCCGCGCCAAAGGCACTTTGGCTGTGAGTCATCCGCGCAACACGACCATCTAGGCTGTCTAACACCATGGCGATAAACACCGCGACAGCGGCGACTTCGAAATGGGTGTTCATGGCCTGCACAATGGCGTAAAAGCCCGAAAACAAGGCGGCAAGGGTAAAGAGGTTAGGCAGCAGATAGATGCTCTGCCGTCTAAGGGAGGGTTTGGTGGTGGGGTCGATAGGTAGCATGGATGGGCGGCGCGGTTAGCGAGCCAGTTCGGCCAAAATGGTTTCAGTTGCAGAGACCTTATCGCCAATGCTGACCTTTACGGTGGCATCGGGCGGCAAATACACATCTACCCGTGAGCCAAAGCGGATAAAGCCATAACGCTGGCCACGCGCCAAGGTGTCGCCGGGCTGGGTGTAGCACAAAATACGACGTGCCACTAAGCCGGCAATCTGAATAAAGGTGATTTCGGTGCCGCTGGCCATTTTGACCGAGACAGCATTGCGTTCGTTTTCAACCGAGGCTTTGGCCAAGTCGGCATTCACAAAGCTACCGGCAAAGTAGTTAACCTGCGTGACCACGCCATCGACAGGGCAACGGTTGGAGTGGACGTTAAACACGTTCATAAACACACTGACCTTGATGGCATCACGCTTGAGTTGGGGGTCTTGGCAGCGTTCCACCGTCACAATGCGCCCATCGGCAGGGCTGAGCACCGCGTTGGCTTGTTGGGGAATGGTGCGGGCGGGGTCGCGGAAAAATTGCACCACAAAGACGGTGATAATCCACAAGGGCAGAGCGCCGAGCCAGCCAAAAATCAGCGAAGCAATCACCGAGACACATACAGCGCACAAAATAAATGGCCAGCCTTCGCGAGCCAAAATTGGATGGGGATAGTGCTTGGACACGCCACGCTCACTTCGTCTGTTCAAGAATGGGACGATTCTACCGGATTTGCTGGGGGACGGGCGGGGGATGCGGGGGAGCAAAATAAAAACCCCCGCACAGAGGCGAGGGTTTTTGGCGTGACTAAAGGCAAGAATTAGTTCTTGGCTTGGTCAACCAGCTTGTTCTTGGCAATCCAAGGCATCATGGCGCGGAGTTGTGCGCCAACGATTTCGATAGGATGCTCAGCATTCAAGCGACGACGGGCGGTCATGCTTGGGTAGTTGGTCTTGCCTTCCAAGATAAACATCTTGGCGTATTCGCCGGACTGAATGCGATACAGGGCTTTCTTCATCGCTTCTTTGGTGGCCGAGGTCACAACTTCAGGGCCGGTCACGTACTCGCCATACTCTGCGTTGTTCGAGATGGAGTAGTTCATGTTGGCGATGCCGCCTTCGTACATCAGGTCAACAATCAGCTTCAGCTCGTGCAGGCATTCGAAGTAAGCCATTTCTGGGGCGTAGCCGGCTTCGGTCAGGGTTTCGAAGCCTGCCTTCACCAGCTCAACCGCACCGCCGCACAACACAGCTTGTTCGCCGAACAGGTCGGTTTCGGTCTCTTCGCGGAAGTTGGTTTCAATCACGCCGCCTTTGGTGCCGCCGTTGGCTGCTGCGTAGGACAGTGCCACGTCACGCGCTTTGCCGGATTGGTCTTGGTAGACCGCAATCAAGGTCGGCACGCCGCCGCCCTTGACGTACTCGGAACGCACGGTGTGGCCTGGGCCTTTAGGGGCGACCATAATCACGTCCACGTTTGTTGGGGGCACGATTTGGTTGTAGTGAATGTTAAAGCCGTGGGCGAAAGCCAGTGCTGCGCCAGCCTTCAGGTTAGGCGCGATGTCTGCGCGGTAAACGTCAGGTTGAGATTCGTCAGGCAGCAAAATCATAACGACGTCCGCACCCTTAACGGCTTCGGCAACTTCTTTCACTTGGTGGCCAGCGGCTTCTGCCTTGCTCCACGATGCGCCGTTCTTACGCAGGCCGATGGTGACGTTTACGCCAGACTCTTTCAGGTTTTGCGCGTGGGCATGGCCTTGTGAACCATAGCCAACGATAGTGACTTGCTTGCCTTTGATGATGGAGAGGTCAGCGTCTTTGTCGTAAAAAACTTTCATGGAAAATCCTTAAGCAATGGGGGGTGTGGGGGATAACACTGCGCCCCACCTCTGTACCGGCCGGCACGAGGGTGGGGCGCAGTAGGCTGCATTAAATTTTGAGGATACGTTCGCCGCGTCCAATGCCAGAAGCACCGGTACGCACGGTTTCTAAAATCACTGTGCGGTCGAGTGCCTCGATAAAGGCATTGAGTTTGTCGTTGGTGCCCGTCAATTCTACGGTGTAGGTTTTTTCGGTGACATCAATAATCCGACCTCGGAAAATTTCTGCCATCCGCTTCATTTCTTCACGGTCTTTACCGGTTGCACGCACTTTGATGAGCATCATTTCTCGCTCAATGTGCTCGGACTCGTTGAGGTCGATAACCTTAACGACTTCAATCAGCTTGTTGAGCTGTTTAGTGATTTGCTCGACCACATCATCCGAGCCATGCGTGACGATGGTCATGCGGGACAGCGTGGGGTCTTCGGTCGTTGAAACCGTGAGCGAGTCGATGTTGTAGCCGCGTGCGGAAAACAGCCCCACCACGCGAGACAATGCACCGGCCTCGTTTTCGATCAAAATAGAAAGAATATGTCGCATCGGGAAGGCTCTTTTTAGCTCAGGTTGCCATAGTCGCGGTTAGCTGCGGGATGGGGAACAGATTCGTACTCGCTCATATGCGGGGGCAAATCCATCTCGTTCAAACCCTTGCCGTTACCGACCATCGGGAAGACGTTGACCGTTTGGTCCGTGATGAAGTCGAGGAAAACCAAGCGTTCTTTGAGCTTTTGGCTAAAGGCTTCACGCAGTACCGGCTCAACATCAGCGGGCTTGTCGATACGGAAGCCGACATGGCCATAGGCCTCGGCGAGCTTCACAAAGTCAGGCAGCGCGTCCATATACGATTCGGAATAGCGATTGCCATAGAAGAACTCTTGCCACTGGCGAACCATGCCCAGATAGCGGTTGTTCAGGTTCACAATCTTGACTGGCACATGGTATTGCTTGCAGGTGGACAGCTCTTGGATGTTCATCTGAATCGACGCTTCACCGGTCACGCAGGCGACGGTGGCGTTGGGGTTAGCCAACTGCGCACCCATGGCGGCAGGCAAGCCAAAGCCCATCGTACCCAGACCACCAGAGTTCAGCCACTGTTTAGGGCGGTCAAACTTGTAGTATTGCGCCGCAAACATTTGGTGTTGACCCACGTCGGATGAGACAAAAGCCTCGCCGTTGGTGACTTCGTAGAGCTTTTGCACCACGAATTGAGGCTTAATGATTTCAGAGCCTTGGTCAAACCACAGCGAATTGGGCTTGCGCCACAGGGCAATTTGTTTCCACCATGCTGCCAAACCATCGGGGTCTGGGCGGACTTGGCCAGCGTGGATTTGCGCCAGCATTTCAACCAACACGTCTTTGACGTTGCCGACAATAGGAATATCCACTTTCACCCGCTTGGCAATCGAGCTAGGGTCGATGTCAATGTGGATGATTTTTTTGGCTTGACCCAAGAAATGCGAAGGCACGCTGATTACGCGATCATCAAACCGTGCGCCAATCGCCACCAGTACGTCGCAATACTGCATCGCCATATTGGCTTCGTAGGTGCCGTGCATCCCCAACATACCGAGGAAACGGTCGCCGCTGCCTGGATACGCGCCCAAGCCCATCAGGGTGTTGGTGCAAGGCAGATTCAGCGCATCGACCAGCTCGCGCACTTCGTTGCACGCATCGCCCAGCACCGCGCCGCCGCCGACATAGACGAATGGACGCTTGGCTTCTGCCAGCAAGTTGACGGCTTTTTTAATCTGCCCTGGATGTCCCTTGGTGGCGGGGATGTAGGAGCGGATGCTGACCGACTCAGGATAGTGGAACTCGGCCAAAGCCTGCGTCACGTCCTTGGGAATATCCACCACGACAGGGCCTGGACGGCCTGTGCTGGCGATATGGAATGCTTTTTTAATGGTCGAAGCTAGTTCATTTACGTCTTTGACCAAAAAATTGTGTTTCACGCAAGGCCGAGTAATACCGACCATATCGACTTCTTGGAACGCATCCAGCCCAATGGCTGGCGTACCAACTTGCCCCGACAGCACCACCATCGGAATCGAATCCATGTGTGCTGTGGCAATGCCGGTCACAGCATTGGTGGCGCCAGGTCCTGACGTGACCAATGCCACGCCAACCTTTTTGCTGGAACGAGAGTACCCGTCTGCCGCATGGACAGCGGCTTGCTCGTGCCGAACCAAAACATGCTTGAAGCTATCTTGCTTGAAGATAGCATCATAAATTTCTAACACCGCGCCGCCGGGGTAGCCGAATACGAATTCGACTCCTTCTTCCTGCAAGCAGCGCACAACGATTTCCGCGCCCGATATTTGCATTATTGCCTCTTGATGATTCTTGCCAATTTTTGCAACGAGGGGGGATTATAGGACGGCTGGCGCATCCGCGCTATCCTTGGCAAGCCGGAATTGTTTGTATAGTCAAGGTTTTTTTAGGGGCTTTCGTCGGGCGGTATCGGGCAGAGGGGCATTTTGTTACCATCGCCGCTTCACCTCTTGACTGCCCTTTTTTGCGCCTTATGGCTTCTTGCACCGCGCTCTCTACTTTCCTCGCTGAAGTCGAACGACGGGCTTACAAACAAGCCCGCTATGCCGTTCAAGACCGCGATGCCGCACTCGACATTGTGCAAGATGCCATGTTTAAGCTGGCTGACCGCTATCCCCACGCCCCCGCCGCTGAGCTGCCGTTGCTCTTTCAGCGTATTCTACAAAACACTATTCGCGACTACTACCGCCGCAGTAAAGTCCGTAATACGTGGCTTTCGCTGTTTTCGGTTTTTCTACCTCGTCAGCAGGATGAGAGCGAAGGGCTGGCCTTTGTCGCCGATCTAGAAGGTATTGCCCCTGAGTCAGAATCACCTGACGGTTGGTTGGCGCGTAAGCATGTGGTCATAGAATTGGAATCCGCCATTGAAAAACTCCCCGCACGTCAACGCGAAGCCTTCCTGTTGCGTTATTGGGAGGGCTTGGATGTAGCGGAAACTGCGCTGGCCATGCAGTGCTCTCAAGGCAGCGTCAAAACCCACTGCTCCCGTGCAACGCATAGTTTGGCGGTATGGCTGACCCAGCGCGGGGTGTCACTGTAAACAAGTCCACAGACTGCGTATTTTGGCGCGATGTGCCCAATGTTATTGCTCTCAAATCTAACCTCATGACAAATCCCCCTTCTCATTTTGCCCAACAGTGCGCGGCGGCACTGCACGAAGCCGCGGCCGCCTTGCCACCAACTATCACCGAGCAGCTTGCCTTGTCACGCCAACAGGCCTTGGCGCGAGCGGCTTGTGCGTCCCAACGCCGTGGGATGGCGGCGTGGACGGCGTGGCTTTCTCCGCATTGGGTCGCTGTTGCGGGGAGCGTGGCCTTAGGTGTGGTGGCCGCTTGGCTGTGGCTGCACGACCCCTTGCCCGCCGATGCCGCGATGGACATCGCCTTGCTGACCGGTGATTTACCGGTTGAGGTCTATTTGACCCCTCACTTCTCCACCAAGCTCTAGGCAAGATGACGATGCGTATGCCTGCACGGTCTGTACGTTGGTTGCTGGTTTGCCTGTTGGTGGGGGGGATGAGCAGCCCTGCATGGGCACTGACCCTGCTCCCACCGACGTGGCAGCAACTAACCCCCGCCCAGCAAGAAGTCCTCGCGCCTTTGGCCGCCGATTGGGCGCAATTTCCTGCCCAAAAAAAGCGGCGGCTCGTAAATGTGGCCGACCACTACCCAAGCATGACACCTGCTGAGCAAGCGCGGGTGCGTGAACGGCTACCCAACTGGGTCGAGCTCGCCCCAGCGCAGCGTGAAGAAGCCCGCAAAAATATGAAAAAGCTACTCGACTTGCCGCCCGATGCCCGCCGCCAAGCGGAAGAACGCCTCCGCGCCCAGCTACCACCCGTTCTGCCGCCCTCGGTCACCAGTACTGCGCCGTAACCCCCCCACAACAGAAACCCCCAGCTCCCGTCTTTAGAGTCCCTCTCCGCCCCCACAAAGCAACCTTGACAGGTTTTGGGGGGGAGAAAAGAGAGCGCAGTTGTGGTGCATCTTTATTTTAGGGCAGCAACAGCGGGCTTATTCGACCGTGACGCTCTTGGCCAAGTTGCGGGGCTTATCCACATCCGTGCCTTTGCGGATGGCGGTGTGATAGGCCAGTAACTGCAGCGGGATGGTATAGAGCAGCGGATTCAGGTCGCCCAGCCCTATAGGGAGAGTGATGACGTGCTGCCCAGCCGTCGGGATCAGCGGGGCATCGGTTAGCACAAACAGCTCGCCATTTCGCGCCAAAATTTCCTGCATATTCGAGTGCAGCTTATCGAACAAGCGGTCTGCGGGGGCACACACAATAATAGGCATGTCGGCATCAACCAAGGCCAGTGGCCCGTGTTTGAGCTCCCCCGCCGGATAGCCTTCCGCGTGGATATAGGAGATTTCTTTGAGCTTCAGTGCACCCTCTAGGGCAATCGGATACAGCGTGCCTCGCCCTAAGAACAGGGCATGGCGGCGCGTTTCGAGCATCTGTGCCCAAGCCTCAAGCTGGGGCTCCAGCGCGATAAAGTCGGCAATCGCCACCGGCAGGTGCTTCAACCCCGCCACGGCGGTGGCTTCACGTTCTGCACTGACCTTGCCTTTGACCTTACCCAAAGCCACCGCCAGCAGATACAAGGCAGCCAATTGGGTGGTAAATGCTTTGGTCGAAGCCACACCGATTTCAGGCCCCGCGTGGGTCAAAAAGCGCAAATGCGACAGGCGCATCAAGGAGCTTTCGGGGACGTTGCAAATGGTCAGGGTATGGTGATGTCCCTGCCCCATGGCGTGCTTGAGGGCAGCGAGGGTGTCTGCTGTTTCGCCAGATTGGGAGATGGTTAACACCAAGGCATCGGGATTGGCGACGGTTTCGCGATAACGGTATTCGCTGGCCACTTCGACGCTTACCGGCACGCCCGCCAAGGCTTCAATCCAGTATTTCGCCACCAAACCGGCGTGGTAGCTGGTGCCACAGGCGATGATATTAACGGCGTTAATTTGCGCAAAAATAGTCTTGGCCTCTGCGCCAAACAAGGCAGGCTCAATGCTCCCCCCCACACCGACAAGGGTGTCAGCGAGGGCGCGGGGCTGCTCGTGGATTTCTTTCTGCATATAGTGGCGATAGGCTCCCAGCTCGGCCATTTCGGCAGATTGCTCGGAGATATGGACGCGGGGCTGGACTCGCTGTCCTGCACGGTTAAACACGGCCACGTCGGACAAGGTCAGCTGCGCAACTTCCCCTTCATCCAGATAAATCACTTTTTGCGTCACCGGCAGCAGCGCGGCAACGTCAGAGGCGAAGAAGTTTTCTTCAATCCCCAAGCCCAGCAGCAGGGGGCTGCCGTGGCGGGCACAGACCAGCACATCAGGGTTATCTGCGGCCATCACGCCGATGGCGTACGCCCCTTCTAGCTCGGTCAGGGCGGCTTGCGTGGCGGCCAGCAGGTTGTGGGTATGCACATAATGGGAATGAATCAGATGAACCATCACTTCGGTGTCGGTATCGGACTCAAACACATAGCCTTCGGCCTTGAGTCGGTCACGCAAGACGGCATGGTTTTCGATAATACCGTTATGCACCAAGGAGATAAGCTCGCGGGAGAAGTGAGGGTGGGCATTGCGCTCACTCGGCCCCCCATGAGTAGCCCAACGGGTATGGCCAATGCCGGTCAGCCCGCGTAAATCGGTTTTTTGGCACGCCATCGTCAGATCAGCAACCCGCTCGGTTGAACGTTGACGCGTCAGCACGCCCTGCTGCACGACGGCAACACCAACGGAGTCGTAGCCCCGATATTCCAGCCGCCGCAGTCCTTCCAACAAAATAGGCACAACATTACGTTGCGCGATTGCCCCGACCACTCCACACATGATTCGTTCTTTTCTGGCGTATCCGCCCATCGGTTTGAGAAGCTGCAAATTCTACAGTGACCACACCTGATATGGCCTAAGCAGTAGATTTCTTTGTAGGTCGCTGCCACGCAGCAAGGCTAATTTGTTTGGCACGAGACAGGGTAAGCTGCCCCGCAGGTGCAGTTTTGCTAATCACCGAGCCCGCACCAATCGTAGCACCGGCTTCTACCGTGACGGGGGCAACCAACATGGTGCCCGAACCAATAAAAGCGCCGGTTTCTAAGGTGGTGCGGGATTTATTCACGCCATCGTAGTTGCAAGTAATGGTGCCGGCACCGACGTTGACCTGTGCACCAATATCCGCATCACCGACATAGCTCAGGTGGTTGACCTTGCTGCCTTCACCCAGTGTGCTGTTTTTGATTTCGACAAAATTACCAATATGAGTGTGTGCCGCCAACTGTGCTCCAGGACGCAAACGGGCAAACGGCCCAATTTTTGCCCCCTCACCCACCTGTGCCCCTTCTAAATGGGAAAATGGCGCAATCTGCGTGCCAGCTGCGACGCTGACATTTTTCAGGACACAGTACGCACCGATTTGCACCCCATTCCCTAGGCTAACCGTGCCTTCAAAGATGCAGCCAACGTCTAGGATCACGTCTCGACCGCACGCCAGTTTGCCCCGAATATCAATTCGTTCAGGGTCTGCCAAGGTCACGCCAGCGAGGAGCAATTGTTCGGCCTGAATCCGCTGAAAAACACGCTCTAGCGCGGCCAGTTGGCGTTTGTCGTTTACGCCGACGGCCTGCCAAGAAGCAGGCACAGGCAGCCCATGCACCGGCACGGCTTCGGCTACGGCAAGTGCGATAAGGTCGGTCAGATAGTATTCGCCTTGGGCATTTTGATTGGTGAGTGCACCCAGCCAGCCCGCGAGCTTGGCGGTGGGCAAGACCAAAATACCGGTATTGATTTCAGTCAGGGCTTTCTCGGCGGCATTCGCATCTTTTTCTTCGACGATGCGACACACTTGCCCTGCGGCATCCCGCACCACACGGCCATAGCCGGTGGGTTGCGCCAACTGGTCGGTCAAGAGGGCGACACTGTCGGCGGGCGTTGCCAAGAGGGTTTGCAAGGTATCTGCGGTAATCAGCGGCACATCGCCATACAACACCAAGGTACGCCCTGAAGCGGGCAATACTGGCAAAGCCATTTTGAGGGCGTGCCCTGTGCCCAGCTGCTCGGTTTGCTCAACCCATGCCAAATCCGCCGCTTGGGCAAAATGGGCGCGTACTTTTGCCCCACCATGCCCATAGACCACAGACAAAACCATCGGGGAGAGTGTACGTGCGGTGGCAATCACGCGTGCCAGCATCGGCTGTCCCGCCAAGGGGTGCAGCACTTTTGGCAAGTCGGAATACATCCGTTTTCCCTGCCCTGCAGCCAAGATAACGACAGAAAGTTTGCTCATTAAAACCCCTTTAAACAGGACGAGTATGTATTAAGCCCCACATCAAGGTGGGGTAGAAAAAACAAAAGGCTGCCATCGTAAAATGGCAGCCTTTGTCATACCGTTCGTCGTAAAGCGACGAAACCGTATTAGTGTCGCGCCCGCTTGCGCAGGTATTCGAGTGCGTGCAGCTGGGCAATAGCAACCTTGAGTGCAGCACGGGCAGTCGCTACTTCTTGGTCGTCATTTGCCTTATTCAGGGTGGTTTCTGCTTCGCGCTTTGCTTCTTGTGCGCGTTGCTCGTCCAAATCCTCGCCGCGAACCGCCGTATCGGCGAGCACGGTAATCAGGCTGGGCTGCACTTCCATCATGCCGCCCGACACCACTACCAGTACTTCCTCGGCCTGACCCGGTACGCGGATGCGTAGCGAGCCGGGCTTGATACGGGTCAGTAGCGGCGCATGACGCGGATAGACACCGATCTCGCCCATTTCGGCGGGTGCAACGAGAAACTCGGCTTCGCCAGAATAGATTTGCTCTTCGGCACTTACCACATCAACATGCATCGTACTAGCCATGATCAAGCCCTTTCTTTACACGGATTTGGCTTTTTCGACAGCTTCTTCGATGCCGCCGACCATGTAGAACGCCTGCTCTGGCAGCGCATCGTATTCGCCGCTGATAATGCCCTTAAAGCCAGCAATCGTGTCCTTGAGCGTGACGTACTTACCAGGCGAACCGGTAAACACCTCAGCAACAGAGAACGGCTGTGACAGGAAGCGCTGAATCTTACGTGCACGCGCCACGGTGAGCTTGTCGTCTTCAGACAACTCATCCATACCCAGAATCGCGATAATGTCGCGCAATTCTTTGTATTTTTGCAGTGTCATTTGCACGCCACGCGCCACGTTGTAGTGCTCTTCACCCACAACGAAGGGGTCAAGTTGACGTGAGGTGGAATCCAGCGGATCAACCGCAGGATAAATCCCCAACGAAGCAATATCACGCGACAACACAACCGTTGCATCCAAGTGAGCAAAGGTGGTGGCTGGCGAAGGATCGGTCAAGTCATCGGCTGGCACATAAACTGCTTGAATGGAGGTAATCGAACCACCCTTGGTCGAAGTAATCCGCTCTTGCAGACGACCCATTTCTTCGGCCAATGTAGGTTGATAGCCCACAGCAGAAGGCATACGACCCAGCAATGCAGAAACTTCGGTACCAGCGAGTGTGTAACGGTAGATGTTGTCCACAAAGAACAACACGTCGCGACCTTCATCACGGAACGATTCTGCAATCGTCAAACCAGTCAACGCCACGCGCAAACGGTTACCCGGAGGTTCGTTCATCTGACCGTAAACCATGGCAACCTTGGAATCACTCAGTTTTTCCAAGTTCACCACGCCAGAATCGGCCATTTCGTGATAGAAGTCGTTACCCTCACGAGTACGCTCACCCACACCAGCAAACACCGACAGACCCGAGTGAGCCTTGGCGATGTTGTTGATGAGTTCCATCATATTCACAGTCTTGCCCACACCCGCGCCACCAAACAGACCCACTTTACCGCCCTTAGCGAACGGGCAAATCAGGTCAATCACCTTGATGCCGGTTTCCAGCAATTCGGTGGTAGGAGAAAGCTCGTCGAATGCAGGAGCTTTACGGTGAATCGGCATCCGCTTTTCTTCGCCGACTGGACCTTGCTCGTCAATTGGATTGCCCAACACGTCCATAATACGACCCAGCGTAGCTTTACCTACGGGGACGCTCACGGCTGTGCCAGAGTTGGCAACTACCAAACCACGACGTAGACCATCGGAACTACCCATCGCAATCGTACGGACGACACCATCACCCAGTTGCTGCTGGACTTCGAGGGTCAAGCCCGTGTCGAGCACGTTCAATGCGTCATAGATTTTCGGCATGGCATTGCGTGGGAATTCCACGTCGATAACCGCGCCGATAATCTGAACGATTTTGCCTTGGCTCATTTCGGTTCCTAATAAATAAAATCGTTACCCGCGCTTAAACCGCGGCCGCACCCGAGACAATTTCGGACAACTCGGTGGTAATCGCTGCTTGACGTGCCTTGTTGTAGGTCAATTTGAGGCTATCAATCAGGCTTGCAGCGTTATCCGTAGCGGCCTTCATTGCCACCATCCGCGCAGCTTGCTCGGAGGCCATGTTTTCAGCGACAGCTTGATAGACCACAGACTCAAAGTAGCGACGTACGAGGAAATCAATAACAGACCCCACGTCCGGCTCGAACAGGTATTCCCATGAATAGGGGTGTTCGACAACCATTTTGTCCGTAGAAATCGGAAGCAACTGCTCAAGTGTTGGCTCTTGCTTCATCGTGTTCACAAAACGGGTATACACGATATAAAGTGCATCGATAGTGCCATCTGCATAAGCCTTCCCCATCGTAGTGAGGGGACCAATCAGCTTGTCCATCTGTGGCGTATCGCCCAAGTGAATAGCGCTAGCAGTGACGTTCATCTTTAGGCGTTGCGCTGCAGCGAGGCCTTTTTGGCCAATAGCACACACATCAACACCAATACCGGCTTCGTTAAACTCAAGCGATTTGGCGATAAACTGGCGAATTAGGTTGGCATTTAAACCACCCGCCAAACCCTTATCCGAAGTTACCAAGATAATCCCGACGCGCTTAATTTCGTCACGCTTTTTCAAGAGCGGATTCTCTGCGTCGGGGTTGGTCTGGGCAAGGTGCGCCATAACTTGGCGCACCTTTTCGGCGTAGGGACGAGCTGCTCGCATACGATCCTGCGTTTTACGCATTTTCGAAGTTGCAACCATCTGCATGGCACGGGTAATCTTTTGCGTGTTTTGCACGCTCTTGATTTTAGTGCGAATCTCTTTGCCGACTGCCATTTCCTATTTCCTTTCAGTTAGTTATCCGAAAGGATTAGTTGAAATTGTAGCCGGATTTAAACGATTCGAGAGCTTTGGACAAGATCTTCTCGTTATCGTCAGACAGCTTGCCTGCCGCTTCAACTGCAGCCAACAAGTCTGCGTGATTGGCTTTCATGTGGGACAGGAAACCAGCTTCAAATCCCAAGGCTTTTTTCACTGGCACACCATCATAGAAACCCTTGGTCACGGCATACAGCGTCAGCGTCATCTCGGACACTTTCAGTGTCGAGAACTGCTTTTGCTTCATCAACTCAGTGACCAGCTCACCGTACATCAGCTGCTTGCGGGTTGCTTCGTCCAAATCGGAGGCAAACTGGGCAAACGAAGCCAATTCACGATACTGCGCCAAAGCCAGACGAATACCACCGCCGAGCTTTTTAATGACGTTAGTTTGAGCAGCACCACCCACGCGGGACACCGAAATACCTGCGTTAATCGCAGGGCGGATACCCGAGTTAAACAAGTCAGTTTCCAAGAAAATCTGACCGTCAGTAATCGAAATCACGTTGGTCGGCACGAATGCAGACACGTCACCCGCTTGGGTTTCGATAATAGGCAGCGCAGTCAACGAACCAGTTTTGCCCTTCACTTCGCCGTTGGTGAATCTCTCAACGTAGTCTGCACTCACGCGGGATGCGCGTTCCAGCAAACGGCTGTGGAGATAGAACACGTCGCCAGGGTAAGCTTCACGACCTGGAGGACGGCGCAACAGCAAAGAAATTTGACGATAAGCAACAGCTTGCTTAGACAAATCATCATATACGATCAGCGCATCTTCACCGCGGTCGCGGAAATATTCGCCCATCGTGCAACCAGAATAAGGTGCAATGTATTGCATAGCCGCCGCTTCAGAAGCGGTCGCAGCGACAATAATGGTGTGACCCATTGCGCCATGCTCTTCAAGCTTCCGTACAACGTTAGCAATCGAAGATGCTTTTTGGCCAATCGCGACATAGATACAAATAACGCCTGTACCTTTTTGGTTCACGATGGCATCAATTGCAACAGCAGTCTTACCTGTTTGACGGTCACCAATAATCAGCTCACGCTGACCACGACCAATAGGCACCATCGCATCAATCGCTTTCAGCCCTGTTTGCATGGGCTGGTCAACCGATTTACGGTCAATCACGCCAGGGGCGATTTTTTCGATTGGTGCAGTCAACTTGGCATTGATAGGACCTTTGCCATCAATCGGGCGACCCAAGGCATCAACAACACGACCTACGAGTTCTGGCCCAATAGGGACTTCCAGAATACGGCCGGTTGTTTTAACTTCGGCACCTTCACTGATGTGCTCGTATTCACCCAGAATCACAACACCTACAGAGTCGCGCTCAAGGTTCATCGCGAGACCGAAGGTATTGCCCGGGAATTCGAGCATTTCACCCTGCATCACATCGGCGAGGCCGTGAACGCGGATGATACCGTCCGTAACCGAGACAACCGTACCTGTGGTACGCGCTTCGGTGGCAGACGGCAGGTTCTGAATCTTAGCGCGAATCAGCTCGCTGATTTCAGAAGGGTTTAACTGCATGATGTCTCCTAACTTTTGAGGCTTACCGCCATTGCTTGCAGTTTGCCGCGCACCGAGGCGTCAATGACTTCGTCGCCCACCTTGATCCGCACCCCACCGATCAGGTTGGGGTCGACGCTCGTCGAAAGCCGGATGTCCTTGCCAAATTGCGCTTTAAGCGTTGTGGCAAGCTCAGCGGCCTGAGCATCGTTCAGCGGAAAGGCGGATTCGACCGTGGCTTCCACCACGCTCTCTTCACGCGATTTAAGGAGTTCAAACTGTCTGGCAATTTCCGGTAGCAACGTCAGACGGTGGTTTTCCAGCAGCACGGCAATGAAGTTTTTTACTTCGCTGTCGGCGCGGTCACCTAGCACATCGACGATCAGCTTTTCGGCCTCTTGAGCGGTACGCTTCGGGTGGGTGACATACGTCACCGCATCCGAGTTTTCCATCATGGCAGCAAGGATGGTCAGCGCGTCGCCCCAGGGGAGCAGGCGCTTCTCATCTTTGGCCAACCGGAATACCGCTTCGGCGTAAGGCCTCGCTACGGTAATGATTTCTGCCATGAGTTAATTACAACTCCGCTTTGATGGAGGCTAGCAGATCAGCGTGTTTGGCTGCATCGATTTCCTTGCGCAGGATCTTCTCTGCGCCGGCGACGGCAATGCTGGCCACTTGGCTGCGCAGAGCTTCTTTGGCGCGCAGCACTTCCTGATCAATCTCGGCCTTGGCGTCAGCAATAATGCGTTCGCCTTCGGTCCGGGCAGCCTGTTTCGCTTCATCGATGACCTGGTTGGCACGTTTCTCGGCGGTGAGGATGAGTTCGGTTGCCTGTTGCTTGGCAGCACGAATTTCAGCCTCGACACGCAGAGATGCCTGTTCCAGATCCTGTTTACCGCGTTCCGCAGCGGCCAAGCCATCAGCAATGCGCTTGGCGCGCTCGTCCATCATGTTGGTCAGCGGAGGCCAAACAAATTTCATGGTGAACCACACCAGAACAGCGAAGGTAATCGCCTGTCCCAGCAGTGTCGCGTTAATATCCACGCTTGTTTTCCCCCAGAATGTTTACAACAACCGGACTTACGGCAAAATTAGGCGCCAGCACCGGCTTTAACAACGGCAAGAGCAGCACTCAGGAACGGGTTGTTGAAGGTGTAAAGCAAAGCCACACCCACACCAATCATGGAGATAGCATCAAGCAGACCGGCCACGATGAACAACTTGGTTTGCAACACAGGAATCATTTCTGGTTGGCGAGCGGAGCTCTCCAGAAATTGACCGCCCAAGATAGCAAAGCCGATAGCTGTGCCAAGTGCGCCCAGACCGATAATCAGTGCAGCCGCCACAGCGGTCATGCCTTGAATCTGAGAAACGAGTGCTTCCATTAATATCTCCTAGTAAATAGAAGTGAGGTTGAGAAAACAGCTAAAAAAACACGGATAAAACAAACAGGCAACAACGTAAAACTAAAACTTAGTGATCTTCCACTGCCAAGCTCAGGTAGACGATGGTCAACACCATAAACACAAACGCTTGAAGGGTAATAATCAAGATATGGAAGATGGCCCAAGGCGCACCCAACAGCCACTGCATATACCAAGGCAGGAGCGCAATCAAGATAAAGATCAATTCACCAGCATACATGTTACCAAATAGACGCAAAGCCAAGGAAATCGGTTTTGCAATCAATTCGAGCACTTGGAAGATAAAGTTAATCGGGCCTACTTTTGGACCAAATGGTGCAGAGAACAGCTCATGCACATAACCGCCCAGACCCTTTGCCTTGATGGAGAAGCCAATAATCAGGAACATCACCGAAAGAGACATGGCAAACGTAGCGTTCGCATCAGCGGAAGGCACAACGCGCAAGTAGACATGATGAGGGTCGGCACCGAAGACTTTTTCGCCAATCAACTGCGCAAGGTAAGGCAGCAAATCAACGGGCAGCAAGTCCATCGCGTTCATCATAAATACCCAGCAGAAGATACTGAGTGCCAGCGGTGCAATCATTGCACTTTTAGCATGAAACACGTCTTTGACCTGCCCAGCAACCATGTCCACTACGATTTCAATAAAGCACTGAAGTCGCCCTGGCTTTTCTACGCTAAAAGTGCGCGTCACATAGGAAAAGACAAAAAGAAAGAGGAAGCCAAGCAAAAGGGACACACTAAAGGTATCCACATTGAGTGACCAAAAGCCCCCTCCATGCGGCACAGTCGCGTGGGTCAAATGGTGCTTGATATATTCTGTAGCAGATCCAGCCATAGCAGGGTTCTCGATTTATTTAGATAGAAGTGCAATCCAATAAGCTACTAGCGTCGCCAAAAAACCGGCAAATAACGCAAGTGGCTTAACATCCTTAAACACCCAAAAAACAACGGCAAACAAAACTGCCGTCACACAAAACTTAGCCGCCTCAGCCAAAAAATGGGCGGCAAGCAATTTCCTAGGTGCTTGGCGCGGTTCACGGTAGGCTATTTTTGCGTAAGCCCATGCCGGAACAATGCCAATTAACGCCCCAAAAAATGCAGATAAACCAGCCACCTCATGCGGGGAGCTTATTATGCTGCATAGCACAATAACTGGCAACGCCAGCCTTACCTGCCACCGCAACACATTGACTACGGAACTTGCCGCAGCCCCTTTAGGTCTAAGCATAAACTTTTCAATTATAGTCACAGTTCGTTACACAAGTCAACGCGGCGCATAGACTAGTCCCCGCGTCCCACGCCAAACAACCCACTGAATCTCTTACTAAAAATTCAGTTTTTTACGCGCAATTTTTCTACCCATGCCTCTAATTGATTGAGCGAGGCATACTCCAAAACCAAGCGTCCATGCCCCTGCTTACCTGGCTTAATCGTCACCTTGGCACCGATATCACCTGAAATCTCTTCACTCCAACGCAAAATATCAGCATCGCCCACTCGGTGTGCAGACATCGCAGGGGTTCGCTGCAAGGCAGTGGCTCTCGCTTCGACTTCACGCGCAGACCAGCCCTTCTCCACAGCCTCTTGCGCCAAAGGAATTTGGGAAAGCACCGGTAACGGCAACAACGGGCGCACATGCCCCATTTCCAGCTTACCTTCATGCACCAAAGCTTGAATCGGCTCAGGCAAGCCAAGCAAACGCAGCACATTGCTCACCGCGCTGCGCGAACGCCCCACCGCCATCGCAACGGCCTCATGAGTCATGCCAAACTCGTCAATCAGCCGCTTCAGCCCCTGCGCTTCTTCCAGCACATTGAGGTCTTCACGCTGAATATTTTCGATCAACGCCATCGCCAGCGCGGCCTCATCTGCAATTTGCCGCACCAACACAGGGACTTCGGTCAGCCCAGCGATCTGACTGGCACGCCAGCGCCGCTCACCGGCTACCAGCTCGTACGCATCGTACCCCAGAGGGCGCACCACTAAGGGCTGAATCACGCCTTGGGCACGAATCGACTCGGCCAGCGATTGCAACGCCGCCTCATCCATGCGCGTGCGTGGCTGGTACTGCCCAGGCCGAATCACACCGAGAGGCAAATACTGCAGCTGGTCTTGGGTATGGTTCGTGGCCAGCAATGCCTCAAGCCCGCGCCCCAATCCTTTAGGTTTGGCCATATTTAAGGTGCGCCGTGAGTAAGAGATAAACGATTAACCAGCTCTGCTGCCAGCGCAATATACGCCTTGGCACCGCTGGAGGTTCGGTCGTAAGCCAGTGCGGGCAAGCCATGACTTGGGGCTTCTGCTAGGCGCACATTGCGAGGGATACACGTTTCGAGCACCTTCGCGCCAAAATGCTGGTTTAGCTGTGCGGATACCTGCTGGGAGAGGGTGCTGCGCCGGTCAAACATGGTGCGCAACAGACCCAAAATAGCCAAGTGAGGATTTAACCCCGCACGGACTTTCTTCAGCGTATTCAGTAAATCAGACAACCCCTCCAGTGCGTAATATTCGCACTGCATTGGAATAATGAGCCAATCTGCCGCAGCAAAGCCATTCAGGGTCAATAAATTCAATGCAGGCGGGCAATCAATCAGCACCACATCGTATTGATGCAGCGCCGAAGCCAAGACCGTCTTCAGACGGCTTTCCCGCTGAGGGAAAGTCACCAGCTCAATTTCAGCCCCGCCCAAATCCCGATTAGCTGGTAATAAATCATACTGCCCCGCCTCGGCTCGCACCCGCACTTCGGCAAACTCAGCCTCGCCCAATAACAGGTGGTACACCGATTGAGTCAAGCGGGCCTTGTCCACACCACAGCCCATCGTGGCATTGGCTTGGGGGTCTAAATCCACCAAGAGCACCCGCCACCCTGTCGCAGCCAAGCTCGCCGCAAGATTCACGGTCGTTGTGGTTTTACCCACACCGCCCTTTTGATTGGTTACTGCAATAATCTGCGCCATCTTTTTCGCCCAATCGCTTAACACCGCGCCAATACCACCAAATGCCGTTCGGCATCTAAGCCAGGAACGTGCAGGGCGGTCACCGACACCACCGTCACATCCTTAGGCAAGAGGGCAATTTCCTCGTAGGGATACACCCCTTTCAACGCCGCCCACACGCCCCCTTCACGCAGCACATGCCGCGTCAGGCGCACAAACTCGGCTAAATCTGCAAACGCCCGTGACGTAATCACATCAAACAACGGCGTGGCCGTAAAGGCTTCAGCACGTTCACAGACGACCTCAACATTAGGCAAACCGAGTTCAATCACGGCTTGGCGTAAAAACGTCGTTTTTTTATGGTTGGCATCCAGCAGCGTAATTGCCCAATCAGGCTGCGCCACCGCAAAAGGAATCCCCGGCATCCCCCCGCCCGACCCTACATCCAAGACCCGCCCCCCCACCACATGCGGCAAGGCCGCCAAGCTATCGAGAACATGGTAGGCCACCATGCGCTCGGCTTCGCGCACAGCGGTCAGGTTGTAGGTGTGATTCCATTTATTTAACAGCGACAAATACTGCTGCAACAGGTCAATTTGTGCGGTGGAAAGCGAGACCTGCAAGGCCTGCAGACCGGTTTCAAGTTCAGAAGCAAGAGACGACATCATGGATTCTTTCTGCCCTCAGTGGCAGCGCGTTTCAGATACACCAGCAACAGCGACACCGCAGCGGGGGTCATCCCCGATAAGCGAGAGGCCTGCCCCAAGGTTTCGGGGCGATGCTGGCGCAATTTTTGTTGGACTTCATTCGACAGCCCAGGCACCACGCCAAAATCAAACGTCGTTGGAATCCGTACATGTTCAATCTGGTCGCGCCGTGCCAACTCTTCGGTTTGGCGGTCAATATACCCTTGGTATTTGACCTGAATTTCAACTTGCTCGGCAACCTCCGCCGAGACCGCCTCGCCGCCAAAGCTAGGCAACGTCGCTAGCGTGGCATAGGTCACGTTAGGGCGGCGCAACAGTGACTGCCAATTATATTCATGGTCAATGGCCTTGCCCAATACACGCTCGGCACTGGCCACATCCAACACTTTGGGGTTTACCCACGTCGTGCGGAGGCGTTCCATCTCCGCCGCAACCGCATCGCGTTTGCGTGAGAACATCGCCCACTGCGCATCCCCCACCACCCCCAACGCCCGACCCTGCTCGGTCAGACGCAAATCAGCGTTGTCTTCACGCAGCTGCAAACGGTATTCGGCGCGACTGGTAAACATGCGATAAGGCTCGGTCACGCCCCGAGTAATCAGGTCATCGACCAGTACGCCCAAATAGCCTTCCGCCCGACCAGGACACCATCCATCCTCGTCCCGCGCTTGCCGTGCAGCATTCAAGCCGGCCAGCAAACCCTGTGCAGCCGCCTCTTCGTACCCTGTCGTACCGTTGATTTGCCCCGCCAAAAACAGCCCGTCGATATGCTTAGACTCCAGTGTGGCCTTCAGCCCACAGGGGTCAAAATAATCGTACTCAATCGCATAACCAGGCCGGAGGATATGGACATTTTCCAAGCCGGGCATACTGCGCAACGCCGCCAACTGAATATCAAATGGCAAGCTGGTCGAAACCCCATTTGGGTAAAACTCGTGGGTCGTCAGCCCTTCTGGTTCGAGAAAAATCTGGTGGCTGTCACGGTCGGCAAAACGGTTGATTTTGTCCTCAATCGACGGGCAATAGCGTGGCCCCACGCCTTCAATCACCCCCGTAAACATCGGGCTGCGGTCAAAGCCGGAACGAATGATGTCGTGGGTGGTGGTATTGGTATGCGTCACCCAGCACGGCACTTGGCGCGGATGCAGGTCACGGCTCCCCCGAAAACTAAACACCGGCGTGGGTTCATCCCCAGGCTGAGGTGTGAGCACCGAGAAATCAATCGTGCGCCCATCCAGTCGGGGCGGCGTACCGGTTTTCAGCCGCCCTTGCGGCAACGCCAGCTCACGCAGCCGCGCACCCAAAGTCATCGCAGCGGGGTCACCGGCACG
The DNA here is from genome assembly GCA_937871815.1 of uncultured Neisseriales bacterium. Taxonomy (GTDB): domain Bacteria; phylum Pseudomonadota; class Gammaproteobacteria; order Burkholderiales; family Aquaspirillaceae; genus Rivihabitans. The sequence goes on from CALMOJ010000176.1 coordinate 22,816, forward strand.
CCCGCCGCCGTAGTTCTCTAGCCCAATGTGAATCTTGCCAGACAGAAACGTCCCTGCGGTCAGCACCACAGTCTTGCCTTTGAAGGTAATACCGGCTTGGGTCAACGCCCCCACCACACGCCCCCCCTCCAAGAGCAAATCGTCCACCGCCTGCTGAAAAAGCCATAGGTTTTCTTGGTTCTCCAACATCTGCCGGATAGCCGCTTTGTAGAGCACACGGTCAGCCTGCGCACGCGTCGCTCTAACAGCAGGCCCTTTCGAGCCATTCAGCGTGCGGAACTGAATTCCGCTGTAATCCGTGGCAAGCGCCATCGCCCCGCCCAGCGCGTCCACCTCTTTGACCAAGTGCCCTTTGCCTATCCCGCCAATCGAGGGATTGCACGACATCTGTCCAAGCGTCTCAAGGTTATGGGTCAGCAGCAGCGTGCTGCGCCCCATCCGCGCGGCGGCCAACGCGGCTTCTGTGCCAGCATGACCGCCACCGATTACAATCACGTCAAATGTTGTGGGATAAATCATTGCGCCACACGCCCAAAAACCGATGAAAGGGCGCAATTGTAAGCGAAATCAGCCCCACCTTAAGAGATTGATTGCCGCGCAATCTGACATACCACCCTGCTGCCTGAGCCATAATTCTGCGATGACCCATTCCCCCTCCCCACCCCCTGCCCCGACAGTTCCCCTATTTGTTCATACCCAAGGACGCGGCCCCGATGTCGTGCTGCTCCACGGCTGGGGACTGCATGGGGGCGTATGGGCACGGATTGCCGACCACCTTGCCACCGACTTCACCGTCCATAGCGTGGACCTACCTGGCCACGGTGCCAGTGCCCATCCCGAGGACTACACCCTTGATGCGCTAGCAGCGACCCTTGCCGCCGCCTTCCCCTTGCCTGTTCAAGTGGTGGGCTGGTCGTTGGGCGGCTTGATTGCCATGCACTGGGCACACCGCACCCCCCAGCAGGTCAAAAGCCTCTCGCTGGTGGCCTCTAGCCCCTGCTTTGTGCAGCAAGCCGACTGGGCACACGCCCAACCCACTGCCGTGATGCGCCAATTCGCCACCAATCTGGACGGCGCATTCGAGCACACTTTGCAGCGTTTTTTAGCCTTGCAGCTCATCGGCAGCGACTCGGCCCGCAGCGTACTCGCCGACCTCAAAGCCCAGCTCTTTGCCCATGGCCGCCCCTCGGCCTTGGCACAGGCACTGGCTATTTTGGAAGGCAGCGACCTCCGCCCCCACGTTGCTGCCATTACCCAGCCGGTTGCCTTACTCTACGGACAACGCGACCTGCTGACCCCGCCCGAAGTGGCGCATTGGTTGGCCGACACCCTGCCAGATGCACGGCTCACGGTCTTCCCCACCGCCTCCCACGCGCCTTTTTTGTCCCACGAGGCCGATTTTCTCGCCACCCTGCGACCCTTTTTGCATGAATGTGCCTGACCTATGAGTGAACCGTTTTACACCGACAAATCCCGTGTCCGCCAAGCCTTCGAACGCGCCGCACCAGCCTACGACGCAGCAGCGGTTTTGCAGCGCGAAGTCTCTGACCGCATGGCGGAACGGCTGGATTACATCCGCCACCAACCAGAGCGCATCTTGGATGCCGGCAGCGGCACAGGCTATGGCAGCGCGATGCTGAAAACGCGCTATCCCGACAGCCGCATTCTAGAGCTCGACCTCGCCCACGCAATGCTCGTCACCGCCCGTCAAAAGGTCGGCGACGGCGAACAAGGCTGGCTCGGCAAACTCCTCGGCAAACGCCCGCCCACATGGCAGGTCTGCGGCGATATTGAGGCGCTGCCCATCGCCAGTGAAGCCGTGGATATGGTCTGGTCCAGCTTAGCGATTCAATGGGTGAATACTCCCGATGCCACGCTGACCGAGTTTCACCGTATCTTGCGTGTCGGCGGACTGCTGATGTTTGCCACCCTCGGCCCCGATACCCTAATCGAGCTGAACCGCGCCTTTGCGGGCATTGATAGCCACACCCACACCAACCGGTTTATCGACATGCACGATGTGGGCGATGCCTTGGTACGGGCAGGGTTTGCCACCCCCGTCATGGATATGGAAAAAATCGTCATGACCTACAATGACTTACGCGGTGTGATGCACGACCTCAAAGGCATTGGAGCGCACAACGTCACAGCGGGGCGCAAGCCGGGGTTGATGGGCAAAACCGCGTGGCAGCGTCTCGAAGCCAATTACGAAACCCTGCGCCGCAACGGCAAGCTGCCCGCCACGTACGAAGTGGTTTACGGCCATGCGTGGAAGCCCGAAATCCGCCCCTCGCGCAAATTAGACGACGGCAGCCAAATCATTGAGTTTATGCGCCCCACCCGCACGGCTTAAACCACGGTTACACCCCAAAAAAAAGCCCGCCCCTTCTGCCATAGAGAAGGGGCGGGCTTTTAAGCAAGGGTCCAGAAGTTAAGCCTCTGCCCCCATCGCTGCACGCATTTTTTGCAACGCTTTAACCTCGATTTGGCGGATGCGCTCCGCCGACACGCCGTATTCGGCGGCGAGGTCATGCAAAGTAAGGCCACCATCGTCAGCCAACCAACGTGATTCCACAATGTGGCGACTACGCGGGTCCAGCACACCCAAGGCTTGGCTCAAGCCCTCACGATGCAAGTAATCGACGGCTTTTTTCTCGATTTGGCGGGTGGGCTCGTGTTCGCTATCCGCCAACCAGTCAATCGGCGCAAAGCTCTCGTCATCGCCATCATCGGCCAACAACGAGATGTCTTGCCCAGACAAGCGGGTTTCCATTTCGCGCACTTCTTCGGGTTTAACACCGAGGTCAGTCGCAATCCGCTTGGCTTCACTTTCAGACAGCGCAGAGAAGCCTTGTTTCATGGAGCGCAGGTTAAAAAACAACTTACGCTGCGGCTTGGTGGTGGCAATACGCACCAGCCGCCAGTTCCGCAAAATAAACTCGTGAATCTCGGCTTTAATCCAGTGAATCGCAAACGAAAACAAGCGCACCCCACGGGTAGGCTCGAACCGTTTAACCGCCTTCATTAAGCCAATATTGCCCTCTTGAATCAGGTCAGCTTGCTGCAAACCATAGCCGGAAAACCCCCGCGCAACAGAGACCACCACGCGCAAATGCGACATCACCAAGGTTTTAGCCGCATCAAGGTCATTGTCGCGCTGCAAACGGGTGGCAAGGTCGTTCTCTTGCTCCGGTGTCAGCATGGGCACACGGTTTACGGCTTGGATATATTGTTCCAAGCTGCCTGCCATAGAAGGCACGGGTAAAGTCAGCATCGCACTCATCGTCTTTCAGTCCTCCTGATAGAAGATATAGTAGCACCGCCAATGACGGATGCCAAAGGGCTCGAAAGGGGGTAGGCATAGATTTTGCGGGGTGGGGAAAATCTGCACTATCTAAACCTTTTAGCCGCGCACCTGACCATCGCCCAGCACAATCCATTTTTGGCTGGTCAACCCCTCTAGCCCCACAGGGCCTCGGGCATGGATTTTGTCCGTGGAAATGCCGATTTCCGCGCCCAAGCCATACTCAAAGCCATCGGCAAAGCGGGTCGAGGCATTGACCATCACACTGGCTGAATCCACTTCACGCAAGAACCGCCGCGCGGTGGTGTAGTTTTCGGTGACGATGGCATCGGTGTGGTGGCTGCCATAGTGGTTGATGTGCGCCATCGCGGCATCCACGTCATCCACAACCTTAATGGCCACAATGGGGGCAGCGTACTCGGTAAACCAATCTTCTTCGGTGGCCAAGGTCACACGGTCGTTGCCGATAATGGCACGCGACGCATCACAGCCCCGCAGCTCCACGCCCTTGGTGATGTAAATCGCCGCAATCACCGGCAAAAATTGCGGGGCGACAAATTTATGCACCAGCAGGGTTTCCATGGTGTTGCAGGTGCCATACCGCTGGGTTTTGGCGTTATCGGCAATCCGCCCTGCCTTGACCAAATCAGCATCAAAATCCACATACACATGGCAATTGCCATCCAAGTGCTTAATCACGGGGATGCGAGCTTCTTGGCTGACACGGGCAATCAGCCCTTTGCCCCCACGCGGCACAATCACATCGACAAACTGGCTCATGGTAATCAGTTCGCCCACCGCCGCGCGGTCGGTGGTTTCAATCACCTGCACCGCACTTTCGGGCAAGCCCGCTGCGACAAGACCTTCTTTGACGCACGCAGCAATGGCTTGATTGCTGCGAATGGCTTCGCTGCCGCCACGCAAGATGGTGGCGTTGCCTGATTTGAGGCACAGCCCAGCCGCATCAGCGGTCACGTTAGGACGTGCTTCGTAAATAATGCCCACCACCCCCAGCGGCACCCGCATTTTGCCCAGTTGGATACCAGAAGGCCGGTAAGCAAAGTCGCTCATTTCGCCCACAGGGTCAGGCAGCGCAGCAATTTGGCGCAGCCCTTCGGCCATTTGCGCCACGCCCTTGGCATCCAAAGTCAGGCGGTCAAGCATGGCAGGCGCGAGTCCGGCTTCACGGGCTGCGGCAAGGTCGGCTTCGTTCGCGGCGACCAGCACCGCCGTATCACGCACCAAGGCATCGGCCATGGCGTGCAGTGCACGGTTTTTGGTATTGGTGTCGGCTTTGGCCAAGGCATAGCTGGCCGCGCGTGCTGCGCGACCCAAGTCGTACATATAGGCTTTTACATCCATGGGGGAAGCTCCAAAGGGGCGAAAATCATCAACCTTGGATGATGCCCGATGGCAGCAGAGGGGGGAAGGGGGCGAGTGGACAAGTGTCGAACACTTACGGTATATCCATATAGCCATATTCAACCGCCACCATAGGGATTGTCACGATGAACAAAGCCACGTTTTTGCACAAAATGCTAGAGGCCTTCTACCGAATGGCGCACCAAGGTACGCAAGACAACTACGACTATGTACGCTATTCCTATGATGGCGTTGATCGCTCAGCGGGAATTGATACAGGTAAGCACGCAGCGTATTTGGCTTATTTTGTCCAACACCATGCGGGCTTCCACGCCACATGGTCGCGCTTTGCAGACGATGCCTCACGCCAACTTTTTACCCAACTGGTGCTTTATCGCCTACTCGGGCATCTGCATGTCCAAATTTTCCCTGACCTCAACTGGGCGCAAGAACAAACCCTCGCCGCACAGGTCACGCCTTTTCATCGGGGCGCATCTCAACTTCCTACATCGGGGTTATTGGGTCAGATTCAGCACTACGAAGCGGTACCGTTCTTGGGCAAAAATTTATCGCTCGATTTATGGTGGGCCAATATTGCCTACACCTTTCTCAAACGGTCTTATTTCTTTGCACGCGACGGGATTCGTATCCAGCCCGAAGTCGGCGACCACGTTATTGATGCAGGTGCCTGTTTTGGTGATACCGCAATTGCATTTGCTTGTGCCGTTGGCGAGCAAGGGGCGGTCTATTCCTTTGACCCGCTGCCTCAACATCTCGCTGCGGCAGAGTTGAATGCCCGCCAAAATGGGTTTAGCAATATTCACCTCTACCCTTGGGCGGTCAGCGACACGACCACGGATTTGAAACGTACCATTTCAACCACTTCACCCGATGCTGCGCCTGGCTTCTGCATTGCCGGCAACGAACATATCCTCCCCATGGTGACCTTGGATGATTTTGTACGCAGTGCGCAACAACAAGGGCACGCCCCGCGCATCGACTTTATCAAAATGGACATCGAAGGTTCAGAGCTGGCCGCCCTCAAAGGAGCGCGACATATTATCCAAACCTACCGCCCTAAGCTGGCGATTTCGCTTTACCACCGCAACGAAGATTTCGTAGATATTCCGGCATTTATCGCCAAGGAATTTCCGTTTTATGACTTTTACCTCGACCACTACACCATCCACGCGGAAGAAACCGTGCTGTTCTGCAAGCCGCGTGATTGCTCACCCATGCGCTAAGAGCCTGTTTACGATCTCAATGGCGCAGGGGTTGCCAAGGCGAAATTCGCAAAAAAAGCGGCGTTGGACTTGAATCCACACGCCGCTTTTTGCGAATTTCAACGCAGAACCACCCGAATCTCGTAGATCGTAAACAGCTTCTTACAATTTACAACGCACCGTAGGAATGCAGCCCCGTCAGAAACATATTCACCCCCAAGAAAGCGAAGCTGGTGACAAACAGGCCAATCACCGCCCACCACGCCAACACATCCCCCCGCCAGCCTTTGACTTGGCGGACGTGCAACCACGCGGCGTAGTTTAGCCACACAATCAAGGCCCACGTTTCTTTCGGGTCCCAGCTCCAGTAACCGCCCCACGCATCTGCCGCCCACATCGCGCCCAAAATCGTGGCAATGGTAAAGAACAAGAAACCCACCGCGATGGCCTTATACATCACCTCATCCAGCACGTCGGGCTTGGGCAGGCGGTCAGCAAGTATGCCACGCCGTGCCAGCAACTCAGCCACCCCCAGCATGGCCGAAAGGGCAAACGCCCCGTAGCCAACAAAGTTGGCAGGCACATGAATTTTCATCCACCACGATTGCAGCGCGGGAATCAGCGGTTGAATTTCATGGGCTTGGCGGTCTAGGGCATACCACGCAATAAACCCCACCGAAGCACTAATCACCAGCAGCACAAAAGCCCCCATTTGACGGGCGGCGTAGAGGGCTTCGTAGTAGAGATACATCAGCGCGGTAATCAGGCAAAACAGCACAAACACTTCGTACAGGTTAGACACCGGAATATGCCCGACATCCACGCCAATTAAATAGCTTTCGTACCAGCGCACCCCCAAGCCAGCCAAGCCCATCACACAGGCCGCCCACGTCAGGCCGCTGCCCACCTTGTTGATAAAAGCCGAGCGGCGGAGCAAGCCCAGCCAATACACGCCGGTGGCCAACACAAACAGCGTACACATCCACATAATCGCCGACTGACTCGACAGCAAAAAGCGCAGACCAAACGACACCTGCCCCCGCGCCAAATCGCCGTCATACAGCCCGATACCGGCCAAGGCCACCGCCCCAACCAAGGGAAAAAACCAGCGTAGCGCGGGCCAAAATGCCCCCAGTGCCAACAGCCCCAATGTCGAGCCCAGCAAAATGGCCTGCTCGTAGCCATCCATCGCATGACCATAGCGCGACAGTGCCACACCCGCTGCTGCTACAGTCAACGCGGCATACAGCCACAGCGATGCCGTAGGACGGCGAACAACGGCCAAACTACCGCCTTGTGCTTCAACCCATTCCATTACTTCCCCTTTGCCAATGTCGAAAGTGCATCTTGGTGGCGCGAGAACGTCTCGGCCAAATCCAGCGTTTTGCGATTAGAAGCCATGGCCACGCGCACCGAATGGGGCGAGAGCCGCACCCAAAGCCGCAGCTCACGAATATAAAACATGCAAAAAATCCCCAGCACCATCAGTAACGCACCAAGGTAAACGATATTTTTGCCTGGGGAACGGGTGATTTGCAGGCCGGAGGCTTTCACCTCGTCAAAGCCGGTCATCTGCAAAAAGACGGGGGAGCCGTAATCGGTCGCGCCGCCTATCCCCACCAAACAATCGAGCAAGAAGCGATAGCGTGCCTCGGTCATCGGCAAGGCAGGCAAACCGGCTTGGGCACGCGCCAAGGTATCGACTTGCCCCACCGAGCCTTGCACCAGCTTGATATACGTCTGCGCCACCTCTTGCCGCTTATCGGCGGGCACTTTGGCCTCCAAAAAGGCTTCGAGTGCGCCAAAACCGCCTTCGCTAAATTTAGCCAGCACCCACTTTACGCTGTCTTCAAATCCGGCTTGCACATTGGCACCAATCGCCCCTGCGGCTTTGGCATCTTGCGCCACACGGCGGGCGGTTTCTGCTTGGATTTTGGGGTCGTTCAAGGCGGCACGCAGGCGCATAAAGCCATCAATCTGCCCGTCGGCATCCAAAGGCAAACGCAGGTAGCCAAACGGCTCACCGACCTCACGCCGCACACCGGTCACCAAATAGCTACGCCCTTCTAGGGTCATCGGTGCCATATAGCTGTGGAACTCACGCGCCTGCCCTTGTTTGTCGCGCAGCTTGAAGGTGATGGAAGGCCCGAGGTTGCGCTGCTGCTTTTCATGCGTCACTTTGCCTGCCGCGCTCATCGCATCGGCAAAAGTTTTGTTGACCGACATCGCCGCGTTTTTAGCCTCTACTTTTTCGATGTTAAAGGTGCGAAGGTCGCCAAATTCGAGCTGATAATCTTGGCCATTGACCCGCAAAGGCTGGGCGTTCATCGACTTGGCTTGCAGAGTTTGCGGTGCGCCGTTGGGTAGCTCCCAGTTCCATGCCTTGAAGGTCAGAGGGGAGCCGCCATCGCCAAAGCTGGCCTGATAAATGGCCACGCCATCGACCAGCAGCGGATGATTCACCTTCACCGTGGCTTCTTGGATTTTGCCGGTGGCTTTATCGGTAATCACCAAATCACTGGCGAACAGCTTGGGCATCCCCGTACTGTAGTGCTCAATGTGGAATTTTTTCAGCGACACCACAAACGGCAGCTCTTGGACAAAATAGCCGCGTCCAGCATTCAGAAACACCACATCTGCCGAACTGTTTTCGGGCACGGTAACGTTGCCGCGAAACGAAATATTGCCGGTACTGAGGCGGCTTTTCTCGGGCACTTGGTTTTGGGGAATATCACGGGTTTCGGGGGCAACACGACCCAAGGCTTCGGCCAGCTTTAACGGCACGTTGCCGTCAATCAGCCCGCCAATACAAATCACCACCAA
>CALMOJ010000177.1 GCA_937871815.1 uncultured Neisseriales bacterium
GAATTTCAACGCAGGATCACCCGAGTATCGCAGATCGTGGACAGGCTCTAAGAACCCCCGTCATGTGCCGTCAACCCGCACCGTGCAAGCACGGCACGCGACCTTGGGCGGGCTTAAATCGCTTCCAACACCCCAATCCCCAGCAAATCCAAACCCGTCTTGAGTGTATTAGCCGTCAGCTTGGCCAATTGCAAGCGTGAAGCCCGCACACTGCCTTTACTCTTCAGCACGGGGCACGCCTCGTAAAAACGCATAAACAGTGTAGCAACGTGGTAAAGATATTGGCACAGATAATGCGGATAGCCTTCGCGTGCCACGCTATGCAGCACATCCGCCAACTGTGCCAAGGCCACGGCAAGGGCTTTTTCGGCGGGCTCGGTCAGCACCACGGCGGCGGTAGCATCGTAGTTGTCTACTTTGCGGAACAGCCCCGCCACGCGGGCATAGGCGTACTGCAGATACGGCGCGGTGTTGCCTTCAAACGCCAGCATCTGGTCCCAGTTAAACACATAGTCGCTGTTGCGGTTTTTGGACAGGTCGGCGTATTTCACCGCGCCGATTCCCACGACTTGGGCGATTTGGCGTTTGTCAGCGTCGGATAGCGTGGGGTTTTTTTCGTTGACCAGCGCGAAAGCACGTTCTTCGGCTTCGTCCAGCAGGTCTACCAGCTTAACCGTGCCGCCGGTGCGGGTCTTAAACGGCTTGCCGTCTTCCCCCATCATCGTGCCAAAGCCAATGTGCTCAAGCTGCATCGGCGTTGGCGCAAAGCCTGCCAAGCGGCAAATGGTAAACAGTTGGGCAAAGTGCAGGCTTTGACGGGCATCAACCACATACAGCACACGGTCCAAGCCCAGCGTGGTATGGCGATAACGCACCGCCCCAAGGTCGGTGGTGGTGTAGAGGAAGCCGCCGTCTTTTTTCTGGACGATGACCCCCATCGGCTCGCCCTCTTGGTTTTTGAATTCGGGCAAAAAGACCACTTGTGCCCCTTCGCTTGTAGTCAGCAGGCCTTGGTCACGCAGGGTGCTGACGATGACCGGCAAATCAGCGTTATAGGCCGATTCGCCCCGCACATCATCCCGCGTCAGGCTGACCCCCAGCTTGCGGTATACCGCTTCGCAATGGGTCAGCGAGACGGCGACAAACTGTGCCCAGAGCTGGCGGATTTCGGCATCGCCGCCTTGCAGCTTGACCACGTAATCACGGGCACGGTTGGCAAAGTCTTCGCTCTCGTCAAACCGGATTTTAGCTTGGCGGTAAAAGCCTTCTAGGTCGTTGAGGGCGACATCGGTCTGGCCGGTTTGTTGGGTTTCGACCAGATAGGCGGTCAACATCCCAAACTGGGTGCCCCAATCGCCGACGTGGTTGCCGCGTACGGTTTCATGCCCCAAAAAGGCCAGCACCCGCACCAAGGCATCGCCGATGATGGTGGAGCGCAAATGCCCGACGTGCATCTCTTTGGCAAGGTTGGGCGAGGAGTATTCGACCATCACCTTTTGTTGCGGCGTTTGGGGGGCAACGCCCAGCTTGGCATCGGCCAAGGCAGCGTGTACCCGTGTGGCGACAAAGGCAGGGTCGAGGTGAATATTGATAAAGCCCGGCCCTGCAATCTCGACTTTGCTGGCAATGCCCGCCAAGTCCAAGTGGCTTAACACCGTTTCGGCGAGGGCACGTGGGTTGGTTTTACGGGCTTTGGCGGCGGCCATTACCCCGTTGGCTTGGTAGTCGCCAAACTCAGGGCGGGAGGCCAGTTGCAGGCTGGCAGAGGCTTCGGGGCAACCGGCAGCCGTGAGGGCGGCGCAGACGCGGTCATTCAGGAGGGTTTGCAAAGAGGTCATGGGGTTCTCAAATCAATCAAATCAAAATCATGGCAATCATGTGCTCAGCCAGCTCGTCCACGCTGTAGCGGCCTTCTTGCCGAAACCACTGCACCGACCAATGCAAGCTGCCTAGCAACATGCGGCGCAACAGGCGGGTTTCGGGCTTGACCAGCCCAGCGGCGGCGGCTTCGTCGAGAACGGCTTGCCACAGGGCTTCGTAGCGGTCACGCAGCACAATCAGGCCGGGGCGTTGGGCTTCGGACACGCTGCGCCATTCGTAGAGCATCACTTCGAGGGCGGCTTGGTTTTCGCCGAGCAGGGAGTTGAGGTGTACCCGAATCAGGGTGGCGACTTTGTCGCGTGGGGTGGCGGCTTGCGCCAGTGCAGCGGCCAGCCGTTCGGTGGTGGCGGTAATGCCCAAGGCCATGACCGCGACCAAAATCTCTTCTTTGGTGCGGAAATGGTAAAACAGGCTGCCAGACTGCAAGCCGACGGCGCGACCGATGTCACGCACGGTGGTGCGCTCGTAGCCTTGGTCACGAAATAGCCGCGCAGCCACCCGAACCAATTCGGCACGGCGGTTAGAGGCTGGGGGCTGGACGGAGGCGGGTGGGCTCATAAGGGGTTCAGTCAGGCTTCATCTGGATGGGCAAGCGGTCGATGCTGACCCACACTTGGTCGGGGGTGAGGTGGTTGAGGCAGTTTAAGTGCCCCTGAGGGCAGGTGCGTTCAAAGCACGGGCTGCAATCAAGGTTAAGCGAGGCTATCTGTGCTTTGTCGGTGAGCGGGGGGGTAAAGCCAGGGCTGGACGAGCCGTACAGCGCGACCAACGGCACATTGAGGGCGGCGGCAATGTGCATCAGCCCTGAGTCATTGCACACCGCCGCGCTGGCTAATCCCAATAAATCAATGGCTTGGTCTAGGCTGGTGCGGCCACAGAGGCTGGTCACGCCTTCGCCGCCTAGGCTGACGATTTGCCCGCCCACGGCGGCATCTTTGGCCGAGCCAAACACCCACACCTGCCAGCCTTTGGCGACCCAATGACGGGCGAGGGTGGCAAAGTGGCGGGCGGGCCAGCGTTTGGCTTCGCCGTACTCTGCACCCGGACAAAACGCCACAATGGGGCGGCTGTCGCTAAGGCCGTAGGTGCGGCGGGCAGCGGCTTGGTTGGCTGCCGAAACGACCAGCCGTGGAAAACGTTGCGCTAAGGGCGGCGGCTGGCCGGCCTCTTCTGCCAAGGCGCAAAACCGACCCAGCATGGTGGGTAGGGCGGCTTTGTCTAGCCGGCGGGCATCGTTGAGTAGGCCATACCGCCCTTCCCCGACAAACCCCGTCCGCAGCGGAATGCCTGCAAAAAAGGGAATCAGCGCGGATTTGAGCGAATTGGGCAGCACAATGGCTTGGTCGTAGCCGGTAGCCGCCAAGGATTTGCCCAAGCGGTAGCGGTCACGCAGCCGCAAAGCCCCATGCCCAAAGGGATTGGCAATGCCTGCCCGCACCGAAGCCATGCGCCGCGCCAAGGGAAGCGTCCAGTCTGGGGCAAAAATATCAATGGCGACCCCAGGGTGGCGTTCTGCCAAACGGGCATAGAGGGGCTCGGCCATTACTGCATCGCCGACCCAAGTGGGGGCAACAACCAAAATTTGGCGCATCGCAGGCATGGGGGATTCCAAAAAAACAGACCAACACAAAGACGAAAAGGTGCGACCCAAGCCGCACCTTTCATTCCCTAGTCAAACAGGGGCTTGCCTACACACAATCAGTGGTGCGATTTCACTTCACCGGTCAGGGTGTAGTGGGTGCCGCAGTAGGGGCACAGGGCGGTACCGCCTTGGGCTGCGATGGGCAGATACACGCGGGGATGCTGGTTCCAGCTCACCATATTGGGCATGGGGCAGTGCAGCGGCAGGTCATCACCGGTCACGGTAATTTGGCGGGAACGGTTTTCTTGAAGGGTGCTCATGGGTCGTCTCTGTCAGAGAAATTATCGAGAAAGGGGGCACGCCCCCTGCCGAGGCGGTTCAGGCTGCGGCACGGCGCGGGTGCGCCAAGCGGGTAGCGCATCCGCGCATCGCAGACTGTGAACCGGTTCTTAGAACCGGTTTACGATCTAGCGGACGAAGGTCAGCCAGTCGGTATGGTTCTTATCCTCGCCCTTCACACAGGCAAAGTAGCGTGCTTGGATTTCGGTGGTAATCGGCCCGCGTTTGCCTTCGCCAATTTGACGGCGGTCCAGCTCACGGATCGGGGTGATTTCTGCTGCTGTGCCGGTAAAGAACGCTTCGTCTGCGGTGTAGACTTCATCGCGGGTAATGCGTTTTTCGATGATTTGCAGCCCCATTTCTTGGGCGATGGTCACCACGGTGTCGCGGGTAATGCCTTCGAGCGCGCTGGTCAGGTCGGGGGTGTAGAGCTTGCCCTTGCGGATAATGAAGATGTTCTCGCCCGAGCCTTCGGCGACATAGCCTTCTACGTCCAGCAACAGGGCTTCGTCGTAGCCGTCTGCGGTGGCTTCGTTATTGGCCAAGATGGAGTTCATGTAGTTGCCGTTGGCTTTGGCTTTGCACATGGTGATGTTGACGTGGTGGCGGGTAAACGAACTGGTCTTAACACGGATGCCTTGTTCTAGGGCATCTTCGCCCAGATACGCGCCCCACGGCCACGCGGCCACAATCACTTGCACGTCGTCTTTTTTCGGTGCCACGCCCAGCTTGCCCGAGCCATAAAAAGCCATCGGGCGGAAATAACCAGACTTCAGACCGTTTTCTTTCAGCACCGCCAGATGCGCGGCGTTAATCTCTTCTTTGCCGAACGGGAGCTTCATGCCCAAGATGTGCGCCGAGCGGAACAGGCGGTCGGTGTGGTCTTGCAGGCGGAAAATGGCCGGACCTTGCGCGGTTTCGTAAGCCCGCACGCCTTCAAATACGCCCATACCATAGTGCAGGGTGTGGGTCAGGACGTGGGTGGTGGCTTCGCGCCAAGGCACGAGTTTGCCGTCAAACCAAATGAAACCATCGCGATCTGCCATCGACATGGGGGAACTCCGTTATGCGTGATTGTGAAAAATAAAGGGGGGGTAAGTGCCGGTTCAAAATCTGGCACGACAAAAGCCGCCCCAAGTGTGCTGTACCGAATCCCCCGCTGTGTAGTAGATGCTGCGGTGATCCGGTTTGATGAGGGCTCTTTGGTGCAGTGGTAGCCTAAGCGGCGCAGATTTTGAACGGGCACTTACGATTAAGTCGGCACAAAGGATACCGCTGCCAGCCGGTGCTTGTAAATTTTAAGCCGCCGCGTGGCTTTTCAGGCCTCTGGCAAGGGCGGCAAGCCATTGCGTGAACGGGCACGGTGGCAGGCGGCTTCAAACACCCCAAAATCAGCCCGTGCGCCAAATTCGCGGCAGGGTGAAGGCCGTTCAGCGTAAATGCCACACCACACCGATTCGCCCAGCGTGCCACACAAGGCGGCACAGCGCGGACGGGCGTAGTCAGTGCCGCGTAGCTGGTAGAGGTCGCCGGTTTCGTGGTCGGCCAAGCCATCGGGCACGCGCCCGCCTTGGCTTTCTAGCTCCGAGCCATGAAACGTGACCCGAAACGCCGCGCAACACGCGCCGCACTGTTGGCAAATAGACACTGTGGACATGGGCACGCGTCTTTCTGGAGGGGGAGAAAACGCCTATTTTGCCACTTGTTTGCCGCTGAGCGGGGGAGACGATGCTGTGGCTGCACCGCTGGTCACGTCCTCCATCCCATGTTGCCCGACTGGCGATTAGGCAGGGTGTTGCGCTAGACTTGCCCCGCCACGCGTATGCCATACCACCACGCCGCTTGCCATCAAGGTAGGCTTGGCACGTTGGGTCGGGTTGCAAATGGTTTAAATTCAAAGCATTGCACGACAAAAATCACTAGACGGACACCATGAATCCTTTTTCTGACTATCAAGCCGCGCCTGACCTTTTGGCAGGGCGCACCATTTTGGTTACCGGCGCGAGCCAAGGTGTGGGGCGGGCGGTTGCCTTAGCCTATGCCCGCCACGGCGCAACCGTTGTGCTGCTGGCCCGAAACGTCAAAAAACTCGAAGCGGTGTACGACGAGATTTTGGCGCAAGGCGGCGCAGAGCCTGCCGCCATCCCGTTTGATTTGCTGACCGCCAGCGATAGCGATATGGATGCCGTTGCCCTTAAAATCTACCAAGAACTCGGCGGGCTGGATGGGATTGTGCATTGCGCTTCGCACTTCTACGCGCTGTCGCCTTTGGTCAACCAAACGCTGGACGAATGGCTGAACCAGTTCCGTATTAACACCGCCGCCCCTGCCGCGCTGACCCGCGCCTGCCTGCCTTTGCTCAAGCGGTCTGCCGATGCGTCGGTGATTGCGGTGGGCGAGGCGCACGGTGTGCATCCCAAGGCTTACTGGGGTGGGTTTGCGGTCTCTCACGCAGGCTTGTCGCACTGGGTTAATATTGCAGCCAGCGAGTGGGACGATCAGCCTTCCCTCCGCATTAACCTGCTGATTCCGGGGCCGGTGCAGTCGCCGCAACGGGTGCGCACCCACCCAGGTGAAGCCAAAATCGAAGTGCCGCCGGTCGAAACCATTCTGCCCGCCTTTTTGTATTGGATGGGGGCAGACAGTCGGGGCCGGTCTGGCAATATTGTCGAACTTAACCAGCAACAACCGCAAAGGTGAGCACCATGCGCGTCTTTCTGCCTTTAACCTGTGCCTTTGTGCTGTCAGGTTGCAACTGGGTCGGTAATGTTTCCGGCCTGAACCGCGATGCCAACGAAGCCATTGGCGCGGGCTGCCGCCAAACCGGTCGCTCCCTAGAGGAGTGCTATATTCGCCACCCCGAAGCCGACCGTGCTCAGGTGTATAGCGGTTGGAAGGGCATGAGCGAATACATGACTAAAAACAACTTGCCGCTCATGGCACCCCCGCCCGACCCCGTAAAAACCGCTGATAGCAAAGACGGTGGCAAGGACAAGAGCAGCAGCAAAAAGACCAACGACCGCCCCCCACGCGGCGACCCCCCAGACCCTGATGCCGGCCGCCCTGACCCCGAGCTAGAAAGCGTGTTGCGCAATATCAACGCCGGTAAGCCGCACAGCATCGCCCAAGCCCAAGAAGGCGAATTGGGGCGGGTGTTGTCGATTATCAACGACCCGTCGCTGAAGCCGCCGCCTGCGCCAGGCGACAACGCGGCCTCGCCGGCTACGCCCAAGCCGATGACGCCGGTGCCGGCCAAGCCCATCGTCAATCCGCCCCCTCCGCCGCCTAAGCCTTAATGCGGCAAAGCCCCCTTGTGCTGGTCGTTTTGACCCAAGGGGGCTTTTTGCTGCCCTAAACCCGCGACGGTAAAATGTTTGATGGGGTACGCACAATGGGCTGGTTTGGCGTAAATATCACCGCCAAACGTAGGTCGGGTTTCAACCCGACAAAGCGTTCGGAGCGTTCCCGATCTACGCGGCAGTTGAAATGCCCCGAAACAGACGGGTTGATTGAGTTTGAACGCTGTACTTTGGGCGCATTGCACCTCGGTAATGCTCACCGAGCGTACGCACGACCCTTGGCTTGATGACACGCCCTCGCTGTATTCGCTAACCTACCCACAAACGCCCCGCCACAAAATGGCGATGCGCAACCATTCTCCGCCCCCCAAGGACTCCCCCGCGTGACACCCGACCAATACTGCGAAGATAAAGCCGCAAAAAGCGGCTCTAGTTTTTATTACAGCTTTCGATTCTTGCCCGAAGACCGCCGCCGTGCCGTGACCGCGCTTTACGCCTTTTGCCGTGAAGTCGATGATGTGGTGGACGAATGCAGCGATGAACGCATTGCCCGCACCAAGCTGGCATGGTGGCGCACCGAGCTGGCGGCACTCTACGCCGGCACGCCCCAACATCCCGTCACCCAAGCCCTCGCCCCGCATATTGGCCGACTCGACCTGCCGCAAAACCTGTTCGCGGAAATCATCGATGGCATGGAAATGGACCTCGACCACGCCCGCTACGCCACCTTCAAAGATTTGCAGCTCTACTGCTATCGGGCGGCAGGGGTCGTGGGGCAGTTGTGTGCCCAAATCTTTGGCTACACCGAGCGCGAAACGCTGAAATACGCCCACGACCTCGGCATTGCCTTCCAGCTCACCAATATCATCCGCGATGTGGGCGAAGATGCACGGCGCGGGCGGATTTACCTGCCGGTAGAGGACCTCGAACAGTTCAATGTCCCCGCCGCCGACATCCTCGCCTGCCGCGAAAGCGATGCCTTTGCCGCGTTGATGGCATTTCAAATTGACCGTGCCGAACAGTTCTACCGCCAAGCCTTTGCCCACCTCCCCGTCGCTGACCGCAAAGCCCAGCGTCCAGGGCTGATGATGGCCGCCATTTACCGCACTACGCTGGATGAAATTCGCCGTGATGGGGCGCAAAAAGTGCTCAACCAGCGGACTTCGCTCACCCCCATCCGCAAGCTGTGGCTGGCATGGAAAACATGGGTATCGGGCAAGCCCCCCGTATGAAGCCCCGCCGTGTGGCGGTGGTGGGCGGCGGCTGGGCGGGCATGGCGGCGGCGGTCACTTTGGCACAGGCGACCCCTGACCTTGCCATCACGGTGTTTGAAGCCGGACGGGTGCTGGGCGGGCGAGCACGGCGGGTCACGGTTGCAGGGCAGGTCGGTTGGGATAACGGCCAGCACCTGCTGATTGGCGCGTATCACCGCAGCTTGGCCTTGATGCACACGGTCGGGGTGAATCCTGATACCGCCTTGCTCCGCCTGCCTCAACGGCTCGAAATGGCTGGGGAATTTTGCTTGCAGCTTCCCCGCTTGCCTGCCCCGTTCAACCAAATCTGTGGCCTGTTGCACGCACGCGGGCTGACGTGGGCCGAGCGGGGACACTGGCTGCGGGCTTTGCTGGCGTTGAAGCGGGTGAACTATCGCTTGCCAGTCGATGAATCGGTGGCGCATTGGTTGGCGCGTCACCAGCAGCCCGCGCGGCTGATTCG
>CALMOJ010000178.1 GCA_937871815.1 uncultured Neisseriales bacterium
TGACCGCAGAGATCATAACAAAATGTGTGCATAGATTAGCTTCGGAAGGAGGGGAGTAAAAGCCAAACCCCATGCAGCGGGGCGGGCGACCAGTGGCGGGGCATCACGACTAAGCCCCGCTGCCACCAGTCGTGGCGGGGACTCACCGCCAGAGCCCATCCATCATCAGCGGGGACTCACCGCCAAACCCTCACCGCCCCAACAGCAGCTCCAACACCACCTTGCTGCCCATATACGACAGCAGCAAAAAGCCAAAGCCGGTCAACGTCCAGCGTATCGCCAGCCGCCCCCGCCAGCCGTGGCGGACACGTCCCCACAGCAGACCGGCAAAAATGCCCCATGCCGCCAGCGAGAACACCGTTTTGTGCGAGAAGGTAAAGGGCTTGCCAAACAGGTGCTCGGAAAAGAACGCCCCCGAGAATACGGTTAAGGTCAGCAAGACAAAGCCCACGCCCAGCACCTGAAACAGCAGTTTTTCTAGCGAGAGCAGGGGGGGCAGTTGGCGAATAATCGGGGAGAAACGCTTGGCGTGCAGGGCGTGGTCGAGTACCGCCATCAGCATGGCGAGGGTGGCAGCCACCAGCAGCAGGCTATATGCCGCCAGCGATACGCCGATGTGCAGCAGCACGGTGGGTTGCTGCAAGTTATACAGCGTGTGCGCTGGGGGGAGCAGCCAGGCCGCCAACAGCCCAATGACCGCCATCGGCATCAAAAACGCCTGTAAGCCTTCTAGCGAGTAGAAGAAACTTGCCGTCCAGTACATCAACACCGTCAGCCACATCACCATCGACAGCGCGTGCCCCACGCCAAACGACAGCAAGCCGTTTTCGCTCTGGGCGATTAACGACACAAAATGCCCCGCCAAGGCCAGCCCGATAAGGGCGTGTTCGTTACGGACGCAACGGGGTATCACCGGCTTGCCGCGTGCATGGGCAATAAAATGCCAAGACAAACTGAGGTAGGCGGCAACGGCGAGCCAAAGGGCAAGGGTGGCAATTGGCAAAGTCATGGGGTGGCTATCGAGGGGGAGGGGAGGCGGGTGGGGGGCAGTGTTATTTCTACGCGGGCTGCCCTCCATCGTGCCTCGGGGTCAACGCGTATCGGAAAAGGCGAGTTTTACACGCATTCTGCTAAAATAACGCCTTTCTCGAAGCATACACCAATCCGTTTAAACGCTGCCATTTCGCCCACGCCTTCGCGTGCCGCCCAGCCGCGTAAAACGGATAAGCAAGGCGGAGCAGCCAACAACTATGATGGACAACCTTACCTCGCGCCTTTCTGGCGTGATTAAAACGCTGCGCGGCCATGCGCGGCTGACCGAAGACAATATCAAAGATGCCATGCGCGAAGTGCGGATGGCCTTGCTCGAAGCCGACGTGGCCTTGCCCGTGGTCAAAGCTTTTGTGAACCAAGTCAAAGAGCGTGCAGCGGGTCAAGACGTGGTGGGCAGCTTAACCCCAGGGCAAGCCGTGGTCGGGGTGGTCAACGAAGAGCTGATTAAGCTGATGGGTGAAAAAAACGACGCGCTGAATCTCGCCGCCGTCCCGCCCGCGATTGTGCTGATGGCCGGTTTGCAAGGGGCGGGTAAAACCACCACAGCGGGTAAGCTCGCCAAGCTGCTGAAAGAAACCCAAAAGAAGAAAATCCTGCTGGTCTCGTGCGACGTTTACCGTCCCGCCGCGATTGACCAGCTGCAAACCCTCGCCACTCAAGTAGACGTGGATTGGTTTCCGTCTGACCCCAGCCAAAAGCCGGTTGAGATTGCCCGTGCCGCGCTCGACCACGCCAAGCGGCATTTTCACGATGTGCTGATTGTCGATACTGCGGGTCGTTTGGCGATTGACGAAGCCATGATGGCGGAAATCAAAGCCCTGCACGCCGCCTTAAATCCCATCGAAACCCTGTTTGTGGTGGATGCCATGCAGGGGCAAGACGCGGTCAATACCGCCCAAGCCTTTAACGAAGCCCTGCCCCTTACCGGCGTGATTCTGACCAAGCTGGACGGGGATTCTCGCGGCGGGGCAGCGTTGTCGGTGCGCCATGTCACCGGCAAGCCGATTAAGTTTATCGGCGTGGGTGAAAAACTCACCGGCCTAGAGCCGTTCCACCCCGAGCGGATGGCAAGCCGTATTTTGGGCATGGGCGATGTGCTGTCGTTGATTGAAGATGTGCAAAAAGGCATCGACCAAGACGAAGCCGTCAAAATGGCCAAAAAGCTCAAGGCGGGCAAAGGTTTTGACCTCGAAGACTTTAAATCCCAAATTCAGCAGATGAAAAAAATGGGCGGCATGGCCAGCCTGATGGAAAAAATGCCAGGGCAAATCGGGCAGATGGCCAAAGGGATTGAAGGGGCGCAGGCCGATAAATCGGTGGCGCGGATTGAGGGCATTATCAATTCCATGACCCCCGAAGAACGCCGCAAGCCGGAGCTGCTCAAAGCCAGCCGCAAACGGCGGATTGCCACAGGGTCGGGCGTGTCGGTGCAAGAGGTCAACCGCCTGCTAAAGCAATTTGAAGAAACCCAAAAGATGATGAAGCAATTTAGCAAGGGCGGCATGGCCAAGCTGATGCGGGGCATGAAGGGCATGATGCCCGGCATGTAATCCCCTTTGGTGCAGTCTATGCCCCCCTTTTTTCTGTTCTGTTTGTTCGCTTTTTTAGGATGCCTATTGTGATGAGTCTCAACGTTCTGACCGCTTTGTCCCCTTTGGATGGCCGCTATGCAGGGCAAGCCGAAACCTTGCGCCCCGTGTTCTCCGAATACGGCCTGATGAAAGCCCGTATCAAGGTCGAGCTGGAATGGCTCAAGACCTTGGCTGCCGAAGTCGGCATTCCCGAAGTCGCGCCGTTCTCCGAAGCCACCTTGGCCGAGATTGATGCCGTGATTGCAGGGTTCTCGGTCGAAAACGCCGAAGCCGTCAAAGCCATTGAAGCCCGCACCAACCACGACGTAAAAGCCATCGAATACTGGCTCAAAGAGACCTTCTCCAACAACGTCGAAATCATGGCTGCCAGTGAGTTCATCCACTTTGCCTGCACCAGCGAAGACATCAACAACCTGTCCCACGCCTTGATGCTCAAAGCCGCGCGGGACGACGTGTTGCTGCCTAAGCTCAACGACGTATTGGCGCGTTTGGTCGAACTCGCCCATCAATACGCCGATGTGCCGATGATGAGCCGCACCCACGGCCAACCCGCCACCCCCACCACGCTGGGCAAAGAAATCGCCAACGTGGCTTACCGTGTGCAACGTCAAATCACCCAAATC
The DNA here is from genome assembly GCA_937871815.1 of uncultured Neisseriales bacterium. Classification (GTDB taxonomy): domain Bacteria; phylum Pseudomonadota; class Gammaproteobacteria; order Burkholderiales; family Aquaspirillaceae; genus Rivihabitans. The sequence goes on from CALMOJ010000178.1 coordinate 3,269, forward strand.
GTCGCGCAGCCGATGCTGGGCAAAATTAACGGTGCGGTGGGTAACTTTAACGCCCACTTGGTGGCTTACCCTGACGTGGCGTGGGAAGGCTTGGGCAAGCGGTTTGTTGAAGGGCTGGACCTGACGTGGAACCCCTACACCATCCAAATCGAACCGCACGACTACATGGCCGAATTGTTCCAAGCCATGATGCGCGTTAACACCATCTTGATTGACCTCGACCGTGACGTATGGGGCTATATCTCGCTGGGCTACTTCAAGCAACGCCTGAAAGAAGGCGAAGTCGGCAGCTCCACCATGCCGCACAAGGTCAATCCTATCGACTTTGAAAACTCCGAAGGCAATTTGGGCATGGCCAACGCCATCTTGGGGCACTTGGCCGAGAAGCTCCCGCTCAGCCGCTGGCAGCGTGACCTGACCGACTCCACCGTGCTGCGGAATATGGGTGTGGGCTTTGGCTACACCCAACTGGGCTTGACCGCCCTGCTGCGGGGCTTGGGCAAACTGGAAATCAACCCTGCTGCCTTGGCTACTGATTTGGATGCGACGTGGGAACTGCTGGCCGAGCCAATTCAAACCGTGATGCGCCGCTATGGCATCGAAAAACCTTACGAACAGCTCAAAGACCTGACCCGTGGCAAAGCCGGCATTACCCGCGAAACGCTGGCGGTGTTTATCGCCAAGCTGGCGATTCCCGCTGCAGAAAAAGACCGCCTGTTGGCACTCACCCCTGCCAGCTACATCGGCAAGGCGGCTGAATTGGCCAAGCGGATTTAAGGCATGAAGCTCTCGGTGCTGGGTGCAGGGGCATGGGGAACGGCACTGGCGTTGGCGTTTGCCCGCCAGCACGCGGTGACGCTGTGGACACGGGATGCCGCCCACGCCGCCCAAATGGTGGCAGCGCGGTGCAATACCCGCTATCTGCCGGACTGCCCTTTGCCTGCCAACCTCGCCATCACAGCAGACTTTGACCACGCGGCGCAGGCCGATTTGGTGTTGGTGGTCACGCCGATTGCGGGTTTGCGCCCGACCTTGGCACGGCTGGCAGCAGTTGGGTCGCCGCCGGTGGTGTGGGCGTGCAAGGGCTTTGAGGCCGAGACCGGTGCCTTGCCCCATCAGGTTGCCGCCGAAACCCTGCCCGACAGCGTGCCGCGTGGTGTGCTGTCAGGCCCCAGCTTTGCGCGGGAAGTCGCGCTGGGCTTGCCCACCGCTGTGGTGCTGGCCGCCACCGATGCCGCTTTTGCCGAGCGCGTGGCACTGGCTTTGCACACCCCGCATTTTCGGGTGTATGCCAACGCGGATTTGGTTGGGGTGGAAGTGGGCGGGGCGGTTAAAAACGTGATGGCGATTGCCGCAGGGGTGGCCGATGGCTTGGGCTTTGGGCACAACGCCCGTGCTGCCTTGGTGACGCGCGGCTTGGCAGAAATCACCCGTTTGGCCGTGGCTTTGGGGGGGCAAGCCCCCACCTTGACCGGTTTGGCGGGCTTGGGGGATTTGATGCTGACCTGCACCGGTGATTTGTCGCGTAACCGCAAGGTGGGGTTGCTGCTGGCAGAAGGGCGACCGCTGCCGGCAATTTTAGCCACCTTGGGGCATGTGGCCGAAGGCGTGCCCACCACCCGTGAAACCCTGCGGCGGGCGCGGTTGGCACAGGTGGATATGCCGATTGCTGAGGGGGTCTATGTCATGTTGTTTGACCAGCAATCCCCCGCCGAAGTGGTGCGCACCCTGCTAGAGCGTGAACCGAAAACCGAGCATGGGGCGCGGCTACGGGGGGCTTAGTGGGCGGCGGGTTGGTTGGCGCAGCCGGAAATCATCGCCTTGAGGGCAGGTGGCTGGATCAGTTGAATGTGTTTGTGTTCGACGGTAATCCAGCCATTGGCCTGAAAGCGGGACAGGGTGCGGCTGACGGTTTCGAGTTTTAGCCCCAAGAACGAGCCGATTTCTTCGCGGCTCATCCGCAAAATAAAGTCATTGGCCGCAAAGCCGCGTGTGGAAAAACGCTGGGACAAATTGAGCAAAAAAGCCGCCAGTCGTTCGTCGGCTTTCATATTGCCCAGCAGCAACATCACCGATTGGTCGCGGACAATTTCGCGGCTCATCAGCCGAAAAAAGTGGTGCTGCAAGCTGGGGATGTCCCGTCCGAGGCTTTCCATCCGCGAGAACGGCAGCTCGCAGACTTCGCTGTCTTCTAGGGCAAGGGCGTTGCAGCCGTGGGCATTGGCGGCGATGCCATCCAGACCAAGCAGCTCGCCCGACATGTGAAAGCCGGTGACTTGCTCGCGCCCATCGTGGCTACCCACACAGGTTTTAAAAAAGCCGGTTCGTACGGCAAATACAGATTTAAAAGTTTCACCAGAGCGAAACAAGGCTTCGCCCCGTTTTAACCGTCTGGATTGGCGAATTACGGCATCAAGCTGCGTCATTTCTTCACGGGAAAGTTCCACAGGCAGGCAAAGCTCGCGCAGGCTGCAATTGGAGCAAGAAACCTTGAGGGCATTGGTCGTAGAGTGGGCATTTTCTGTCATAGTGCTTCGCATATTGATTGTAAGGACGACCAGCCAAGGCTAGCTCGTTTGATACACGTCAAACCCTATTTCAACGGATTGCTGCACAGTCTGCAACCCGCCAAAGGATTTTTTCATGATTGCTACCAGTGCGCTGACCGCGCCAACCCAGTGTGAATTTGACCGTGAACTCATTGAAAAGCTGGATGGGTATGGACCGCGCTATACGTCTTATCCGACGGCAGACCGTTTTCATGGCGGCTTTACCGCAGCGGACTACCAACATTGGCTGGCGCAACGTCAAATCGGGGCAAGTACCAAACCTTTGTCATTGTATGTGCATCTCCCCTTTTGTAATACCGTTTGCTATTACTGCGCGTGCAATAAAGTTATTACCAAAGACCGCAGCAAAGCCGACACCTATCTGCACTACCTCCAAAAAGAACTCGCGCTCCACGCCGCAGGGCTAGGCGAAGGCCAGCACGAAGTCGTTCAACTGCACTTTGGCGGCGGCACGCCCACGTTCTTGTCCGATAGCCAAATGACGCGGCTGATGGACAGCATTCGCGAGCACTTTACCTTGGCCGCTGGGGGTGAGTTTTCGATTGAAATTGACCCACGCAAAGTAACGGCAGAAACCGTGCGCCTGCTGGCTTCCGTGGGTTTTAACCGGATGTCGGTTGGGGTGCAAGACTTTGAGCCTGCGGTGCAAGCGGCAGTGAATCGCATCCAAACCGAAGAAGAAACCCGCTTGGTCATCGACACCGCCCGCGCCGCAGGGTTTAAGTCGGTCAGCGTTGATTTGATTTACGGCCTGCCGCTGCAAACGGTAGACAGCGTGATGCGCACGGTGGACAAAGTGTTGGCGATGCGCCCTGACCGGCTGGCGATTTACAACTACGCCCACCTGCCGACCATGTTTATGCCGCAACGCCGGATTATTGAAGCCGACCTGCCCAGTGCCGAGGTCAAGCTGGATATTTTGCAAAGCGTGGTGCAACGCTTAGCCGCTGAAGGCTATGTGTTTATTGGTATGGATCACTTTGCCCTGCCCACCGATGATTTGGCGATTGCGCTGAAACAAGGGCGGTTGCAGCGTAATTTCCAAGGCTACTCCACCCATGCCGACCATGATTTGGTGGCCGTGGGGGTGTCGGCGATTGGCAAGATAGGCCCTAGCTACAGCCAAAACGTCAAAACGCTGGACGAATATTACGCCGCCCTCGACGACAACCATATCCCCATCTTGCGGGGCATGGTGCTGAATGCCGATGATATTTTGCGGCGCAATTTAATTCAGCGGCTGATGTGTCAGTTTGCCCTGTCGATGCAGGCGATTGAAGAAGTCCACAGCATCGAGTTTGCCAGCTACTTTGCCGAAGAATTGGCCGACCTCGCCCGCTATGCCGAAGCCGGTATGCTGACCATCGACCAAGAGTGGATTACCGTCACCCCCAAGGGGCGGTTTTTGATTCGCACCATCGCCATGGTGTTTGACCGCTACCTACGCGAAAAACGCCAGACTTCGGCGCGGTATTCCAAGGTGATTTAAGCCGCGCCCTGCGCCGTAAAAAAACCGCCTACTTCTATGGCAGAAGGGGCGGTTTTTTTGTGGGGGATTGGCTCGTGCCGCCATTGAGCCCTACACGCAGCGTCGGGCATGTCCCGCGCCCGCTGCTTTTATACCCTCCGGTGGGGGGGGGATGGGCGGCGAAGCCAGACGGGGTGGCGGCACAGCCAGACCCAAAAGCCCCCCCGCCTACGGCGTACGCCGACAGCGGTGGGGGGGCGGGCTTAGCGAGTAGGTCAGGAGGCGTTCAGGAGGACGTTTCTGAGCACCTGCGTGCGTTGCTGGGTCATTTCGATTTCGCACTGCAGCCGAATGATTTCGCGGTCGTTGTCGCTGGCATCAAGGGCAGCGGAAGTCGCCCGTAGCTTGCATTCAATTTCACGTTGCTTCAGCCACGTTCTTTGCTCGGCTAGCAGCTCTTTGCGTAATTCGGGGCTGGCATTCCAAACAAGGTTAATTTGGTTGTTGGCTTCTTTTAGCCCTGCCTTGGCACGCTCTAGCTGCAGGCTGGCCTGTTGGGCTTGCAGTGCCTGTTGCTCTCTTTCTTGCTGTGCTTTTTGGGCTTCTGCGGCTTCTTGTGCTTGGGCTTTTTGGGTGGCAGCGGCATCCAGTGCTGGCTTCATAAGATTAGCCGCCAGCAGGTCCGAGACAAAAATAACGACCTTATTGCCCTTTGCTGATTCGACGAAGACTTTTTTGCCGTCATCGGTGGGCTGGGCGGCGTATTCAATGGTGTAGCTGGCCTTGCCCGCTTCGAACTTCAGGTCGAGGGCGTTGGCGTAGTGGGTCAGGTCTTTGAAGTTGATAGCCGTGCGTACTTGGTTGGCGGCATCAATCAGCTCGGAGGGAATGGTGGCGTTCAGTGTGGCTTCGCAGAAACGCTTGGTGCTGCTCGGGTCTTTTTTGCTGGTGCGGATGTCGGTAAAGGCCAAGGTCACTTTGCTGGCAAGGGCACGCGCTTTAGCGGCATCCCAGTCTTGTTCCGCTGTGGCCACTTCTTTTTTGGTGTGCTCCTCAAGGCTCTCCTGTATCAGGCCTTTGAGGGGGGCTAGCGTGGCTGGGTCGCCGCATTCAATCTCTTTGCTGCTGCAGCCAGACAGGATGATGGCGGCGGAGAGAAGGGTAAGCAGTGTGCGCATCGGGAAGCGTCCTCTTGTTTGGCTTTTGGGGTAAAAATCGGTACGGGCTGAACCCATTGCCATGTTACAGCAAAATAGCGATGCCAAAAATGCAATCAGAATGGCGGCTTACCGCCCCTCGCCCCCCTGCCACAGCTCGGGCAGCAAAGCA
>CALMOJ010000179.1 GCA_937871815.1 uncultured Neisseriales bacterium
GCCGCGTGAGCACGATTCGATCCGCTTCCGCGATGTGCAAGCCCAGCCGCGCAAAATCATCAGCTCGCCAACGTGGTCGGGGCTGGAAAGCGAAACCGTCAGCTACAACGCCGGTTATACCAACGTTCACGAATACATCCCTTGGCGCACCCTGACCGGTCGGCAGCAGTTTTACCAAGACCACAAATGGATGCGGGACTTCGGCGAAGGCTTCTGCGTCTATCGCCCTCACGTTGACCTGAAAACCACGGGCGCAATGCTGGGCAAAAAGTCCAACGGCAACCCTGAAATCGTGCTGAATTTTATTACCCCGCACCAAAAGTGGGGTATTCACAGCACGTATTCCGACAACCTGCGGTTGCTGACCCTGAGCCGAGGCGGGCCTCATGTCTGGGTATCTGAAATCGACGCGAAAAAAGCGGGGATTGTGGATAACGATTGGATTGAGGTGTTTAACATCAACGGCACGCTGACTGCCCGCGCGGTGGTCAGCCAGCGCGTGCCAGAAGGCATGACTTTGATGTATCACGCCCAAGAAAAAATCGTGAACGTACCTGGGGCGGAAACGAGCGGTAAGCGCGGCGGGATTCATAACTCCGTCACCCGCACCGTCACCAAGCCCACCCACATGATTGGCGGCTACGCCCAACTGAGCTGGGGCTTTAACTACTACGGCACGGTCGGCTCTAACCGTGACGAGTTTGTCATCATCCGCAAAATGAAGAATGTGGATTGGATGGACAAGCCCGCCTAAGGGTCACCGTCTTTCGGGGTGGGTCAGTTCTGCCCACCCCGCGCTTTCCCCCTTTCATCACCGTTCGGCACTGCCCCCCATCAGGGGCATTGCTCAACGTCAGGAGTAAGACTATGAAAATTCGCGCCCAAATTGGCATGGTGCTGAATCTGGACAAATGTATTGGCTGCCATACCTGCTCCATCACCTGCAAAAACGTGTGGACCAGCCGCGATGGCGTGGAATACGCTTGGTTTAACAACGTCGAAACCAAGCCCGGTATCGGCTACCCCAAAGAATGGCAAAACCAAAGCAAGTGGAACGGGGGCTGGGTACGCGACAGCAACGGCAAACTTCGCCCACGCCAAGGCAGCCGTGCCCGCATCCTCGCCAATATTTTTGCCAACCCGAATCTGCCGGAAATCGACGACTACTACGAGCCGTTTACCTACGACTACGAGCACCTGCAAAACGCCCCAGAAATGCAAACGCCGCCCACGGCACGTCCTATTTCGGTGATTACCGGCAAGAAAATGGACAAAATTGTCTGGGGCCCGAACTGGGAAGACGACCTCGGCGGCGAATTTGCCCAGCGCAGCAAAGACGCGCTGTTTGAAGGCGTGCAAAAAGAGATGTACAGCACGTTCGAAAACACCTTCATGATGTATTTGCCCCGCCTGTGCGAACACTGCCTCAACCCCACCTGCGTGGCTTCTTGCCCGTCTGGTTCGGTGTATAAGCGCGAAGACGACGGCATTGTGCTGATTGACCAAGACAAGTGCCGTGGCTGGCGGATGTGTATTTCGGGCTGCCCATACAAAAAGATTTACTACAACTGGCAGTCTGGCAAAGCCGAGAAGTGCATTTTCTGCTACCCCCGCATCGAAGCCGGTCAACCGACCATCTGCTCCGAAACCTGCGTGGGGCGCATTCGCTATCTGGGCGTGCTGCTTTACGATGCCGACAAAATCGAATCCGCTGCCAGCATCGCCGACCCGCAAAGCCTCTACGAAGCTCAGCTCGGCGTATTCCTCGACCCGCATTCTGAAGCCGTGCAGGCCGAAGCCCTCAAGCAGGGGATTCCCCAGTCTTGGCTGGATGCGGCCAAAAAATCGCCGGTCTACAAGATGGCGATGGAATGGAAAATCGCCTTCCCGCTGCACCCCGAATACCGCACCCTGCCGATGGTCTGGTATATCCCGCCGCTTTCCCCGATTCAGGCCGCTGCTGAAGCCGGCAAAATGGGCTTGAACGGCATTTTGCCGGACACCCAAAGCCTGCGGATTCCCGTGCGCTACCTTGCCAATCTGCTCACCGCAGGCAAAGAAGCCCCGATTATCTCGGCACTCGACCGGATGCTGGCCATGCGTGCCTATATGCGCAGCAAAACCGTGGACAAGGTCGATAACCTCACCGTGCTAGAGCAAGTCGGGCTGTCGCAAGCTATGGCCGATGATATGTATCACACCATGGCCATCGCCAATTACGAAGACCGCTTTGTGATTCCTTCCAGCCACAAAGAAATGGCCGAAGACAGCTTTAACGACAAGGGCGCGTGTGGCTTTACCTTTGGCAATGGCTGCTCGGATGGCACATCGGACCACAGCTTGTTTGGCAAGAAAAAACACGGCTCGGCTATTTTTGTCGATATGCCGAAGTCGCGTAAAAAACGCGATGCCGGACTGGAATAAGGGCACGCCATGCAAAACTTTCGCGTGTTATCGGCGCTGCTGTGCTACCCCGACGAGGCCTTGATTGCCGCCTTGCCGGTGCTAGAAGCCGCCTTAGCCACCCAGCCCAACAGCAAAGCCTTGTTGCGCCCCGTGCTCAAGCACCTCAAAGACCAAGACATGATTGCCCTGCAAGAGCAATACGTCGCCACCTTTGACCGCAACCCTTCGCACTCCTTGCACTTGTTTGAGCACATCCACGGCGAAAGCCGCGACCGTGGGCAAGCCATGGTGGATTTGCTGCAAGAATACAAGCGCGAAGGCTTCGACATGGTGCCCAACGAGCTGCCGGACTATGTGCCGCTGTTTTTGGAATTCCTGTCGCAGATAGCCCCTGACAAAGCCCAGTCGTTTTTGGGCGATGCGGTGCATGTGCTGGCGCACCTCGGTGGCAAGCTCAAAGCCTCGGGCAGCCCTTACGCCTGTGTGCTGGACGTGGCGATTTTAGCCTCGCCCGTCGCGCCGTTGCCGCTGTCTGAGCCGCCTATCCGTGACATGGAAGAAGTGATGGAAACCTTTGGCGGGGGCGGTGTAGACGGCAATGTGCCGCTGCTGAAGCCGTCCTCGGCTGTAACCCCTGTCCATTTTTACCCGAACGCCGGTTCACCGCGCGTCTGACCCGCAAGGAGAGAAACATGGCTTACCTTGACGCATTTTTGTTCGGCATCTACCCGTACATTGCGCTGGTGATTTTTTTACTGGGCAGCTTGCTACGCTTTGACCGTGAGCAATACACATGGCGGTCTGAATCGTCCCAAATGCTGCATACCGGCTCACTCCGCATGGGCAGTATTTTGTTCCATGTGGGGATTATTGGGCTGTTCTTTGGTCATGCAGCGGGTTTGCTGACCCCCGTAGCAGTTTGGGATGCCTTGGGCGTGTCGCACACCTTTAAGCAGGGCTTTGCCATGACGGCGGGCGGCATTATGGGGACGCTGTGTCTGATTGGGCTGCTGATTCTGATTCAACGCCGCCTGAGCCACCCCCGCTTGCAGGCCATCACCACTTGGCGCGATAAGCTGGTGTTGGGCTGGTTGTTGGTGACCGTCCTATTGGGCTTGTCCACCATTGCGGTGTCGGCTGACCACATGGACGGCCATATGATGGTGCTGCTGATGACGTGGGCACAGCATATCGTCACCTTCCAAGGCGACGCGGCCAGCTTTATCACCGAAGCCCCAGCACTGTTCAAGCTGCACTTGTTTATGGGGATGAGTGTGTTTGTGGTGTTCCCGTTTACCCGTTTGGTGCATGTGTGGAGCGGCTTTGGTGCAGTGAGCTACTTGGGTCGGGCGTGGCAGTTGGTGCGCCCACGCTAAGAACCTGTTCAAAGCGGCAAAAGGGGGCGGGAGGTGTTTGTCTGCCGCCCCTGATACGCTTGTCGAAAGTTAGCAAAATGGCTAGCCTCTCTAGCAAGGAGGTGAAACATGAACAGTGCGCTATTTCAGCCCATTCGCTTGGATGTTCAAGCCGAGCTGGCTCATGCGATGCAGCGCCCAGGGTTTGGGGTGGCATGGGACGCGCTAGAAGAAGAGTACGCCGCACTCAATGCGCTGCTGCTGGCACGTCAGCAAGCAGGGCTGACACAAGCAGAAGTCGCCGCCCGCATGGGCTGCCGTCTCCCGCCTTGAAGCCGCTCTACGTAGCGAACATCATTCCCCGTCATTTACCACGCTCCGCAAATATGCACACGCGTGCGGCAAACGGCTGCTGATTAAAATGGTTTGATGCGTACCGCCCACCTGATTGTTTGCCTACCCTCTGCCATACTTTGACGCTTTATCTGTTCCCATTACGCCCGCCGTTTGACTGCGGGCGTTCTAA
>CALMOJ010000180.1 GCA_937871815.1 uncultured Neisseriales bacterium
AGGCCATTGGCGGTGGCCGTGCCCATCATGGCCATCCCCATCTGGCTCATGATGTTCTTCACGTCGGCGAAGTCCACATTGATAAAGCCTGGGCAGGTAATCACTTCAGCAATCCCTGCCACCGCGCCAGCCAACACGTCGTCTGCGGCACGGAAAGCATGGCGGATGGTGACATCGTTACCCAGTACGGACATCAGCTTTTCGTTTGGAATCACAATCAGCGAATCGACGAATTTTTTTAGTTCTTCAATCCCTGCTTGCGCCACCAACTGCCGCCGACCTTCGTGCTGAAACGGCTTAGTGACCACACCGACGGTCAAAATGCCCATTTCTTTGGCGATTTCAGCAATCACCGGTGCCGCGCCCGTACCCGTACCCCCACCCATACCAGTGGCGATGAAAATCATATTCGCCCCTTTGAGGGCATCAGCGATGCGCTCACGGTCTTCTAGTGCGGCATTGCGACCGACTTCGGGGTTTGCCCCTGCACCCAAGCCACGGGTCAGGGTTTGGCCAATTTGGATTTGCACTGAAGCGCGATTGCGGCGCAGGGCTTGGGCATCCGTATTTGCGGCGATAAATTCAACGCCATGAATACCGCCTTCAATCATGTTGTCGATAGCGTTACAGCCGCCACCGCCAACACCAATCACCTTGATGACCGCCTCAGTCGCTGATGGCTCAACCATCTCAAAGACCATGTTGGACATGTGTTTCTCCTCGTCAAATGACTGCGTGCACCATTCTGTCGCATTTAAGCTCAGTGGACACAAAATTAAAGGTTTAGTTAGAAGTTACCGGCGAACCATGCCTTCATGCGTGAAAACACATGGAGCGCGGAGGTACTTTCGAGTTTAGGGGTGCTCGTTTTTTGCAAATGGTCTCGACCAATCAGCATCAAACCAATGGCCGTCGAGAAGCGCGGGTCTTTGACCACTTCAGACAAGCCACCAAAATATTTAGGTACGCCAACGCGTACCGGTAGGTGAAACAATTCTTCGGCCAGCTCCGTCATCCCAGGCATTTTGGCGGCCCCACCGGTCAATACAATGCCGGAGCGCAAAAAGCTTTGGAAACCTGAGCGTTTAATCTCATTGGCCACCAACTGGAACAACTCTTCGACGCGTGGCTCAATCACCTCAGCCAAAGTAGTACGGGAAAGCTGGCGCGAGCTCCGTTCTGCCACGCCAGGCACTTCAATCATCTGCGTGGGGTCGGCAGAGGCGGCCAAAGCACAGCCGTGCGCTAGCTTAATATCTTCAGCTTCTTTGGTCGGGGTTCGGAGTGCCATCGCAATATCGTTGGTGATTTGGTCACCCGCAATCGGAATCACAGCGGTGTAGCGTATCGCCCCACGGGTATAAATCGCCACATCGGTGGTGCCGCCGCCAATATCCACCAGACACACGCCCAGTTCTTTTTCGTCGTCAGACAGCACCGCCGTGGCCGAAGCCAAGGGTTGCAAAATCAAATCAGACACTTCCAGCCCACAGCGGCGCACACACTTAGTGATGTTTTGTGCGGCGCTGACCGAGCCAGACACAATATGCACCCGCGCTTCTAGCCGAACACCACTCATGCCGAGGGGTTCGTGTACGTCTTCTTGCCCATCAATCGAAAATTCTTGGGTCAGGATATGCAGCACTTGATGGTCAGGGGGAATCGCCACGGCACGGGCGGTTTCGATCACACGGTCGATGTCGCTTTGGGTGACTTCGCGCTCCCGAATCGCCACCATTCCGTCAGAGTTCACACTGCGAATATGGCTGCCTGCAATGCCGGTAAAAACTTCGTGGATAGAGCAGTCTGCCATCAGTTCGGCTTCTTCAATCGCCCGTTGGATAGCCTGCACGGTGGAATCAATGTTGACCACCATGCCTTTTTTAAGCCCGCGAGAAGGCGTTTGTCCCATCCCAATAATATTTAACGCGCCATCCTCAAGCACCTCGGCCACCACGGCAACGATTTTTGACGTGCCGATGTCCAGCCCGACCAGCATGTTTTGGATTTCCTTTGCTTTCGCTTTGCTCACCCGCTCGCTCCATTCGATGCTTGTTTCCACACAGACCTTATCGCCCATGTTGAAATACTTTGTTGCTCGTTACTGCTGCATGGGCTGGGTTTACCTTGCTGAGGTTAGCCCTACCTTAAAAGCAGCTTTGTCTTATTTCGTCACAAGCGCAAGGCGACGATAGCCCTCCTATTGACCGGCATCTTGACCGGCATCAACACGCCATCTGACATGCTTCTCTACCCTGCCAGTTACGCTGCTGGCTTAAGTTTTGCTGCTTTGCTGGGTTTATAGTCCGGCATCTTAACCGCTAACCCGTTAGGGTAGCGTAAATCTACGTACTCAATGCGGAAAGGCAGACGGGAAAGGTCGTTTTGCCAACTATTCGCAAATTTACTCAGCCGTGGCAGCGCATCTTGCCGCCCTAAATCGAGCCAAATACCGTTATCCAAAAAAACCTGCCATGCGCGTCGCTCCGATAGGGTGATGCTTTTAGGGGCAAGCGTTAATGGCTTCAACGTCCGGCGAAAAGCAGTCAGCGCAGCGGTCATTTCGGCGTGGCTCTCAGGGGGTCCCTTCAGCAGGGGCAGCGTTTGGCTAGAAGACGCGGCATCAAACCATTCTCCATAGCTATTGACCAGACCCTCTTCACCCCAGCGAGCCACAGCGATGTGCTCTTCGACGCTAATGTCGAGCCGGTCAGGCCACACCCGCTGCACCAGCACCTTGCGCACCCACGGCAGCTTTTCAAACGCGCCGCGTGTGTTGTTGAGATTGACCGTCAAAAACGAGCCGCGCAGCTCATGTTCGGCGATAAATCGCAATTGCTCTTGGGTGACGTGGGTGAGTTTGCTGCGAATATGCACCGACCGCACAGGAAACAGCCCCGATTGCGTCACCCACAGCCAAGCCGCACTCGCCAGCATGGCAAAAGCAGCAAGGATAAGCAAGTTGGCAAAAAACCGGAGCAGCCGGTAATTATCCCACATGAGCACCCTCTAAGAGGCGCAGACACAAGGCTTCGAACGAAATGCCCGCTTGCCGTGCCGACATCGGCACGAGGCTATGGCTAGTCATCCCTGGCGAGGTGTTAATTTCGAGCAAATAGCACTGACCGGTTTCGTCTACCATCAAATCAATCCGCCCCCAACCTTCCGCGCCCAGCACCCGAAACGCCCGCAGTACGGTGGCACGCAAGGCTGCTTCGACTTCGTCAGACAAGCCGGCAGGGCAAAAATACTGGGTATCGTCGGTGAAGTATTTGTGTTCGTAGTCGTAGTTACCTTGGGGGGCTTCAATCCGAATCAGCGGCAGGGCTTCGTCGTCCAACACGGGGGCGGTGTATTCACGCCCGACGATAAACCGCTCGGCAATCACCAGACGGTCGCACTGGCTGGCCTCGTGGAATGCCGCCGCCAACTCACCTTGCTGGGTGACTTTAATAATCCCAATCGACGACCCTTCATGGGCGGGCTTGACCATCAGCGGCAAACCGAGGGTGGCTTCGACCGCAGCAAAGTCAGTATCGGCGGTCAGCACGGCGTATTCAGGGGTGGGAATGCCCACGGCCTGCCACATCAGCTTGGTGCGCCATTTATCCATCCCCACGCTAGAAGCCATCACACCGCTGCCGGTATAGGGGATTTTCATCAGCTCTAACGCCCCTTGTACCGTACCGTCTTCCCCCCCTCGGCCATGCAGGGCGATAAACACGCGGTCAAAGCCTTCATCATGCAGGGCAGACAGCGGTTTGTGCGCAGGGTCAAAGGCATGGGCATCCACCCCTTGCCCTTGCAAGGCCGTCAGGACGGCTTGCCCGCTCATCAAGGAAATTTCACGCTCGGCGGAGGTGCCGCCAAACATCACTGCTACTTTGCCAAATCGTGTCACTTTACGGTTTCCTTACCTTGGGCGAGTTTGCCCGCCACAGTACCAATCGACCCTGCCCCCATCATCAAGACCACGTCGCCGTCTTGGGCGTAGGTCAGCACGGCTTCGGGCAAATCGGCGACCTGCTCGACAAACACCGGCTCGACCTTGCCTGCCACGCGCAACGCCCGTGTCAAAGCACGACCATCCGCCGCCACAATCGGCGTTTCACCCGCAGGGTAAACCTCGGTCAGCAAGACGGCATCGACGCTGGACAGCACTTTTACAAAATCTTCAAACAAATCACGGGTGCGGGAATAGCGATGGGGCTGGAAGGCCAAAACCAATCGCCGGTCTGGAAACGCGCCCCGTGCGGCGGCCACCGTGGCGGCCATTTCGACCGGATGGTGGCCGTAATCATCCACCAGCGTGGCTGTGCCGCCGTTGGGCAGCGGCAGTTCACCAAACCGCTGAAACCGTCGTCCCACCCCCGAAAATTCACTCAGCCCCGCCTGAATGGCAGGCACATCCGCGCCGCATTCTACGGCAATGGCAATGGTGGCGAGGGCATTCAAGACATTGTGGTGTCCTGGGGTATTCAGCACGATGGGCACGCGATTGTGGCTGCCGTTATGCCACACCGCATCAAAGCGCATCGTCCCGCCTTCGGCCACGATATTTTCAGCACGAAAGTCCGCATCCTCAGCCACGCCATAGGTGGTCATCGGCTTTTTAACCAGCGGCAGGATGCTACGCACATTGGCATCGTCGATACACAGCACGGCACGGCCATAAAACGGCAAATGATGCAGAAAATCGACAAAAGCCTGTTTGAGCTTGTCTAGGCTGTGGTCGTAGGTGTCCATGTGGTCGGCATCAATATTGGTGACGACGGCCATAATCGGCTGAAGGTGCAAGAAAGACGCGTCGGACTCATCCGCTTCAGCCACCAAAAACTCCCCCGCGCCCAGACGGGCATTGGTGCCCGCCGCCGTCAGCTTGCCGCCAATCACAAAAGTGGGGTCTAGCCCTGCAGCAGCCAAGACCGAGGCCACCAAGCTGGTGGTGGTGGTTTTGCCATGCGTACCGGCAATGGCAATGCCCTGTTTAAACCGCATCAGCTCAGCCAGCATCATGGCACGCGGCACAATAGGAATATGCGCGGCCAACGCGGCCTGCACTTCGGGGTTATCGGTTTTAACCGCCGTGGAGGTCACCACGACATTGGCACCGGCAATATAGGTGGCATCGTGGCCAAAATAGACCCGCGCCCCTGCAGCCACCAGCCGCTGGGTAGTGGTGTTATCGGCAGTATCGGACCCTGACACGGTGTAGCCTAGCGTCAGCAGGACTTCGGCAATCCCACTCATGCCCACGCCGCCAATGCCAACAAAATGGATGTGTTTTACGCGATGTTTCAT
>CALMOJ010000181.1 GCA_937871815.1 uncultured Neisseriales bacterium
CCCACGCTGGAAGGCAAGACAGCCAAACAAAAAAATCCGCACCCGCCCGGCAGCCAGCCGTGGTGCGGGAGGCATTTCCGCCGCTGCTATGCTCGCCCAAGGTTAGGCCATCGCGCCATCAGCCTCCCCCCTCCGTCATTCCCGCGTAGGCGGGAATCCAGCTTTGGCCACAGCCCAACAAAAGGCACACGTTGCGCCGGTCGGTGCGGCCTAGATTCCCGCTTTTGCGGGAATGACGCGTGCGGTGCGAACCGGCTCTCAAGGCTGAAAGGCCTGCCACGCCACCCCCTTCGCAGGGCGCATCCATGCTTGTTGCTCGGTGTTGAGTAGCACAAAATTATCGGTTTCAGCCACCTGCGGCTGGGTGGTCGGCAGATTGACCAGATACGGGCGCAGGTCGCTTTTGCCGCCAAATGGCGAGTCTTTCAGCATGTTGGACAGCACATGTGACAGTGCCAGATAGCTGGTGGGGTGGGCGACTTTAATCGGCTCCATCGGGGTAAAGCCACTGCCTATCACCTTGATGGCAGCGGGGACGTGGGTGATGGCGGGGGTGGGGATGTCCCGCAGCCCTGAAAACTGCATTTTGCCGCCGCGCAAGGCCGCGCCATGCTCCGACACCAAGACCACCACCATGCGTCGCCCTGATTTTTCGGCGAGGTCAAAAAACCGATCAAGCTGGTCCAGCAGGCTCTTGGCGCGTAGGCGGTAGCTTTCATCCAGATTAGACGGCGTATTGCCGGTGGCCAGACGGTTGCCGTCATGCAGCGAAATCGAGTTGTAATAGCTGGCCACCCGCCGTGCCGGATTGGCCGCCCGCTGGGTTAGCCACCGCCCTAACACCGCTTCGTCCGAATAGATGGGCGAGCCATCAAACGACCGCAAAGGCGCGGGCAGACCGGCAAGAGACTGAATCGGCATGGCCAGCGCAGGGTCGGATTGGACTTGGCTCAAGAAGTGCTCAAACTCCCCGTCGTGGTTGAGCAGCACCGTGTTTTCAAAGCCCACCCGCTTGAGCCCGCTAAACAAAAAACAGCCGTCGGCAGCGGGGCCATACAAGGCGGCGTGCGGTTGCTGGCCGCAGTTGGCGCGTAGCACCCGCAGCACGGCAGGGCCGCTATAACTGGTGGCGGTGTTGAACTGGGTAAACACCATATCCAGCCGAGACAGCACTGGATGGTCAGCCAGATTGACCTTTTTCAGGTCATCCCACGCCAACGAGCACAGATGCAGCATCAAAATATCAAAAGGCTGAGCGGTGTCGGTCAGCGGCTCAAAGCGCACTTTACGCTGGGCTTCGCTGGCAAAAAAGGCCGTGAGCTGCTGCTCGGGATTGGTCGGGTCGGCATTTTTGCGCGGACTATTGGCGTTGGCGGTCGGGGCGGTTGCTGCAGCGGTCGAACCCAGCTCCCACGGCAGCAGCGGCACCAGCCACAGCCCAAACAGCCCAATCACAATAAAAGCTCCAAGCCGCAGATAGCTGGCCACCCAGCGGTAGGTGGAAAACACCACCACGGCGACGGCCACACTGTGCCAATCCAGCACCCGCCCTGCCAGCTCCAGCAGGTATGTCAGCGAAAAACCACTGACCGCGCTGAGGTTGGCTTGAAGCTGGGCAAACGGTGGCAGCCATGAGTCGTAATACAGCAGCCCCAGCCCCGCCAGCCCTGCCGCTGCTTGGCGAATAATCACCGGCACTAGGCCGCGCACTGGAATCAGCAAGGCCAAGGCAAAGGCGAGGTTTTCGAGGGGGTGAAAATCAATCGACCCTTGGGCATAGAGCATCCCCTTGAGGATGAAATACACCCCCCAATACCCCATGCCAACACGCAAAGGCACAGAGGAGGGTGGGGTAGGTGTGGGGGGTAAGCTCATTGGCTTACTTTCAGCGGCAAGGGGTGGCGGGTGGCAGGGATGGCGACAAAGCGCGTGGTGTGGGTTTTGTGTGGAGTCAGGGTCAGTCCTCCCCCTCCTTCTTCGGGGGTGGCGGCGGCCAAGGCTGCCCGCAAATCAGGGGCTTTGTCGGCGTGGCGATATAGTTTTTGCAGGGCTTCGCGGATGCTGCGCAGGTCGGGCAGACGGGTTTCGCCCGAAAATAAGCTACTAATTGGCAAGCTAAACAAGCGGTCGAGTGCGGTTTGGGTGTCGTTTTCCCAGCAGGCAAACAAAAAGACCCACACCTGTTTGCCATCGGTGGTACACATATCCCCTGCACGGTTAAATTGGCAAAGATGAATCGCCTCAAGCACCGTCAGCCCAATGTCGGGGGTCAGGGCAATCAGTTGGCTATCAATCGCCAAGGCTTCGCCGCGCATCAAGGCGGATTCGACCTCCTCGATAAACTGGCTGAGCGGCAGATAGCCTTTGGCTTCGGGGTGGTCGGTCGTGTGGGTGGCGGTGGGCTGCAATTCAAAAGTCCGGCACAGCGTATGCTGAAACCCGCGCACCATGCCCAAAAACCGCGAAGCCCCGACGTTGGCCGGCACGACCAAATTCGCCCCCGCCATCAGCAAGGCTCGTTCTTCGCTGCCGCGTAATTGCCGCCCAATTTCACGCACCACGATTTTGAGAGCATCGCCATAGCTTTGGCGTAGTTGGGTGATTTGTTCGGTCAGCACCTTTGCCCCGATATCCATCTGAAAAGGCAGCGCGATGGTGGCGGTGCGTGCCCCGCTACAGGTGTGGTGCAGGTCTTCAAAAGTGGTAAACATTTCCCAGAGTGGCGGCAAATAGCCTAGTCCTGTTTCGCAGCCGGACAGTACCAATACCCGCCCAAAGTCATCCAAGTCGCCCATTGCTACAGCCGCCGTTTTTTTGCTTTGGGCGATAATTTTGCCTCGGCGCGGCACAATGAGCTGACGCGCCTCCGCACCCGCAATCCCTTCGCTAGACAGCCAATGGTGGAGGTCAAAAATCGCCCCGCTAGGTCCCGGCAGCAGCGAAGCCAAGCCCGCCAAGCTATCTGCATGGAAATTAAGCCGTGTATGGATGTCTGCTTCGAAGGAAAAAATCAGCAGCAGGGCATGACCTTTGTCCCGTGCCCAGTAGCGCAGGGCTTCTAGGCTTTCTTCCGTGGCGGCATTGTTGTGCCGGTCTAGCAAGGCATTGGCGGGTGCAATGACCACCACGCCTTCGCGGTGGCGACCAAAGGCGCGGTAGTGTTGGGATTCGATTTCGCCAAGGAGTTTGCGGGCGCGGCTGGCGGAGATATTGGCAGGCAACCAGCGTGCCGTGGGCAGCACCAGCAGCGTGCCGTCTGCTTGGCGCAGGCGTAGGGCACTGGTGTCGAGCCAGTCGGTCGGGGCGTGCGACGAGGCGACGATAAGCGGACGGTTCGGCACGCCTTCAGGCAGGTTGTCGGCCAGTAGTCGCATGGTTGGATTGGGGGCATCGTCAATCAAGGCATAGAGTCGCCCGAGTAGTAGCTCAGAAGCCGCCAGCGGCAGCCCTTCAACACCGAGGGTATCGGTGTCATCACTGGGATGGGGCAGGGGAGTGCTTGGGTGCATAAGTGTTAAGTCCGCCGGCGGAAGTCTTGCAGTCTAAAGCCTAGGGCAAATAGTGCGCCAAAATAGACGGCGATGCCCACGCTGACCAAGCCAGAGAGCCACGCCGCCCGTTGCCACGCCGCCCCCGTCCAATCCACCGGCAAGTGGGATAACAAGGCCAGTAAAGTCGCCCCCATCACCCCGACAGCGACAAACAACTTGGCGGCAAAGCGTCCCCAGCCGGCTTGGGGGTGGTAAATGCCCTGACGGCGGAGCTGAAACCACAGCAAGCCAGCATTGAGACACGCGCCTAAGCCGATAGCCAAGGCCAGACCGGCATGGCGCAGGGGGGTAATCAGGGCAAGGTTCATCAGCTGGGTCATCAGCAAGGTGAACAGGGCGATTTTGACTGGTGTTTTGATGTTTTGGCGGGCATAAAACCCTGGGGCGAGTACCTTGACCAAAATCAGCCCGACCAGCCCAATGGCGTAGGCCACGAGGGCTTGTTGGGTCATGGCAATATCGTGCGCGTTAAATTTGCCGTAGCCAAACAGCGTGGCAATCAGTGGCTCGGACAGCACAGCCAGCCCCACGGCAGAGGGCAGCGCGAGGAGCAGCGACAGGCGGATGCCCCAGTCCAGCAGCGCGGAAAATTCGGTATTGGCATCGGTGGCCGCATGGCGAGAGAGCGAGGGCAGCAAAATCGTGCCCAGTGCCACCCCCAATACGCCGGTGGGGAATTCCATCAGCCGGTCGGCGTAATACATCCACGACACACTGCCCGAGACTAAAAACGAAGCAAAAATGGTGTTAATCACCAGCGAGATTTGTCCAATCGACACGCCAAAAATCGCCGGTCCCATATTGCGCAAAATCCGCCGCACCCCGCTATCCGCCAAGCTGAATCGAGGCCACGGCAGCATTTTGATTTTGGCGAGATACGGCAATTGAAACGCCAACTGCAACACGCCGCCCACGCACACCGCCCACGCCAAAGCCATCACCGGCGGGTCAAAGTAAGGGGCGAGTACCGTGGCAAACAAAATAAAGCTGACGTTGAGCAGCGTAGGGGTGAGTGCCGGAATCGAAAATTGCCGCCATGTATTCAGCACACTGCTGGCCAGCGAAGCCAGCGAAATCAGCAAAATATAGGGGAAGGTCACGCGCAGCAAATCGACGGTCAGGCTGAATTTATCGGCTGTGGCGGCAAAGCCTGGCGCGGAAAGGTAAATCACCCACGGCGCGGCCAGCATCCCCACTATCGTCACCACGGCCAATGCCAGCATCAACACACCGGTAACATTGGCCAACAGGGCTCGGGTGGCCTCTTCGCCGTGCTTTTCTTTGTATTCGGCCAGCACCGGCACAAAGGCTTGTGAGAACGCGCCTTCGGCAAACACGCGGCGCAACAGGTTGGGGAGCTTAAACGCGACAAAAAACGCATCGGTGGCAAAGCCTGCGCCAAAGGTACGCGCCACCAAGGCATCGCGGACAAAGCCCAGCAAGCGCGACACCATAGTCATGCTACTGACGGTGGCGAGGGTTTTTAGCAGATTCATGAGGCCATGCGCCCACGGGAGTAAAGAAGCGGAGTTTACCAGAGCATGTTGTGGTAGGATTTGGGGTTAAGACATTTGTTGTTGCCAACCCCGCGCTCGGCCAGTAAAATCGTGCGCTTCAAAATATGCACCCCCCCATTCAGGAGAATCACCCATGGCAAATAGCGCACAAGCACGCAAGCGCGCTCGTCAAGCTGTCGTAGCTCGCGAGCATAACGCTAGCCTTCGTACCCAATTCCGCACAGCCGTTAAAAAAGTATTGAAGGCCGTTCAAGTGGGCGACAAAGCCGCTGCACAAGAAGCCTTCAAGGCATCGGTGAGCGTGATTGACCGTATCGCAGACAAAAAAATTGTGCACAAGAACAAAGCAGCGCGTCATAAGAGCCGCCTGTCCGCCAAGATTAAGGCAATCGCTGCCTAAGAACTTGTTTTCGTTCTGCGAGACTCGGGTGACCCTAGGTTCGCTAGACCGTAAACAGCTTCTGAATCTTTGCCTCTGAGCATGATAAAAAACCCCGCCAACGCGGGGTTTTTTACGTTTGGGGGCTGCCCCTGTGTTGCTGTATTGCCCTGCTTATTAAGGTTAAGGTGCTATGTCCTCCCCCATCCCCCTCCCCGACGTTTCCGCCCCTGCCAAGCCCCATTTAAAAGTCGTTGCAGGGGTCTTGCTGCGCCCTAATGGCGACTTTTTTTTGGCCAGTCGCCCCGAAGGCAAAGCCTACGCCGGCTATTGGGAGTTTCCTGGCGGCAAAATTGAGCCCAACGAAACGCCCGACGCCGCCTTGGTGCGTGAACTCCACGAAGAGCTGGGTATTGCCGTTACCGCCGCGCAACCGTGGCTGGTGCAGCACTTTGACTACCCTCACGCCACCGTCGATTTGTTGTTTTTCCGGGTGACCGCGTGGACAGGTCAGCCCCACCCACACGAAGGCCAGCAGTTCGCTTGGCAGTCCCCCGACCACATTACCGTGAGCCCCGTGCTGCCTGCCAATACGCCGATTTTTCGGGCTTTGTCGCTGCCGCCGGTGCTGGCCTTGACCTGTGCCCATGTGCTGGGTGAGGCCGCACACTGGGCGGCTTTGCCCCGCCAGTTGGCCGCAGGGCTGTCGATGGTGATTGTGCGTGAACCGCCGCTGAACCCCGCTGCCCTACGTCAGTTTGTGCAAAAAATCCTGACCCATACCCAAGGCACGGCCTGTCGGGTGTTGGTCAATGCCGACCCTGACGACCCCACCTTGTGGGCGGGGCTACCGGTGGCAGGGGTGCATTTAACCGAGGCGCGTTTGCTGGCCGCCACGGTGCGCCCTGACTTTGCGTGGGTCGGGGCTTCGGTGCATAGCCGTGCCGCGCTGGCGCAGGCCGAAAAACTGGGGCTGGATTATGTGCTGTTTGGCAGCGTACTCCCCACCGCCACCCACCCCGAAGCCACGCCATTGGGCTGGGCTGGGCTGGCCGCTGCTTTGGGGGATACGCCGCGTGTGCCGGTCTATGCCTTGGGGGGGCTGTGCGCCGAGGATGTGCCGACCGCCCAGCAGTGCGGGGCGCAGGGGGTGGCGTTGATGCGGCAGGCGTGGTT
>CALMOJ010000182.1 GCA_937871815.1 uncultured Neisseriales bacterium
TGATTCGGCTGTACTGCTAGACGACAAAGGGATGGTGCAAGATACGCTGTTGGCTAACGGTGCGTCTGGTGATTCGGCTGTACTGCTAGACGACAAAGGGATGGTGCAAGATACGCTGTTGGCTGACAGTAAGACAGCCGCTGATGTCGCTACTTTGCTGGATAACGCCGCATCGCTGGGGGATAAAGCAAGAGCATCGTTACCTACTGAGGCTCTAGCTGTTTTGGCCTCTCCTCTCTCTGTCCTTGTTCCCGCTGCTATTGAGCCAGTTGTTACCGCCCTCATGCCCAGCACCGAGCAAGCTGCTGTACCTAGCTCAGCGAAAAACCCTGGGCTAGAAGCCATGGCAGGGGTGGTCGCTGCAACTCAGGATGGACTGGGTAAACTCGCAGCAGGGCTTACACCAGAGGCAGGCAAGACGACCAAGCAGGTCGGCGATTTACCTTCCGCTACTTCGGCCGTTTCTACCTTAGAATCGACCACCCAAAAGCCCCTTGATATGGGGGCGGGTTTGGCGCAGGGCGGCGCACAGGGTCAAGCCAAGGGTGAGCCCAAAGCCGACTTGACGGCGGTTCCTATGGGTGAGGCCGCACTCGGTGCTGCCCAGAAAAAATTGCCGAGTGCGGCGGATTTTGCCACCCAACTGGCTGCCGCAGACAAGGCTAATATCACCGAAGCCCCCACCGTGGTGGCGGCCAATGGCAATTCACTGCAAGTCGCTGTGCCTAATCTGGGTGCAAAAGCCGATGCCGCACCGGTACATATTATCAATGTCGCCACCCCTGTTCTTCACCCACGCTGGGTAGAAGATGTTGGGCAGCACGTTAATGTGATGATGAATACCAAGCTGGAGTCTGCTCAGCTGCAAGTGAATCCCCCTAATATGGGGCCGGTAGACATCACCCTGAAGATGGGACCCGATGGCGCTCAGCTTAGCTTTGTTGCCGCTGTTCCTGAAACACGTCAAGCCCTAGAGGATGGACTCGCGCGGCTCTCTACCATGTTGGCGGATAATGGCATTCACCTTGCCGAAGCAAACGTCGCCAGCGGGCAGCCGCAGTCCGGCCAAAATTCACAAGCCCAAGCTAACGACCAGTTGGCGCGTCAGCAAAATGGCAGCGGCGGACGGCAGGGGCAGGGCTCGGGTAGCGGTGACGTTGAGGTCGATGCCGAGATATTGGGTGAAGTGGCCACACGTTCCATGCCCCTCCCTGACGGTACGTTGAGCATTCGCGTGTAATTGCGCGGTTGCGGCGTATAGCCATTATGATAAGCTTCCGGCAAACGTTGCCTCACTCGTGGGCGGCAAGTCTAAAAAAGTAGTGCAAGCCCGCCATGCGCCTCATTCAGCAGCGTCCCGTAAGCTCAGGGGGTGTGCTGATCGTCGCGTGGTGGCTGCTTGTTAATTAGGGTAGAACTATGGCACAAAGCAAAGCAGCAGCCGCAGCCGCGGGACCAGCAGACAAACAAGCGGCGAGCGGCAAAAAGATGCTCATCATCGTTATTTCTGTTTTGGCTGTTTTGGTGATTGGGTTGGCCGGTGCAGTCGGTTGGTTGTTTATCAGCAAATCTGCTGATCATGGTGCCGAAGGGGATGGTCCAGTGGGGAGCACGGCCAGCTTGCCCGTTTTTGAAAAGATGGATTCGTTTGTGGTGAACCTCACCGGTGAACAAGGTGGGATGCTGCAAGTCGAAATTGAGACCGAGTTGGCTAATGATGCCGCCCGTGCCATCGTCAAAGCGTATACCCCCAAAATTCGTAGTGCCATCATCATGTTGTTGTCCTCCAAGAGTGCCCAAGAACTTGCTAGTCCTGAAGGCAAAGCCAAGCTACGCAATCAGATTCGTAAAATTATCAATGAAACGATTGGCTCTCACGGCGACAGACCTCTGGTCATCGGTGTCGTGTTTACCTCGTTTATTGTTCAGCAATAAGGCCTGCCATGGCAGATGACATCCTATCTCAGGAAGAGGTTGACGCGCTGCTGCGCGGCGTATCTGGCTCCACTGAGGATGACAGCACAGCAAATCCCATTAGAGCCTATGACATTGGCCGACAAGAGCGGATTGTACGTGGTCGGATGCCAACGCTTGAAATTATCAATGAGCGTTTTGCCCGTAACCTCCGAATGGGGTTGTTTAACTTCATTCGCCGCAATGCCGAAGTTTCTGTTGGTCCTGTTCGCGTTCAAAAATACAGCGAATTTATTCGCAATCTGGTTGTGCCAACCAACCTGAACTTGGTTCATGTCAAGCCGCTGCGCGGTACGGCGCTGCTGATTTTTGATCCAGACCTCGTGTTTTTGGTTGTAGATAACATGTTCGGCAGCGATGGGCGTTACCACGTTCGGGTCGAAGGGCGAGACTTTACCGCGACCGAGCAGCGCATCATTCGTCGGATGCTTGAGGTCGTGTTTGTCGAATACCAAAAAGCGTGGGAATCGGTCTACCCCATCGAGTTCGTCTTTATGCGCTCCGAGATGAATACCCAATTTGCTAACATCGCCACCCCAACTGAAGTCGTGGTGGCCATGACCTTCCGGATTGAGTTGGGCGCGGGCGGTGGTGATTTCCATGTCTGTATGCCGTACTCCATGGTCGAACCGCTGCGTGATTTGCTGTCCTCTACCATGGCGGCAGACCGTACCGAGGTGGATAACCGCTGGGTGAATCTGCTCTCCCGTCAGGTGCAAGTTGCCGAGGTCGATTTGGTGGCTACGCTGGCTTCCACCGATATTACGCTGGGACGCATCCTTAAGCTGAAAGAAGGGGATGTAGTGGGGATTGAAGTGCCCACCACAATTGAAGCAACCGTATCCGGTATTCCTGTTGCCGAGTGCCGATATGGAATCGTGAATGAACAATATGCGTTGAAGGTCGAAAAAGTGTTGGCAGGAGCTCAAGAATTGAGCGACCACCTCGACTTAGACTTCAAGAAACTACGGACGAAGAAACATGACGACTGAAAACTCTGTATCGATGGACGACTGGGCTGCTGCGATGTCCGAGCAGGCTGCCGCCCCGATTCCTCAGCCTGCCACAGGTTTGTTTCAGCCGCTGACGGCCGACCCCGCGCCAGAAGTCTCCACCGATGGGGGACCCGCCAATCTCGATATGATTTTGGACATCCCCGTCAACATGACGGTGGAGCTTGGGCGCACCAAAATTGCAATTCGCAATTTGCTGCAGTTGGCGCAAGGCTCCGTGGTTGAGCTAGACGGCCTAGCCGGTGAGCCAATGGACGTATTGGTAAATGGCTGCCTGATTGCCCAAGGCGAAGTGGTGGTGGTGAATGACCGCTTTGGTATTCGGCTGACGGACATTATTACCCCGTCAGAACGCCTACGCCGTTTGCAAAAATAGTGCGCGTAAAAGCCATTTTTTCGCCCGCAACGGTGCTGCCCTTGGTAGCACCGTTTTTCGCTTCCTTCGCTTGGGGACAAACCCTTACCCCGCCGCCCTCACCTACCGCGCTAGAGGGGCTGGTTCAAGTTGTCATTGGCTTGGGCATTGTGTTGCTGGCGATTGTGGGCGTGGCGTGGTTGGCGCGGCGATTGATGCCCTCGGTGGCTGGGGGGGGGCGGTTTTTGCGTGTTGTCTCCGGCGTGACCGTCGGGCAGCGTGAACGCGTGGTGGTGCTTGAAATTGAAAACCGCTGGTTGGTGATTGGGGTTGCGACGGGCAACGTCACACTGCTGGCCACGCTGGATAAACCCCCCTCCGCCCCACCCTCAGAAAGTACGCCTCCCCTTGCCCAAGGCGCGTTTGCTGACAAACTCAAATCCTTGCTGACCAGCCAAGGATTCTCTCTGCCCAAGAAGCCGTAATGACCCACCTCTCGTTTTCTGCCTTGCCTTCGGTTGCATATCGCCTCAAAGCCCCTCTCTGGGGGGCGTGCCAGCTCGCTGTGCTGGGAGGCCTCGGCTTAGTGTTACCTGATATCGCCGATGCAGCGGGTCTGCCTCTGATGAACAGTGCCCCTGCGGGGGGTGGCACCAATTACTCGCTATCGCTGCAGATGCTGTTGTTCCTCACCTCGCTGACCTTTATCCCCACCGTCCTGCTGATGATGACCTCGTTCACACGCATCGTCATTGTGCTGTCCCTGTTGCGCCAAGCCTTGGGGACGATGCAGTCTCCACCCAACCAAGTCATTGTCGGGCTGTCCCTCTTTTTGACCCTCTTTATCATGGGGCCGGTGCTCGACAAAGTGTATGCCGAGGCATGGATGCCGTTCTCCGAGGACAAAATCAACTACATGCAGGCCTTGGATAAAGGGTCGCAGCCCATGAAAGAATTCATGATGCAGCAGACCCGTGATAAAGATTTGCAGTTTTTTATTGAAATTTCTCGCAGCGAAAAGCCCAAAGGGCCTGAAGATGTCAGCCTAAAAACCCTACTCCCCGCTTATGTGGTGAGCGAACTTAAAACGGCTTTCCAAATTGGCTTTATGGTTTTTATCCCCTTTTTGATTATTGACCTCGTGGTGGCCTCTATCTTGATGGCCATGGGGATGATGATGGTGTCACCGGTGATTATTTCGCTGCCGTTTAAGCTGATGCTGTTTGTGCTGGTGGATGGGTGGACGCTGCTGATGGGTTCGCTTGTGCAAAGTTTTTACGTCAGTTAGGAGGGGGAGCATGACACCAGAACTGGTCATTAATATTGTGCAGAACGCGCTGTTTATGTTGATTGTGATTTCCGCGCCTATTTTGGGCATTTCACTGGTTGTGGGCTTGCTGGTCAGCATTTTGCAGGCGGCCACTCAGATTAACGAAATGACCCTCACTTTTATTCCCAAGCTGCTGGCGATGTTTGTCGTCTTGCTGGTTGCTGGTCCTTGGATGCTCAATACCCTGATGGATTACACCATTCGGCTGTTTAATAGCATTCCCGGTGTGGTGGGTTAAGACAGCGGTTGCCGTGCACGCTTCTCCCTTCCCCTTCTGTTCCCGAGCCCCCTTGTGATTCCAACCGCTCTCCACCTCTCCGATGCCGAAATCAGTGCCTTACTCGGGACCTTCTTGTGGCCGTTGTTTCGTGTGATGGGCTTGTTGATTGCCGACCCCCTGTTTGGCACGCGCAGCATTCCCCGCAAATTCAAAGTTGGTATGGCGATTGTGATTACCGTGCTGATTACCCCATCGCTGCCGCCCATGCCTGCCGTCGCGGTGATTTCTGGCGCGGGCTTATTGATGATTGCCCAGCAGCTGATTATTGGCATGGCACTCGGCTTTATCATGCGGATGACCATTACCGTGGTCGAAATGGCCGGCTTTCTGATTAGCACCCAGATGGGTCTAGGCTTTGCCATGTTGTTTGACCCCCAGCACAACAGCCAAGTCCCCACTATCTCGCGCTTATTGTCGTTGATGGTGTTTATGATGCTGCTGGCCATGGATGGGCATCATCTGATTCTCTCCACCCTGATTGACAGCTTCCGGCTGTTTCCCATTTCGCCCGAATTTTTGCCACGGATAGGCTTCCGGCAACTGGCGGACTGGGGCAGCAAAATGTTCTCGTTGGGCTTGCTGCTGTCTATGCCAGTGGTGGGGGCGTTGCTGATTATTAACTTGGCGATTGGGGTCATGACCCGTGCCGCGCCGCAGTTTAATATCTTCTCGTTTGGCTTTCCGCTGACCTTGCTGGCCGGTTTTATCGCCCTCTACCTCTCTTTGCCCTCGTTTGCAGATGGCATCATCCAGCTTTATCGGGAGGGGACTGCCATGATGTTGACGCTTCTCAAGGCGCGTGCAGGCTGAATCCACAGAGAGCGTGCTAAAATTCGCGCTCTTTTTGAACATCACAGAGCCCGCCCCTTGCTTGGTCTTGCTGCCAAGTGCGGGGCGGGTTCTCACCCAATTCAGCACAAGAGGTTGTTATGGCAGGTCATTCCAAGTGGGCAAACATCAAGCACAAAAAAGCCGCTACCGATGCCAAGCGCGGCAAAATTTTTACCCGTGTGATTAAAGAAATCACCGTCGCTGCCAAAATGGGCGGGAGCGATATGTCGTGCAATCCGCGCCTTCGTTTGGCGGTGGACAAAGGCTTTGATGCCAATATGCCCAAAGACACCATTCAACGCGCCATTGACCGTGGTACTGGCAGCCTAGAAGGGGTGAACTACGAAGAATGCCGCTACGAAGGCTATGGCATTGGCGGCGCGGCGGTCATCGTTGATTGTCTGACCGACAACAAAACCCGCACCGTCGCTGATGTGCGCCACGCTTTTTCCAAGTACGGCGGCAATATGGGCACCGATGGCTGTGTGGCTTTCCAGTTTAAGCATTGCGGTCAAATGCTGTTTGCCCCTGGCGCCAACGAAGACGCGCTGATGGAAGCCGCACTCGAAGCCGGCGCAGAAGACATCGTCACTCACGACGACGGCTCTATCGAAGTCCTCACCCCCCCGTACGAATTTGGCGACATCAAGCAAGCCCTCGAAGCCGCTGGCTTTACGCCTGACATGGGCGAAGTGTCGATGAAAGCGTTGAACGAAACCGAAATGAACCTCGAAGATTCTATTCGGATGCAAAAGCTGCTCGACGCGCTCGAAGACCTCGATGACGTGCAAGAAGTCCACACCTCCGCTATTTTGACTCACGAGTAACGGCCAAGCCCCCCGTAGCGGCACACGCTGCTGCCTGCGGGGGCGGGCTTGCCCCTTCTATTTGGTATCACCATGCCCGCAGCCTCCTGCTACTCCGACCGCCGTCAGCGGCTTATGCACACCTTGGGCAGCGGCATTGTGCTGATTCCCACCGCCCCAGAACGCCCCCGCAACGGCGATAGCCACTATCCCTACCGCTTTGACAGCACGTTTTACTATCTCACCGGCTTTGAAGAACCCGAAGCCCTGCTGGTTTTGCTGCCTGCACAGGGCGTTTCCATTCTCTTTTGCCGCGACAAAAACCCCGAGCGCGAAATTTGGGAAGGCTTTCACTACGGCCCCGAAGCTGCCCGCACCACCTTTGGCTTCGACCAAGCGTATGCCATCACCAGCCTAGACCAACGCCTGCCCGACCTTCTTGCCGACCACGCCACCCTGCACTACACCCTTGGCAAACAGCCCGCACTGGATAGCCGTGTTCTGGGTTGGCTGGATGTGGTGCGCAGCCGTGCCCGCATCGGTGTGACCGCCCCCAGCAGTATCAGCGATGTCAGCCTCGTGACCGCCGAAATGCGCCTGATTAAAGATGCCACCGAAATCGACCTGATGCGTCGTGCAGGCCAAATCTCCGCCCAAGCCCATTGCCGCGCCATGCAGGCTACCCGCCCTGGCCAATACGAATACCAAATCGAAGCCGATATTCTCCACACCTTTGGCCAGCACGGGGCGCGTAGCCCTGCTTACGAAACCATTGTGGCGGGGGGCAGCAATGCCTGTGTGCTGCACTATGTCGGCAACCGCGCCGTGCTCAAGGCCGGTGATTTGCTGCTGATTGACGCAGGCTGTGAGCTGGGCGGCTACGCGGGCGACATCACCCGTACCTTCCCCGTCAACGGCACCTTTAGCGGCGAACAGCGGGCGGTCTACGATATTGTGCTGGCCGCCCACCACGCCGCCATTGCCGCGCTCAAGCCCGACGTGGCGTGGTCTGTCCCTGCCGATGCCGCGCTGCATTGCCTCGTTCAAGGGCTGATTGATCTTGGGCTGCTCAAAGGCAGCGTGGACGGCAATATCGAATCCGAAGCCTACCGCCAGTTTTATATGCACCGCATCGGGCATTGGCTGGGTTTAGATGTCCACGATGTGGGCGCGTATAAGCAAGCGGGCGCATGGCGACCCTTTGCCGCCGGTATGGTGACCACCGTTGAGCCGGGGCTGTATCTGCGCCCTGCTGACAACGTCCCCGCCCGCTTTGCCGGTATCGGTGTTCGGATTGAAGACGACGTGCTGCTGACCGCGACCGGCTGCGAAGTGCTGACCGCCGACGTGCCGAACGCCGCCGATGAGATTGAAGCCCTGATGCGGGGATAGCCTCCCCTTTATTTTTAATCCCCTGACTGAGTGGCGGACACTATGGCTTGCCGAATCCCTGAACACGTTGACCTTGCTATTGCCGGTGCGGGCCCAGTGGGGGCCACCTTGGCCCTGCTTGCCGCCCAAGCAGGGCGCAAAGTCGCCCTTATCGAAGCCCGTCCTGCTTTGGCGGGGACGACGGGCAAAGACCCGCGCGTGCTGGCCTTGTCGTGGGGCAGTCAGCAGATTTTGCAGCGCGTCGGCGCGTGGCCCGCCGATTTACCCGCCACGCCGATAGACAGCGTACACGTCAGCCAGCACAGCGGCTTAGGGCGGGTGCTGATACAGCGGCAAGACCTCGACCTGCCGCACCTCGGCTTTACCGTGGGTTATGCCGCGCTAAACGATGCCCTTGCCGCCGCACTCGCCGCCTCCTCGGTTTGTGTGCTGACCGATACCACCGTCACCGCCGTGACCAGTCTAGGCGCGTATGCACGGGTGCGCTGCTGCCAAGCCGGTCAAGCCGGTGAACTGACTGCCCGTGTCTTGGCCTTGGCCGAAGGCGGTGCCTTGGCCGACACCCTGCCTGATATGACCCGCCGCGAATACGACTACCAGCAACGCGCCCTGATTGCCCGTATCGACACCGACACCCCACACCAAGGTCGCGCCTTCGAACGCTTTGCCGCCGAAGGTCCTTTGGCTTTGCTACCCAATGGCGACAGCTACACCCTTGTCTGGACGCGTCCCCATGCCGAAGCTGAAGCCCTGCTGGCCTTAGACGATGCCGCTTTTGCCGCGCGGTTGGCGGCAGTGTGCGGCGAGCGCATCGGCCAGATAACCGCCGTGGGCGAACGGGCTGCCGTGCCACTCCGGCTTAAATATGCGACCAAGCTGGTCAGCGGGCGCGTGGTGTTGGTGGGCAATGCCGCCCAAACCATGCACCCCGTGGCCGCTCAGGGGCTGAACCTTGGGCTGCGCGATGCTGCCGAGCTGGCCCAGCATCTTGCGCCGTCGGGCGATGCCGGTGAGGCCAGCCGTTTGGCCGCCTATGCCCGTGCCCGCCAACACGACCGCGCCGCCGTCACCGGCTTTACCCATAGTCTGGTCAGCCTATTTGACCGGCACGACCCCCTTTCACGCTGTGGACGCGCAGCGGTGATGGCGACCATCGACACCCTCGCCCCATTGCGTCGCCACTTTGCCAGCCATCTTGTCTTTGGTGTAGGAGTCCCCGCATGAGTGCCCAAAACAGCCCCGTTGAAGTGGATATTGCCGTGGTCGGGGGCGGCTTGGTCGGCGCGAGTCTTGCGCTGGCTTTGGCGCGTTCACCCCGCCGCTGGCGTGTGGCCTTGGTTGAGGGACACGCCCCCAACCTTAATCTGGCTGCCGAGGACAGCGATTGGGATGCGCGGGTCTATGCCATCAGCCCCGCCAACCAACAGTTTCTCGCCCAGCTCGACGCGTGGCCTGCCGCTGACCGTATCGGCGTGATTGCCGCGATGGATGTGCGAGGCGACAGAACCGGCAAAATCGCCTTCTCTGCCCAAGATGCTGGCGAAGCCCGTCTGGCTTATATCGCCGAAAACCGGTGGATGGTCGCCGCACTGTGGGCGCAACTGGCGCACACCGAGGTGCTGTGCCTGACCGGCGAACGCCCCACGGCTTTGGTCACGTCGCCCAAAGCCGCCCAGCTCACCTTTGCCTCGGGGCGTGCCCTGCAGGCCAAGCTGGTGATTGGCGCGGACGGTGCTAACTCTTGGGTGCGCCAAGCGATGGGGGTACGGGTGGAGGTGTCGCCCTACCACCATGCCGGCGTGGTCGCCAACTTTGCCACCGAACGCCCCCACGACAACATCGCCCGCCAGTGGTTTTTGGGGGACGGCATTTTGGCGTGGCTACCGCTGCCCGATAAACGCATTTCCATTGTCTGGTCACGCCGCGACCCCGAAGCTCTGACCAGCCTCAGCCCCGAAGCCCTGTGCGAAACGGTGGCCGCTGCGGGGGGCCATGCCTTGGGGGCATTCAGCTGCTTGACCCCTGCAGTGGCCTTCCCCCTGCGCTTGATGCGCCCCGAAACCGTTATCGCCGAGCGCGTAGCCTTGGCGGGAGATGCCGCCCATACCGTCCATCCTTTGGCGGGGCAGGGGGTGAATTTAGGTTTTGGCGATGCGATTGCTTTGGCGGACTTGCTGGGCAATATGACCGGCGACCCTGGCGATTACCTTACCCTGCGCCGCTACCAACGTGCCCGCCGCGAAGCTGTCACCACCATGCAGTTGGGCTGTGACAGCCTGTTTAAGCTGTTCCACACCCACGACCCCATGCTGGGCTGGTTGCGGAACACCGGTCTCTCGCTGACCAATCAGCTCGCCCCCGTCAAGCGGCTGCTGGCACGGCAGGCGATAGGTTACTAGCCTTAGAACCTGTTTGCGGTCTGCGATACTCGGGTGATTTTGCGTTGAAATTCGGAAAAAACGTGATGCCCCGCCGCTGGTGGCAGATGGGGTTGGGCTGTTATTCCCCTCCTTTCGGAGGAGGGGTGCCCCGTAGGGGTGGGGTGGTTGCCTTTGGGTTTAGATTTTGACTCTGGCGGCCTCGCCAGCCACCACCCCGTCCAGCTTTGCCGTGGCCCCCTCCAGCGGAGGGGGATGTAGCCAAGACGGCAGAGATTGTGCTTTATATTGCGAATTTCGCCTTGGCTAACCCGCCGTTCGCTAGACTTTGAACAGCTTCTTACCGCCGATTGCGCCCTGCCTGCTGCCGTCGCACCCCCTTTTTTTGACTTTGCCCAGAAAGCCGCCATGACTGTTTTTTTTCGCCCCCTGCTTGTTTCCTTGCTCACCCTGCCGCTGCTGGCGTGCTCGGCCTCTGCGGCTGATGACAGTGCCGCCGTCAAAAAACGCTTCACCGAACGCTTCCCTGAGCGCAACGTGGTCAGCGTCAACGCCACCCCGCTGAATGGGATTTACGAAGTGGTGATGCAAGGGCGGCAGATTGTGTATACCGACACCCGCACCGACTTTATCTTTGTTGGCGATATGGTTGATGTCAAAAAACGCCAAAGCTTGACCGAGCAGCGGATGAATGAATTGTCCAAAGTTGATTGGAAAGCCCTGCCGCTCGACCTCGCCGTAAAAGAAGTGCGCGGCAATGGCAGCCGTTCCTTGGCCGTGTTCTCCGACCCTGATTGCCCCTACTGCAAAAAGCTGGAGCAAGACAGCCTCGCCAAGCTCGATAACGTGACGATTTACACCTTTTTGCTGCCGCTGACCGAGCTCCACCCCGATGCCGCCCGCAAATCCGCCCAAATCTGGTGTGCCACCGACCGCACTGCCGCATGGCTCGACCTGATGCGGCACAACAAAGCCCCCCAAGGCGCGGCCAGCTGCGACACCCCGCTGGCGCGTATCCAAACCTTGGCGAAAACGCTGGGCATTTCGGGTACACCTGGGCTGGTCTTCCCCTCGGGCAAGCTCGTGCCTGGAGCCATTAGCCAAGCCGAGATTGAAAAACTGTTAGCGGGTAAATAAGCCCGCTGTGCATGGTTTTTGGCTAATGTCGCCCCCCCTCGATTTGCTGCCCGCGACCCTTGTCAGTGCGGTGTTGTTGCCGCCTGGCAGTACCTTGTTGCTACTGGGCTTGGCACTGCTGCTGTTTCGCCGTCGGCCAGCATGGGCGCGGGGCTGTGTGGTGTTGGCGTTTGGGATGCTGGCGGTGGCTTCCTTGCCGATATTGGCCAACGGCAGTATGCGCTTGCTGCAAACCGCCGCGCCGATTACCCCCACCGCGTTGCAACAGGTCGATGCGATTGTGGTGTTGGGCGGCGGACGGCGCAAAGCCGCACCCGAGGCCGACGGGCAAGACGTGGTCAGCGACACGGCCTTGGCGCGCGTGTTGTACGCCGCCCAGTTGGCCAAGGCGAGTGGCAAGCCGCTGCTGCTGACCGGTGGCGCACCGGATGGCGGGGTGGCCGAAGCGGTGTTGATGCAGCAGGTCTTGCAGCGTCAGGTTGGGGTGACGGCGCGTTGGCTAGAAACCGCCTCGCGCACCACGGCAGAAAACGCCAGCCTCTCGGCCTCGATTTTGCATCCGCTGGGGAAGCGTCGGATTGCCTTGGTGACCAATGCGTGGCATATGCAGCGTGCCGAGGTGGTGTTTGCCCACACTGGCTTTGTCGTCACGCCCGCCCCGATGGGGTATTTTTCGGCTAAAGAAGGGCTGATAGCGTGGTTGCCATCGGCGGCCATGTTGGCCAACAGTGCTCAGCTTTGGCGTGAAGCCATTGGGCAGCAGGCCTACCGCTGGCACCGTTACCGCACCAGCTTAAACACCGATATCACCCCGCACCCCCCCACGTCGCAGCCCGTGTCGCGGCCTTGATTTGTGCCATGACAGCCTGTTTTGATGCAATGCTCAGTCGCTCAATGCGGCCTTAACCTAATCCTAAAAGGGGGTTTCGATGAAAGTCGGTGCCATCATCATTGGCGATGAATTGCTCTCGGGCAAACGCCAAGACAAACATCTGCCGCAACTGATTCAGCTCTTGGTGGCGCGGGGTATCAAGCTGTCGTGGGTGGAATATATCGGCGACGATGCCGCCCGCCTGACCGCCACGTTTTGCCGCAGCCTCAACAGCCCCGACTTGGTGTTTAGCTTTGGCGGGATAGGTGCAACGCCGGATGACCTGACCCGTGCCTGTGCCGCCCATGCAGCGGGTGTGCCGCTTAAAATCCACCCCGATGGCCAAGCCATTGTCGAAGAGCGTTTTGGGGCGGAGGCCTACCCACACCGCATCAATATGGTCAATATTCCGTGTGGCAGCAGCCTGATTCCGAATCCGGTTAACCAGATGCCGGGCTTTAGTTTTGCCCACCACCACTTTGTGCCTGGCTTTCCGAGCATGGCGTGGCCGATGGTGGAATGGGTGCTGGATACCCACTACCGCCACTTGTTCGACAGTACCCCCGATATTGAACTGACCGTACTGGTGCCCCAAGCCCGTGAAGGGAACTTAATCGACATCATGCAGGCTTTTGTACGGGATAATCCTGCGCTTAAGCTGTCTAGCTTGCCCAGCTTTGGCACGGCATCTTTGCCGCCGCATATTGAGTTTGGTGTGACCGGTGCCCCGCTGTTAGCCGAGCCCGCCATGCACCACTTGGTCGAAGCCCTGAAAGGCGCGGGCTATACCCCGCAGGCTGTCGTGCACCGCGCGGCAAGCTAAGAACGTGTTCAAAGCCTCGCGAACGATGGGGTCAGCCAAGGTGAAATACCCCGAAGCCTCTGTGTAGGTCGGGATTTATCCCGATACTTTGTCGGGTTAAAACCCGACCTACGTCTGGCGGCGTATTTACAGCAAATAGCGCACCTTATAACTAGGCTCTAAGACCTCCCCCTAACCCCGACCCCCGCGCCCTGTTTAAGGCGTGTTTAACAGCAAAGAGAACAACCATGCGGCAAACGTGGAGCGTGACCACCGCGCTGGCTATTACGCTGGCCACCATCGGCATGGGCGAGGCGGCAGAAACCCGCCCTGCCATCAAAATCACCCCGCTGAAACGGCTAGAGGGCAGTCCTGCCCCTGCGGCAACCGACAAGGCCAGCAAGCCCGCCCCAGCGGACAAGCCCCTTGCTGCCGAGACGGATAGCCGCACGACGCAGGAGGGCGACACGGCACCCGAAGCGGCGACCAAGGCGGACACGGCCAGCCCCAGTGTGGCAAGCCCGACTGCCCCCGCCAAACGTGCCAAGCCTGCCCCGCGTGCGGCGGCAGCCGCCCCTGCCGCCCCTGCCACCCCTGAAGCCGCACCGTCCGCCGCGTCCAGTGCTGCTAAAACAGAGCCAGCGGCTCCCCACCTGACCGAGGCACCGGCTCCCGCCGAGGGATCGCCGCCAGTCCGCGCCGCCAAGCCGACCCCGCAGCCAGCCCAAGCGGCTGCGCCGTCTCGTCTTGCTGCACCCGTTGCGGCTGCCGTAGCCGTCGGCGCGGCGACCTTGGCGACATCGCCTAGCGAGCCGAGTTCGCCCGCTGCTGCCGCCAAACCTACGCCCCCCGTGGCCGTGCCGCCGTCCGCGCCGGTAGTCAAACCGGAGCCATCCCCTGTGTCGCCTGTACCCAGTCCGGTCGAGGCGATGACTGCCCCTGCCCAGCCCGCCAGCCC
This sequence comes from uncultured Neisseriales bacterium, assembly GCA_937871815.1. Lineage (GTDB taxonomy): Bacteria > Pseudomonadota > Gammaproteobacteria > Burkholderiales > Aquaspirillaceae > Rivihabitans. The sequence goes on from CALMOJ010000182.1 coordinate 14,128, forward strand.
CTCGGTGGCCGCCCCTGCGGTCGTGCCCCATAAGCCCAAACCCAAGCCGCTGCCGAGTCGGCTGTTGCCGCCGCCGGTGACGGTGCGGGCAGAAGCCCCGACTGCCGCACCCGCTGCCCCGCCGCGCCCTGCGGCACCACCTCCGATGCGTGCGGTGTTGCCGCCGTCGGTGGTGTCCTCAGGGCAGGCCGTGCGGCCTTCGCCTTTGGTGTCGATAGGTACGATGGCGGCTGCCCCTGCTGTGGCTGCGCCACCATCGGCACGCCCTGTTTCACCGGCGCGTGCCGAGCCCCGCCTCAGCCCGAGCTTGACCACTCAAGGCGTGCTGTCTGGCAAAAGCGTCCGTGACCATAGCTTTGCCGGCAGTGCCGGTAATGTGGTGCGGGTGACCTTGTCCGGTGCGAACCCGTTGGCGTATTTTGTGTTGCGCGGCCCTGATAACGGCATCGTCACTTCAGCGGAAACCCGCGACTGGATGGGGAGTTTGCCCGCTGCCGGTCGCTATACGGTGCAGGTGTTTTTGTACCGCGATGGGGCAGGGGCGGGGGGTGCGGTGGATTACCGCTTGCGGGTGAACACGGTTAAGCCTTAGAGCCTGTTGAGCGGCTCGCGAACGGCGGGTCGGCCAAGGCAAAATGCCCCGAAAAAGCACACACGCTGCGGCCTTGGCTGCTATTCCCCTCCGCCGGACGGGGTAGTTGCTGGCGAGGCCGCCAGAGCCAAACCCAGACCCAAAGGCAACCACCCCACCCCGATGGGGCACCCCGCCACGGGAGGGAAATCACAGCCCAAGCCCAGCGACCACCTGTGGCGGGGAATGGCGGCGTAGGTCACCGGCGGCGGGGAATAAAAACCAAACCCTCTTAGCTGGCTGAAAGGTCGCGCCAAAAGCAAAGGGGACACCCCGCCGTGCTGGGCGGCGTGTCCCCTTTTTTGCGGGTTTTTTACGGGCGGTGCGTGCTATCGCCGCAGCTTGGCCAGTGCCTCGGCCATGGCGTTGTTGGCAGGGGCGGTGTCTTTGCTGCTGGCTTTGCCACCCTCGCGCCGTGCGGCAGGCCGACCCCCGGTGGGCGGGGCTTCGCGGGGGGGAGCTGAACGCACCGCCGCGGTGCCGGGCTCATCATCAAGCCGCAAGCTCAGGGCAATGCGCTTCCGTTTGACATCCACTTCCATCACCTTGGCTTTGACCAAATCCCCTGCTTTCACCACTTTGCGCGGGTCATCGACAAAGGTCTTGCTGAGGGCAGAAATATGCACCAGCCCATCTTGATGCACGCCGACATCGACAAACGCCCCAAAGTTAGTGACGTTGGTCACCACGCCTTCTAGCACCATCCCCACCCGCAGGTCAGAAAGCTGCTCCACCCCCTCGGCAAAGGTGGCGGTCTTGAATTCGGGGCGTGGGTCGCGGCCTGGCTTATCCAGCTCCCGCAGAATATCCATCACGGTGGGCAAGCCAAAGCGGTCGTCGGTGTAATCGGCAGGGCGCAGGCTTTTCAGAAAGGCGGCATCCCCCAGTAGTTGGGCGACTTTGCGCCCTGTGTGCGCCGCCATGCGTTCCACCACGGGATAGGCTTCGGGGTGAACGGTGGAGCGATCCAGCGGCTGCGTGCCGTTCATCACCCGCAAAAAGCCAGCCGCCTGCTCAAATGTTTTGTCGCCTAAGCGGGGGACTTTTTTCAGGGCGGTGCGGCTGGTAAAGGCCCCGTAGGTGTCGCGGTAGCTGACGATATTGTGCGCCAAGGTGCTGTTGAGGCCGGAGACCCGCGTCAGCAAGGGCACGGAGGCGGTGTTGACATCCACCCCCACGGCATTGACGCAATCCTCCACCGTGGCATCCAAAGAACGCGCCAACTGGCTCTGGTTGACATCGTGCTGATACTGTCCCACGCCGATGGATTTGGGGTCGATTTTAACCAGCTCGGCGAGGGGGTCTTGCAGGCGGCGGGCAATCGACACCGCCCCGCGCAAGGAGACATCCAATTCGGGGAATTCCTGCGCCGCCAGTGCCGAAGCCGAATACACCGAAGCCCCGGCCTCGGACACCACCAGCTTGGTCAATTTAAGCTGCGGATACAGCCGTATCAGGTCGGCGGCCAGCTTGTCGGTTTCGCGGCTGGCGGTGCCGTTGCCAATGGCAATCAGCTCGACCTGATGCCGTCCACACAGGGCGGCCAAAATAGCCAGTGATTTGTCCCACTCGTTGCGGGGGACATGGGGGTAAATGGTGGTGGTTTCGACCAGCTTGCCGGTCGCATCCACAATGGCGACTTTGGTGCCGGTGCGTAAGCCAGGGTCGAGGCCCAGCGTGGGGCGCGGTCCTGCGGGGGCGGCCAGCAGCAAGTCATGCAGGTTATCGGCAAAGACCTTAATCGCTTCGGCTTCTGCGCTGTCCCGTACGCGGTTCATCAGCTCCAGTTCTAGCGACAACACCAGCCGCGCCCGCCATGCCAGCCGCACCGTGTCGAGTAGCCAGCGGTCGGCGGGTCGCCCTGCATCGGCGATGCCAAAGTGGGCGGCGATGCTGTCTTCGTAGGGGCTGCGTTGGGCGCTGGGCACGTCGTCTGGCTGCCAAGTGAGTTGCAGCGTCAGTACGCCTTCGTTCCGTCCCCGCAGCAAGGCCAAGGCGCGGTGGGAAGGAATCGCCCGAATCCGTTCACGGTAGGCAAAATAATCGGCAAATTTTTCGCCCGCCTCGGCTTTGCCTTCGACCAGCGTGGAGCGGACTTCGCCTTCTCGCCACAGGGTTTCGCGCAGGGTGCCGAGTAGGGTGGCGGATTCGCCCATTTGCTCAATCAAAATGGCGCGTGCCCCGTCGAGGGCGGCTTTGGGGTCGGCAATGCCTTTTGCAGCATCGACATAGGCGGCGGCTGCTTGCAGCGGGTCTTGCTGGGGGTCGGTCAGCAGCAGGGCGGCCAAGGGTGCCAGACCGGCTTCGCGGGCAATTTGGGCTTTGGTGCGGCGTTTGGGCTTATAGGGCAGGTAGAGGTCTTCCAGCGTGGTTTTGTCGCTGGCGGCGTAGAGCGTGGCTTCGAGTTCGGGGGTGAGTTTGTCTTGCTCGCGGATGCTGCTGAGGATGGTGTCGCGGCGGTCGTCTAGCTCGCGCAGATAGCGCAACCGCTCATCCAGCAGCCGAAGCTGGGTATCGTCCAGCCCGCCGGTGACTTCTTTGCGGTAGCGGGCAATAAAGGGGACGGTGGCCCCTTCGTCAATCAGGGCGATGGTGGCGGAGATTTGGCTTTCGCGCACCGCGAGTTCGGTGGCAAGACGGGCAGCAACAGAAGGCAACATGGCAGGCATTCGGGCAAAAACAAAGAGGCAGGCACTTTACCGGATTTGCTGCGGGCTGTGCGGCTGACCCCGTGGGTGGCAGGCTTTTTGGTCGGGCTGGAGCCCTGCCGCGCGTGGCAGCGAGGGCGGCTTGGTTTTTATGCCCCTCCCGTGGCGGGGTGGGGTGGGCGGTATCTGCCACCCCACAAAAAAGCCCTCGATGCCAGTTGAGGCAATCGAGGGCGGGACTTCAGGCACGCTTCCTGTACTGCGACAGGGCAATGACCTGATTAGTCTGCTTTAAAGGTGTCGTGGCACGCTTTGCAGGTTTTTTGTGCTGCGCCAAAGGCAGGCTTGATTTGTGCCATGTCGCCGGTTTGGGCGGCAGTGGCCAGCTTAGCGATAGCGGCTTGATGCGAGTCGATTTCTTTCTTGAACTCGGCTGGCTTGCTCCAGATTTCTGGCTTGGCTTCGGTCTTGCCCTTGTTGCTGCCCTCTGGGAAGTGGTCCCAAGGCTGCTTGGATAAATCGACCATCTTGGTAGCCATCGCGGCGAACTCATCTTTGTTGTAAGGGGTTTCGCCCTTCATCATCTTGCCCATGCCGGCTCCAAAGGTTTTTTTGTATTCTTTGAATATTGCACGGCGGGCTTTAACGTGGTCTTCCGCAGCAACAGCAGAGGACATCACACCGGCACAGACCAGACCAGCAACCAACAGCGACAAGGTTTTACGCATGAGAAAACTCCTTTTGAATGAGGGGGAACAACGAGGGCAGTTTAGCGAATTTTTCTGAGAACCAGCTTACGATTTGCGATGCTCGGGTGCGCCCTGCGTTGAAATGCACAAAAAATCCGTGTGGATTGCAGTCCAACGCTGTTTTTTCGGTTCATTCCGCCTTGGCTGACCCTTCGCTCGCTAAATCGTAAGCGCGGTGCTCACGCTGTGCGGAACCTCCCGCTGGCTTTAGAATGCCCAGCACTTTCTATGCCGAGTTTAGCCATGTCTGCTACTGCCCCTGTTTCTGCCGCTACCTCTCCGCTGGTGTCGCCTTGGCAAGCCCCTTGGTATGCCACGCCTGCCCACGCCACGCCGCAACACGCCATGGTGCTGGGTGCGGGGATTGCCGGTGCGGCCGTAGCGTTTAGCTTGGCGCGGCGGGGGATACGGGTGACGGTGTTTGAGCGCGGGGCGACCGTGGCGGGCGGGGCATCGGGCAATGCCCAAGGCGTGCTGCACACCAAGCTTTCCCCCCATGCCACCCCGCTGACCCAGCTCTTGGTGCAGGGCTACGCTTACAGCCGCGCCCTGTTGCCGCAAACCTTGGGTGCGCCAGGGCAGGACTGGGACGATTGCGGTATTTTGCAGCTAAGTGTGGATGCCGAAGAGGCGCGTCGCCATGCCGGTTTGGCGGCATGTGACTGGACGGCGGGCTGGCTGCGTTCGGTGTCTGCCGCCGAGGGCAGCGCATTAAGCGGCATCCCGCAAGTCCACGCGGGACTGTGGTTTGAGGGCGGGGGCTGGGTGCATCCGCCTGCTTGGGTACGGGCTTTGTTGGCGCATCCTCTGATTACGGTGTGCTGCGAGGCTGAAGCCGTCAGTCTGACCCATTTGGCGGCGGGCGATTGGCAACTGACCTTTGCCGATGGCCGCCACGCGACCGCGCCGGTGGTGGTGGTGGCGACGGCACACGAGGCTGCCCATTTGCCTGTGCTGGCGCATTTGCCGCTGTCGGGGATTCGGGGGCAGACGGCAGTGGTGGCGGCGACGGCGGGGAGTCGTGCCCTCAAAAGCGTGGTGTGCGGCGGGTCGTATGTGTCGCCTGCGCGGCAGGATGGCAGCCACTGTTTTGGGGCGACTTTTCGTTTTCAGCAAACAACGTGTACGGTGACCGACGAGGAGCACGAAGAGAACTTGGCCAAGCTTGCGGTGCTCGCGCCGCCGCTGTATCAGGCTTTGGGTGGCGCGGCGTTGCGCCCTGCACAATTGCTGGGGCGGTCGGCGTTTCGCGCCACGACACCAGATTATTTGCCGCTGGTAGGCGGGGTGGCCGAGGCCGCCCTGTTTGCGCCGACTTATCCTGCCCCTGAACAGGTCGAACGCCAGCAGTTGACGACCCCTGCTCCGTGGCTGTCGGGGCTGTATGTGTCTTTGGGGCATGGCTCTCGCGGCTTGGTGACCGCCCCGTTGGCGGGGGAGGTGCTGGGCGCGGCGATTGCCGGTGAGCCATCACCGCTGTCGGCGGCTTTGTTGGCGGCGGTGCATCCCAACCGCTTTTTGCTCCGTGGCCAAAAGCGTCGCCATGCACCGGCTAAGGGGGCGGCGGGCGGGGCGCATAGCGGCAAGCCTTGAGCTTCCGCTTGGCGTGATTTTGGCGTGTAGCCGCCTTGCTGTGCCACTCAAGGGCAAGGGTGCGGAATTGCTGGGCGATGTCCACGGCGGCTTGTTGCTTGTCTGCCCTCTTGCTGCTGGATGGGTCGATACCCTTGGCAATCAGCTCACGGGCAGCATCGGCAGCGGCACGGGCTTCGGCTAGGGTCATGATGATGGTGGCGGGTAGGGGCTGGCCTTTGGCATCAAACTTGGTGGGGCGGCAATACACGCCCACGCTCAACTTCTTCTCGGTGCCATCAAAGCGGTATTTGAGCCGCCAATACTTTGAGCCGTTTGGATTGACCAAGAGAAACAGCCCGCCTTCGTCAGCCTTTTTGTAGGCCTTGGCTTGGGGCTGGAAGTTTTTTGCAGCAAGGGCGGAAAGTGACATTTTGGGGTACTTTTCTTGTCGAACTGAATGTACCCCCAAATGTACCCCTTGGTTGCGCTGGATACAATCGGAACGCATCCGACCCCACAGGCAACAAAAAACCCCACGAACCTAGGTTCTATGGGGCTTTGCGTGAAGCTTTCGGTACGGGCTGAAGGGCTTCGGAATGGGGGGTGGTGCCCGAGACCGGAATTGAACCGGTACGCCTTAACGGCGACGGATTTTAAGTCCGTTGTGTCTACCAATTTCACCACTCGGGCGGTGCGGCTTGCTGCTGCAAAAAAGCCCCGACGGGTTAGGTCCGGGCTTTTACATTAAAGCTGCTGCAATCTGGAGGCGGGGGTCGGGATCGAACCGGCGTAAACGGCTTTGCAGGCCGCTGCATAACCACTTTGCTACCCCGCCGTAAGGGGAGGCTAAAAGCAAGGCTTTTAGCGAAAACTGGAGCGGGAAACGAGATTCGAACTCGCGACCTCAACCTTGGCAAGGTTGCGCTCTACCAACTGAGCTATTCCCGCACTGACGACACAAACAACCATGCGATTCATAAAAACTGGAGCGGGAAACGAGATTCGAACTCGCGACCTCAACCTTGGCAAGGTTGCGCTCTACCAACTGAGCTATTCCCGCTTTGTTTCTATGCCCTTGCATCGCTGCAAGAGAGGCGCATTATAAACATGCTCAATTATCTGTCAAGCACCTCGTCTTGGTTTTTTTGGGTGCGCATTTGGATCGCCGCCATTTTTAGGTAATAACCCATTGACCACAAAGTTAAAACGGCGGCCAGCACCATAAAGATATTGCCGAGCAAGCGTGTATTGACCCCCGCAACCAAGGGGGCATCAAACAGCAGCAGCAGGACGGCAATCATCTGGGCGGCGGTTTTGAGTTTGCCCACATAGGCCACGGCGACGCTTTTATGCTCGCCGAGCTGAGCCATCCATTCACGCAATGCAGAAATGGTGATTTCACGGCCAATAATGACCATGGCCAGCCATGCCCAAGTGCGCTCAAGGTCTACGAGCAAAATCAAGGCGGCCGCCACGATTAGCTTATCGGCTACAGGGTCAAGAAACGCGCCAAACGCCGAGGTCTGCCCCCATTTGCGGGCTAAAAAGCCATCTAGCCAATCGGTTATCGCCGCGAGGGCAAAAATCAGCGTGCCAATTTGGTTGCGTGCGGCATCGGCCAGCATCGAGGAAGGCAGGTAAAACAAACCAATAAAGACCGGAATCAGTGCGACGCGCAGCCAAGTGAGAAAAATGGGGAAATTAAACGGCATGGGCGGTGTGCCTGCTTTGTTTGGGTTAGGCCAGAGGTGCTTAATGAAGGGCTTGGTAGATTTTTTCAGCCAACGCCGCGCTAATGCCGGTGACTTGCATCAGTTCGTCAGGGCTGGCGGCTCGTACCCCCTTGAGCCCCCCAAATCGGGTGAGCAAGGCTTGGCGACGTTTCGCGCCGATGCCAGGAATCGCTTCTAGCTGCGAGGTTAAGCGGGTCTTGGCACGACGGGCGCGATGCCCCGTAATGGCAAAGCGGTGAGCCTCGTCCCGAATGATTTGAATCAAGTGTAAGCCAGGACGGTCTGGCGGCAATTGTAGCGTTTTTTGCTGTCTCGGGAGGATTAGCGTTTCCAAGCCTGGTTTCCGTCCCTCGCCTTTGGCGACCCCCACAATCAACAGGTCAGACAGCCCGAGCGCATCCAGTACCGACACGGCCACCGCGACTTGCCCTTTGCCACCATCAATTAGCACCACGTCAGGGCGTTTGCCTTCCCCCTCGGCCAGTTTGGTGTAACGGCGTGTCAGTACATCGCGCATGGCGGCGTAGTCATCGCCTGGAGTGATGCCGCTGATGTTGTAGTGCCGATAATCGGAAGGCTGCATTTTTTCGGCGGCATAGACCACGCACGAAGCCACGGTGGCCTCGCCCTGCGTGTGGCTAATGTCGAAGCACTCAATACGCTGGAGTGGGCTTTCTACCCCCAGTGCTTCGGCGAGGTCTTGCAGTCGTGCTTGCTGGGTGAGCTTGGCTTGGGCTTTTTGGGCGATGGCCAAGTGCGCGTTTTTTTCTGACATTGCCAGCCAGACACGCTGCTCGCCGGTGGGATGGGTGATGAGGGTCCGCCGTTTTTCGGACTGCGCGGTCAGCAAGGCTGCTAACGCGGGGGCGATGTCGTGGTTCAGTATCAGCAAGGGCGGTAAGGCACCGCCCAAATAGTGTTGCGCCAAAAATGCCTCCAAAACATGGGCGGGCTCTTCGGTAGTGGCATGGTCGGGGAAGTGGCTTTTGTCCCCCAAATGCTGACCACCCCGCACCATCACCACGTTGACACAGGCCAAGCCTTGCGCCGTCACCGCCGTGATGATGTCGCCGTCTAGCTGATGGTTGGTGCTGACCACCCATTGCTGTGCCTGAATCCGCGCCAAGGCTTGGATTCTGTCGCGCAGCTTGGCAGCTTTTTCAAAGGCAAGGTCGGTGGCAGCGGCGTGCATCTCTGCGGAGAGGGTGTCTATCAGCGTTGCTTGCTTGCCCTGTAGAAAGGCGACGGCTTGGGCAAGGTCGCTTTGATAGGCCGAGGGCGAAATCAGCCCGACACAGGGGGCAGAGCAGCGTTGGATTTGGTGCAGCAGACAGGGTCTGGCACGGTGGGCGAATACACTGTCTTCGCAGGTTCTGAGCAAAAAAACCCGTTGCAGGGTCTGAATGGCCTCGCGCACGGCATAGCCATTGGGGTAAGGGCCAAAATAATGGTCGTCTTGGGTGGGCGTGCCTCGGTAGCTGGCTAATTGCGGGTAGGGATGCTGGGAAAGTCGCAGGTAAGGATAGCTTTTATCGTCTCTAAACAAGATGTTATAGCGCGGCGCAAGGGCTTTGATTAGGTTGTTTTCAAGGATAAGGGCTTCGGTTTCGCTGCGTACGACAGTGGTTTCTATCGTGGCGATTTGGCGCACCATGAGCTGAATCCGTGGGCTCAATCCCTGTTTTTGAAAGTAAGAACTCACCCGTTTTTTCAGGTCAATCGCTTTGCCGACATACAACACCCCTCCCTCGGCATCCAGCATCCGATACACCCCAGGCAAATGGGGCAAGCTCTCTAGCACGGCTTGCGCGTCAAACATCTGCTTACTCTCCCAATGCTATTTTTGGTCACGCACCTAAACGTGCACCTTAAACGAAAGCGGTTTTAACGCGAAAAAACCGCATGGTACCCCCGCGTTTCCCCCGCAACACCCTAGCCCGAAAGGGGTGCTTGTCGATATAATGCGCCTTTGCCGCGAAGGACTCCTGCCGATGCGAATCGTCCAAAAAGCCTACACGTTCGATGACGTTTTACTCGTTCCTGCCCACTCCAATATGTTGCCGCGTGATGTCAGCCTTGATACCCAATTCACCCGCAATATCAGGCTTCATCTTCCCTTAGTTTCTGCCGCCATGGATACCGTGACCGAAGGTCGCCTTGCCATTGCCTTGGCACAAGAGGGGGGCATCGGCATCATTCACAAGAATATGTCGCCAGCCAAGCAAGCCGCCGAAGTGGCCAAAGTTAAACGCCACGAATCCGGTATCGTGAAAGACCCGATTACGGTCAAGCCCGATATGTTGGTAGGCGATGTGATTCGCTTGGTGCGCGAAAAGCGCGTGTCTGGTTTGCCGGTGATTGAAGACGGCAAAGTGGTGGGGATTATCACCAACCGCGATTTGCGGTTTGAGTCCCGTCTCGATGTGCCGGTTCGCCACATTATGACCCCCCGTGAACGGCTGATTACCGTCAAAGAGGGCGCATCCCTCGACGAAGCCCGCGAACTAATGCACGCCAACCGCCTTGAGCGCGTGTTGGTAGTGAACGATGCCTTTGAGCTCAAAGGCTTGATGACCGTAAAAGACATTATCAAAACCAGCGAAAAGCCTTTTGCCAATAAAGACGACCAAGGTCGGCTGCGGGCAGGCGCGGCAGTTGGGGTGGGTGAAGGCACCGAAGAGCGCGTCGAACGCCTTGTGGCTGCTGGGGTTGATGTACTGGTGGTGGATACCGCCCATGGTCACAGCCAAGGTGTGCTAGACCGTGTGCGCTGGGTAAAACAAAATTACCCGCAAGTGGAAGTCATTGGTGGCAATATCGCCACGGCAGCGGCGGCGTTGGCGTTGGTAGAAGCCGGTGCGGATGGGGTCAAAGTGGGCATTGGCCCTGGCTCGATTTGCACCACCCGTATCGTGGCAGGGGTGGGTGTACCGCAACTGACCGCCGTGTATAACGTCACCCAAGCCCTCAAAGGTACGGGTGTCCCGATGATTGCCGATGGCGGGATTCGCTTCTCCGGTGACATCGCCAAGGCGATTGCCGCTGGGGCAAACTGCGTCATGCTGGGCGGCTTGCTGGCAGGCACCGAAGAAGCCCCTGGCGAAATTGAACTCTACCAAGGTCGCTCGTTTAAGAGCTATCGCGGCATGGGCTCGTTGGGTGCGATGCAGCAGGGGTCGAGCGACCGCTACTTCCAAGACAACGAAGCCAACGCCGACAAGCTTGTGCCTGAAGGCATCGAAGGGCGTGTGCCGTATAAAGGTTCCGTCGTGGCGGTGATTCACCAGTTGATGGGCGGCTTGCGCTCCTCGATGGGCTACTGCGGTTGCCCCACCATTGATGACATGCGTGAACGGGCTGAGTTTGTCGAGATTACCTCGGCAGGGATGCGTGAATCCCACGTCCACGATGTGCAAATCACCAAAGAAGCCCCTAATTACCACGTCGAGTGATAAGAAGCTTTGCAATGATGAACTGACCCCCAAAAGCTGGATGGTCAAAAGCTAGGTGGCCAAGACCTGAGTCCGGCACTGTGGGCTCAGGCCTTTTGTAGATACGCCTTTTCCGCACAGAGGACACCTTCTCCTTGCTAAGTGCTTCGGCAGTGCCGGTGTCGCTGCCCTGTGGCGATGCGGGCTGGGGATGTCGGTTTAGTCATCGTCTTGTGGCAGTCTGCTTTGGGCTGCAATGTGCCCAATCCCCCATGCTACCGCCGCTAAGTGCTGTTTACGCGCCGTGATACTTGGATCAACCTGCGTTGAAGTGCGCCAAAAGGTGCGTGTGGATTCAGTCCCAGTGCCGCTTTTTTGGCGCATTTCGCCTTGAGTAACTCCTTTGCTCGCTAGCGCGTTAACCGCTTCTAACCCCTCTCCGCTGTTCACCACACACCCCAATGCAGATTCATCACAGACGACCGGTGTTTGGGTGTGAATGGCCGCGCCACGCCGTGACACTGGGCGTGACGCGGCAGCAGTCCTACCCCAGCCATGCCTTAATACGCGCCACGGCCTCGGCCAAGCGCGGAATATCGGTGGTGTAAGCCAGCCGAATATGCCGTGAAGCCGCGTGCTGACCAAAGTCGCAGCCTGGGGCGACGGCGACATGGGCTTCGTCTAGCAGCCGCCGCGCAAAGCCAAAGCTGTCGTCGGTGTGGCGAGAGACATCCACATACAGGTAAAAGGCCCCTTCTGGCGCACCGGAGAGGGCAAAGCCCAATTCTGGCAAGGCGGCTTGCAAAAAGTCGCGCCGCTGGGCAAACACCTGCCGCCGCTGTGCCAGCTCGGCTTGGGTTTCCGGCAAAAAAGCCGCGAGGGCGGCATATTGCGCCACGGTCGAGGGGGCTAAAAATAGGTTTTGGGCAAGGCGGGTGACGGCATCTACATAGGCCTCGGGCACAACCAACCAACCCAGCCGCCAGCCGGTCATCTGGAAATATTTAGAAAAGCTGTTCACCACAAACATATCCTCCCCAGCAGCAAGGGCGGTTTCTGCTTCGCAGCCATAGGTGAGGCCGTGGTAAATCTCATCCACAATCAAAATGCCTTGGCGGGCACGCACTGCCGCCAACAGGCTACGCAAGTCTTCGGGGCGAATGAGCGTGCCGGTGGGGTTGGCGGGGCTGGCGATCATGGCGGCCACGGTGCGGGCATCCCAGTGAGTGGCGATGTCTTCGGCGCGGAGCTGAAAGCCGCTGTCCGCCGCGACCGGCAAGCACACCGGTTCGCCGTTGACCAGCCGCACCAAATGGCGGTTGCACGGATAGGTGGGGTCGGGCAGCAGCACTTTGTCGTCAGGGTTGATGCAGGCCGCCAAGGCCAATTGCAACGCCCCCGATGCCCCAGGTGTCACCACCACCCGCCGTGCAGGCACGGTGATGCTGTAGCGAGATTGGTAAAAGTCGGCAATCGCTTGGCGCAGCGGCGGAATGCCCAGCGCGGGGGTGTAGAACGTCTGGCCGGCTTGCAAGGCGGCAATGCCCGCTTGGGTAATGGCAGCAGGGGTGGGAAAGTCAGGCTCACCAATTTCAAGGTGAATGACATCGTGCCCCGCCGCTTCTAACGCCTTGGCGTGCGCCAAAATCTCCATGACGTAAAACGGGGCGATATGCGCCAAACGCTGGGCAACCGGCATCTTAGGCCTCGTCTTCGGGCTGGGCACGCAAGTGGTTCAGCACGGCGTAAATCGGCTGCAAAATCGCCTCGCCTAAACGCAAGCTGCGCTGTCCGTTCCAGCCATAGTCATCGTCGGGCAAGTTGGCGTTGTCTTTAAACGGCATTTCCAGCGTAAACGCGAGGCAGTCAAACGTGTTACCGACCCAGCTGGTGGCCAAGGTGGGATTGGCTTCGCCAAAGGTGTCTTTGTCGTAGCCGTGCTTGTCTTGAAAGTCGGGGCTGGCCAGCAAGAAATGCTGCTTAAACCGCGCTTCGAGGGCAGCCAAGCGTGGCGAGTAACTTGGCACGCCTTCGGTGCCGGCCACAAAGACGTAGGGCAGCGATTCGTCGCCATGAATATCAAGGAACAAATCGACCCCAGTTTCGAGCATTTTTTGGCGCACACACCACACTTCGGGGCTGTGGTTTTCGCTGGGAGTCAGCCATTCGCGGTTCAGATTTGCACCGACGGCATTGGTGCGCAGGTTGCCGCGTACCGAGCCATCGGGGTTCATGTTGGGGACAAGGTAAAACGTGGCTTTGTCGAACAAAGCCCGCGCCAAAGGGTCTTGGGTATCGAGCAGCCGCCCGAGCAGCCCTTCCATAAACCACTCGGCCATGGTTTCGCCTGGATGCTGCCGTGCAATCACCCACACTTTGAGGTCGGACGAGACTTCGTGGCCAATGGTCAGCAGGTTAAGGTCGCGCCCTTCGACGGTAGAGCCCAAGTCGGACAACTGCACCAGCCCAGAGCCTTGGGCATCGCCAATCAGACGCAAATGCTGTTCAAACGAATACGGCTCAAAGTAGGCGTAGTAAATACTGTTGGCGAGGGGGGTGTGCTCAATCACCAATTGCCCGTCTTCGTAACGGGTGGGGACGCGGAACCAATTTTGCCGGTCGTAAGAGGCGCAGGCTTGGTAGTCCACCCAGCCTTGGGGATAGGCGGCCTCGGCGGCGTTCACAAAGCGCATGGTGCAGGGCTGATACGCCGCCCCTTGCAGCCGGAAATAAAACCACTGGGCAAAATCGGCGGCATTGTCTGGCCGAAGTGCCAAGGTAATGGTGTCAAAGCTTTCAAGTGAAAGCACTTCAATACTGCCTGCGTCAAACGTGCTGCTGATTTTCATCTAAACACCTTTCGGGTTTGGGGTCACCCCGTTGAGGGGCTTGTTTTAGTGTGGGGTTGGGATACTGAGGGGGCTGTCTGCCGAGCGCTGCGCCTCAATCAAAGCGGCCATGGCAAGGGCTTCTGGGTGTGTGCCGGTACGCAGACCACACACCACACCGGCTTGATTCTGGGCAGATTGGTTTTGGCTGGTTTTCCATTTGCCGATCAGTCGGGTAATCACTATTTCGACCCCCACAATAGCCCCCATCATTTTTTCGATAAAGTCAGGGGGGGCATCGTCAAGCTGCCACGGCTCAGGAAACGCCGCCTCATTGTGTGCGGTAAGCGCATCAAGATGGGCACGCAACCAAGCCGAATCCTCCACAACACGGAGCGTGCCGTAAGCATGGGCAACGGCGTAATTCCATGTGGGGACGGCTTTTCCGGTTTCGGCTTTGGTGGGATACCAAGATGGCGTGATGTAAGCATCAGGGCCATGAAAAATAGCCAAGACCTCAGTATTGCCCATCGTATCTTTCCAGAGGGGATTGGCACGGGCAACATGGCCACGGAGGGTGCCGAAAGGACTGGGCTCTGGCGAGAGATGCAACGGAATAGCATCGGCATTAAGACCACTCGGCGAAAGGGTGACGAGGGTCGAGAGCGGATAAGCACGCATCAGTTGATGCAAAACGGCTATTTCTGGCTCGGCAAAGTGCTTGGGGATATACATAGCAATGCGTTCTCACATTAAAAAAAGGGCAGCGTAAACCTGCCTAAAAACAGCTAACCACACCTTAAACGGAACAACAACCGCGCCGCGCACCACACCGCAACCCGACCAAACCAACCAGTAAAACCTACCCCCCCACCGCCGCCTGCACCAGCCACAAAGTCAGCATCCCCAGCAGCAGGGTCAGCCCCACTTTGCCGGTCAGCCATGCCACACTGATAGCCACCCCCGCCGCCAATACCCTCGGCAAAACTGTCGCGGTATCCCAGCCCCAGCCCGCAGGCAACAGCACCTCGGGGACAGTAATGGCGGTCAGCACTGCCAGCGGTACAAAGGGTAGCAGCCGCGCCAGTCCTGCGGGCAAGGGACGCTGACCTAGCAGCCCCATAAACGAGAAGCGCAGCAAAAACGTCACCAGCCCTAGACCGATAAAAGTGAGCCAAATCATGTGGTTTTCTCTGGTTTTGGGGAGAGCAGCACACCCATGCCCACCCCCGCCAAGGTCGCTACAATCAGCCCCAGCTTATACGGCAGGGCAAAGGCCGCCACCGACACCAGCCCTGCGACCCACACCGCACCGTGGTCGGCGCGGCTGCGGATGGCCGGCACAATCAGGGCGATAAACGTTAGGGGGAGGGCGAAATCCAAACCCCAGCGGGCAGGGATATTCGCGCCCAGCCACAAGCCTACCGCCGTGGACGCTTGCCAGTTGAGCCACAAGGTCAGCCCCGCCCCCAGCACAAACCACTGGCGATGTGAGCCGAGTGTCGCCAACCGCTGAATCACCACCGCGTAGGCCTCATCGGTCAGCAAATAGGCCAGCAGGCTTTTCCAGCCCAGCGACACCTTCCCAAGGTGCGGTGCCATAGACGCGCTATACAGCATGTGACGGAGGTTAATCACCGCAATCGCTGCAAACAGCACCACCAGTGGGGTGTGCGAGGCCAGCATCTGGCAAATCACAATTTGCGCCGAGCCCGCAAATACCAAGGTACTCATCGCTTGGGCTTGCCACACCGTCAGCCCGCTTTTAAGTGCCAGCACCCCGTACAGTACGCCAAACGGAATCACCCCCAACAACAAGGGGGCGAGAGCCCGCACGCCCGCCCAAAAAGCCTGCCGAGGCTGGGCAAAATCGGTCAACGCCTAGCCCTCAACTACTTTGGTATCGGCAAACGAAGTACGTGTCGCCAGTTTGTCTGCCAGCTTGGCGAGGGCAGGATATTGGCCGCGCCACGGAATAGCCGGAAAGCGCAAATCCAAATAGCCCAAACAGCAGCCCACAGCCACATCTGCGATGCTGTAGCTGTCGCCGTTGCACCATGGTTTGTCGCCGAGGTCGTGCGCCATTGCTTCGAGGCCGTGCCGAATTTTGCCGAACTGGCGTTCAATCCAGCCAGGGTTTTGCTGAATCGCCTCGCGCTTTTTCTCTAGGAAAATCGCCACAGCAGCTTCAGTCACGCCATCGGCCAGCACTTCCCAGCGTTTGGTCAGCAGCAACCCGCGCTTATCGGTGGGGAACAGGCGGGTGACGGGGGAAAGCGTGTCGAGGTATTCCACAATCAGGCGGGAGTCATACAAAGCCGTACCATCGTCGAGCACCAAAACCGGCACTTTGCCCAAGGGGTTGTAGTCCGGGACATGGCTGGTTTCTTCCCATGGAATATCGACTTCTAGCGGGCAGTCGATGCGTTTTTCTTGCAAGACAACCCGCACTTTGCGCCCAAAGGGGCTGGTCAGGGAGGTAACGATTTTCATGGCCATAGTAGGGGGCTTTCGTAAGCGAATTTAAGAACCTGTTCACAATCAGCGATGCTCGGGTGAGTCTCTGTTGAAATGAACCTCAAAATACGTATAGACTCAGCCCCAATGCCGCTTTTTAGGCGTATTTCGCCTTGGCAATCCCTTCGCTCGCTAGCGCGTGAACAGCTTCGTAAGAGGTGGGCTGCTGAGGGGGGGGCGACAGAGTAACGATCGTGGTCTAATCTTGTCATGGTCCAATCTCGCTGCATAGCCTGATGAGTGGAAGATGTGCCTCTCCCAAGGACACGGTAATGATGTGCCACCTACCGAATTTTAGCGCACGCGAACAGCGTCAAAATTACGGGGAGCCGCGATAGCCGTACCTTGATAAGACCCAATTGCCGGTTGAGTATCTGAGCGGATGCTTGACTATGGTGCGAATACGGGTAAAGGCCGAGATTAGCGAAGACGATTCACGCAATCCGCTTGCCAAGCAAGGGGAAATCGGCTAAATTCGCCGTCTCTTATCGGGCGGGTGTAGCTCAATGGCAGAGCAGAAGCTTCCCAAGCTTACGACGAGGGTTCGATTCCCTTCACCCGCTCCATCCCCGCTTTTTCTGGCTGTCCACGCAAGCGGATAAGACAGCACGCACACTCCATCGCCAGCGCGATGCGCTTCCTCCCCCTCTCCTATTTTGCATCTCCTCTTGCCGAGGAAAGCTTCCATGATTCGACATCCTAGTCTGTCTTGGCTGAAGAAAATCGCAGGGTATGCCTTCTTTGCCGCTTTTGCCTTATTTGCCCTCTTGTCTGCCTTGGTGTACTGGCGTTTTGACGAAGGCTTAGCCCGTCAACAGATCGAAACTGCGCTACAGGCACAGGGTCGCCAAATTCGCATTCAGGGCAGCGTGCACCCTATTTTGTGGCCGCAACCTGGCGTGCAATTTAATCAGGTCAGCATTTCCACCCCCCAGCCCCCCAGCCCCTTTGCCGATATTGGTCGTATCGAAGCCCGCTTAGCGTGGATTCCGTTGTTGCGGGGTCGCCAAGTTATCCACGCGCTGTCCCTAGAGAACGTCACGGCCAGCATCGCGCGGAACAAAGCCGGCGAATGGAACATTGCTGACCTGCTGAGTCTGCGTGCCGCGCCAGACCTGCGTATCAAACTGGATGCTTTGTCGATCAAAGGCCTCGCGCTGGATTACCACGATGCCCAGCTTGATACCTCGGCGCGGCTATCCGAAGTGGCGATTGAAATTGATGGGCTATTGGCCAGCGCCACCCTAACCGCATCTGGCATGGCCGAAAAAGGGGGGGCACCGGTGCGTTTCGCCCTTATCAGCCCGCTGACCATTGCCGACGACCAAATCACCATCGACCCCTTTGATTTGTCCCTCGCGGGGACGCTGGTTAACTTGCCAGAAAGCCGTGCCACGCTGAGCGGTATTGTCCGCATTAACCAAGTGTCGCAACGGGTCACCACCAGCAAACTGGCGTTGTCGCTCGAAAGCCGCCAGCCGGTGGTTAGTCTAAGCGCACGCTCACCTTCTGCCGATTTTGATTTAAGCAAAAGCGGCTTCAACATTCCCCAGTTAGATGTCACCGCCAAGGTGGGCTCAACAGCAGGCGAATACCGCTTTGAAGGCCATATTAATGGGCTGGCAGGGCAAGGGGCGCAGCTCGACGCCAAAGAGGTGAAGGGGGCACTGGGCTGGAAAGTCGATGGCGGCCATGCGCTGACTGTGCAACTTGCTGCGCCGGTTGAAGTCACCGGCTGGAGTCAGGTTAAGCTTGCGCCGGTTAAACTTTCTACCACCTTGGCTACCCCCTTGTTGCCACGTGGCGAGCTTAAAACGACGGCGACCGGTGAGATGTCGGCTGACTTTGCGCGTCAACGGGTTGATGCCACGCTAAACGGCATGATTGATGGCCAGCATTTCACTCTAGAGGGTCGGCAAACCGGCTTTATTACCCCTCACCATACGGTCAAGCTGGCACTGGATAAGCTCAACCTGAACCGCTACTTGGCCGAGCCAGAAGGCAATCGGGTGGGCTTGTTTTATGGCAACCGTCCCTTTGAACTCGGCTGGATGAAAGCCACCAACGTCGATGGCGAGCTCAAAATTGGCGAGCTGGTGGCTGGGCGTTTTGCCATGCAGGCCGTCGGCACCCGCTTTACGGTGAACCACAAAAAATTGGCGTTTAACCACATTGTGGCTTCGATTTATCAGGGTAAGTTGGCAGGCAGTGTACTGCTGGAAAAAGAAGACACGCCTAAGCTCACGGTTAAAGAAACGCTAACCGGTATGAGTATCCGCCCTCTGCTGGAAGACCTGCTGGACTTTGGGCGGGTAGAAGGCAAGGGGCGGCTAGAAGCCACGCTGACCGCAGAGGGCAACACCTTTGCCGCATGGCGTAAAACCCTGAGCGGCGATGTGCGGGTGGGGCTAACGCAAGGGGCATTGCAGGGCATTGATTTGGTCGAAGCGATTAAACGCCTCCCCACCGAGCTTTCGACCCTCAGTAGCACCCCTGTGCAAGGCGACCAAAAGAAGAAAACGCCGTTCCAAAGTCTGGCGGCGCATTTTGTGTTCGAGAAGGGCGTGGGGCGCAATCAAGATTTGCGGCTGAACTCTAGCCTGCTGACGCTCAATGGCGGCGGCAAAATCGACCTCGTGGACAATATTGTGGACTACGCCTTTGCGGTCAAACCCAATGCCAAGGCTTTCCCTACGCTGCAAGAGGTGTCGGTGCCGCTGAAAATCACTGGCGCACTGGCCGCCCCCATCTACGCACTGGACTTTAATACCCTGATTAAAGACAAGAAGACAGAGGGCGAAAAGCAGCAGGTTCTGAAAGAGCAACTGACCAACCAAATTAAGCTATTCAAAACACCTTAATCACCTTCTTTAACTGTTGAGTGGGTTCTATGCTGTCGATTGCCTTGGTATTGCTACCCGATTTTTTGCTGATTTTTTTGGGGCTGGGGCTACGCACACACGGTGGTTATCCACCGGTTTTTTGGCAGCATATTGAGCGGCTGGTCTATTACGTCATGTTTCCGGCACTGTTGTTTCGGGCTGTTTCGCACACCCCCTTGGCTTTTGCCCCCGCGTTCAACATGCTGCTGGTTGGCGTGGGCTTTACCTTAGCGGGTCTGCTGTTTGGGCTGGCGGCCAACTGGCTGTTTCGGCTTACCCCGCTGACCTTTGCTTCGAGCATCCAAACCGCTTTTCGGTTTAACACCTATGTCGGGCTGGCAGTGATTGACCGGCTGGCAGGACAGGCTGGGGTGGCGACTTTTGCCATGTTGCTCGGGGTGATTGTGCCGCTGGTGAATGGGCTGGCCGTGTGGTTTTTGGCGCGGCAAGGTGATGCGTCGCTGTGGCGAGAGCTGCTGCGCAATCCGATGATTCTGTCCACCCTCTCTGGCTTTGCCTTCAACCTGACCGGCCTGCCCATGCCCGAGGTTATCGACCATGTCGTGGGGTTATTGGCGGCGGCGGCCTTGCCGCTGGGCTTGATTTCGGTGGGGGCGGGGCTGCGGGCGCAGGGTTTACGGGCTTCGTTGCCGCTGGTCAATTACTTTACGGCGGTCAAGCTGGTAGCCGTGCCGGCGGTGGCGTGGGGACTGAGTGCGTGGCTGGGGGTGACGGGGCTGTATTTTCAGGCAGCATTGGTGCTGGCTGCGCTGCCTACAGCGTCTTCGGCCTATATTTTGGCGATGCGCATGGGCGGGGATGGCAAAACCGTGGCCACGATTATCACCATGAATATTTTCGTTGCCATGCTGACCCTTCCAATGTGGCTAGGCTGGGGGCGATAGTGATGGGGTTTTCCTGCACCGCGTCGCAACAAATTGCAATGAAATCATGATAACGTATGCCGTGACTTCGCGATGGCATTCAGGTAACGCAAGAGAAATGCTACGCAAGCAGGCATGATTATTCGTCAGTCCGTTAGGTTGTGTGTATCAATACGCAGCAAGGTTGTACCCCCGATTACCCGTTTTTTTGCAAAGGCACGTTTCCTTTTCTGCAGCCTTGCGGTGTGGGGGGGTGCCCGCGCAGCTTTATCCCTATTAGCTTTATCCCTATTGAGGAAGAAAGAAGCCCTATGAGCCAAGACAAGCAAAACCCTATGCTTGAATCGTTTTTTGCCAATATCACCGATTCTAATCGTCAGGTGATGGAACAATTTGTAAACGGGCTTTCCCAAGTCAAGTTGCCCAATGGCGAGCTTAATCCGTTTATGAATATGTGGACCAGCGCAGCACAGGGCGCGGCCAAAATGGTAGAAATGCAAACCAATCTCTATCAGCAGCAGATGGGGATGTGGATGAATTTCATGGGTCAGGGCACGCCTAATTTGATGGGCATGGCTGCCGCACCTGCACCAGCTTCTTCCGACAAGCGTTTTGCCGCCCCTGAGTGGGACAACCACCCCTTCTTTAGCTTCCTCAAGCAAAACTACCTGCTGACCTCCAAGTGGCTGACCGACATGGTCGAAGGTGTCCCTGGTGCTGACGAGCATCAAAAAGAGCGCATGGGTTTCTTTACCAAGCAATATCTGGATGCCCTCAGCCCAACCAACTTTGCCATGACCAACCCCGAAGTGCTGAAACGCGCCATCGAAACCAAAGGCGAGAGCTTGGTTGACGGGATGAAGGCCATGATGGCGGATATGGACAAGGGCTACATCTCCATGTCCGACGAGTCCAAGTTTGAAATCGGCAAAAACATCGCGGCCACCCCAGGCACCGTCGTGTTCCGCAACGAGCTATTTGAACTGCTGCAATACACACCAACAACCGAACAAGTCTTCGAACGCCCCTTGCTGTTTGTGCCACCGTGCGTGAACAAGTACTACCTGATGGACTTGGGCCCTGACAATTCCATGGTCAAACACTTTGTAGCGCAGGGCTACACCGTGTATCTGGTGTCGTGGAAATCTGCCGACAGCAGCATGAAGCACTTTACTTGGGATACTTACGTCGAGAAAGGCGTGATTACCGCCACTGAAGTTATCCGTAAAATTTCCAAGCAAGAAAAAATCAACATTCTTGGCTTCTGCATTGGTGGTGTGATTGTTACCACCGCGCTGTGCGTGATGAAGGCGAAGGGTCTGGACTGGATTGAATCCGCCACCTTTATGACCTCCTTGATCGACCACAGCGAGCCAGGCGAAATCAGCATGTACCTTGATGCGAAAGCCATTACCGCTCGCGAGAAAAAAGCCGCAGCCGGTGGCATTGTCTCGGGTAAAGAGATTGGCCGTATCTTCGCTAGCCTCCGCGCCAACGACTTGGTGTGGAACTACGTCGTGAACAACTACCTGCTGGGCAAAACCCCCCCACCATTTGACCTGCTGTACTGGAACAATGACTCGGTAGACTTGCCTTTGCCGATGCACGCTTTCTTCCTGCATCAGTTCTACATCCGCAATGCGCTGGTTAAGAAGGGTGCGATTACCCTGTGTGATGTACCGATTGATGTCAGTACCATTGACGTGCCGGTGTATGTTTTTGCCGCGCGTGAAGACCACATTGTGCCTTGGGCATCAGCTTATTCCGGCCTCAAGTACATGACTGGTGCCGCAGAACGCCGCTACATCTTGGGCGCATCGGGTCACATTGCTGGCTCTATCAATCCCGTTACCAAAAATAAGCGTAATTACTGGGCAAACGACGACGTTTCTCTGTCGGCCGCAGAATGGTTCAACACCGCTGAATCGCGCCCAGGCAGCTGGTGGCAAGATTGGGACAACTGGCTTGCTACCCGTTCTGGCGACAAAATCGCCGCGCCTAAAACCCCAGGCAACAAAGACTTTAAAGCCGTATGCGCCGCGCCTGGCACATTTGTCCTCGCACGCTCCATGCCTGCACCGGTGATTAACATCGGCTAAGCCTTGTTGTGCTTTGGTGCAGCGGCCACCTCCCGTGGCGGCGGCTGCACCGCCTTACTTAACCTAGGGAGGTTATGCGGCCTCCCTTA
>CALMOJ010000183.1 GCA_937871815.1 uncultured Neisseriales bacterium
AAGCCCGTTTCACGCTTCCAAACGGGCAGATTGGCCGCCATCGCCACATAGCCGACAATATGCCCCGACTTTCTCTATACCTGATTAGCATATCACGCCACGGCAGCATCAGGCACCTGTAACGAGGTCTGCTGTGGGCATTCGGCCTTGGCGTAACACAGGGTCGCCCCGAAGATACCGCCCTCAGCCTGCTGAAGCGGGTGGATAACGCGCTGTATGCCGCCAAACACGCAGGCCGAGACAGGGGGGGTCGGTGACTAGCGGTGTTGCCGCGTTATACTCCCGCCTTTGCTTTTTTCCTGATGCCTGCTATGTCTCCCGAATCTGTTAAATCTTGGCTGCAAGCCTTGCAAGCCCACCTTGTTGCCCAACTGGAAGCCGTCGATGGCTGTGCCTTTGTCCGCGATGGCTGGGAACGCCCCCAAGGCGGCGGCGGGCTGTCGTGCGTGATTGAAGGGGGCAATCTGTTTGAGCGGGGCGGGGTGAATTTTTCGCATGTGGTGGGGCTGGCCTTGCCGCCCTCAGCCAGTGCCGTCCGCCCCGAGCTGGCCGGTCGGGCTTACGAAGCGATGGGGGTGTCGCTGGTGCTGCATCCGCGCAATCCTTACGTCCCCACCACCCATATGAACGTGCGGTTTTTTGTCGCCACCAAAGAAGATGAAGCCCCTGTGTGGTGGTTTGGCGGCGGCATGGACTTAACCCCGTACTACGGTTTTACCGAAGATGCGGTGCATTTTCACACCGTCTGCCGCGATGCCCTCGCCCCCTTCGGCGCGACGCATTACCCCACCTACAAAGCGTGGTGTGACCGCTACTTTTTCTTAAAGCACCGTAACGAACCGCGCGGCATTGGCGGCATTT
Source organism: uncultured Neisseriales bacterium (assembly GCA_937871815.1). Lineage (GTDB taxonomy): Bacteria > Pseudomonadota > Gammaproteobacteria > Burkholderiales > Aquaspirillaceae > Rivihabitans. Next base: position 862 of record CALMOJ010000183.1, read on the forward strand.
TCTTTGACGACCTCAACGAAGGCGGCTTTGAGCACTGCCAAGCCCTGACCCGCTCGGTGGGTGAGCACTTTTTGGCGGCCTATCTGCCGATTGTGGCACGTCGCCAAGCCCACCCCTACGACCAAGCCCAGCGCGACTGGCAGGCGTATCGGCGGGGGCGGTATGTTGAGTTTAATTTGGTGTTTGACCGTGGCACGCTATTTGGTTTGCAGTCTGGTGGGCGCACCGAATCCATCTTGATGTCGATGCCGCCGCAGGTGACGTGGCGTTACGACTACCACCCCGCCGCCGACACCCCCGAAGCCACCCTAATGGACAGCTTTTTGACAGGGCGAGACTGGGTATAAAGCGGGGCAAAAAAAGGCACCCGTCTTGCTGGTTGCTGCCGTCATGGGGACAAAAAACCCTTTTCTAGGTGATTTTATCGCCCGCCCACTCAACACCATGCCGGATTAGCCACGCTAACAGCATGATATGTAAGGCATTTCACCAGTCTTAAATACTGGTTGCCGGTGTTGGGGCGTTGGTCTTAAAATCGAAATATTTTCTTAAAAGCATCGTAGGCAACGTAGCATGCAAAGACAGCAATGGTTGCAGGGCACGCTTTACAGCCCCGACTTTGAACAGGATAGCTGCGGCTTTGGTCTGATCGCCCACATGGACGACAAACCTAGCCACTGGCTCGTACAAACAGCAATTAGCTCGCTTGCCCAGCTAACCCATCGCGGCGCGGTGGCAGCAGACGGCAAGTCGGGCGATGGTTGCGGCCTGTTGTTCCGTAAACCCGATGGCTTTTTGCGCGAAGTTGCCGCAGAAACCGGCATCGGGCTCAAATCTAACTACGCCGCCGGCTTGGTCTTTTCTGACCCCGCCGACAGCCAAGGCACTTCGCTGGCACAGCTCAAGGCCGCGCTCGAAGCCCAAGGGCTAGAGGTGGCCGGCTTCCGCGCCGTCCCTGTGGACGTATCGGCCTGCGGCAAATACGCCCTCGAAACGCTGCCCACCATCAGCCAAATTTTTGTGAACTGCCCTTTCGGGCTGGACGAGGCCACCTTCCAACGCCGCCTGTATATGGGTCGGCGTATGGCAGAAAAAGCCAACGTCGCTGATAAGCATTTCTACCTCCCCACCTTGTCGCCGCATACCTTGTCGTACAAGGGTTTGGTTACGCCAGAAAACTTGCCCGTGTTCTTTAAGGACCTGCAAGACGTGCGTTTTGAGTCCAGCTTGGCGGTTTTCCACCAACGCTTCTCGACCAACACTTGGCCGCAATGGAAGCTGGCGCAGCCGTTCCGCTTCTTGGCACACAACGGCGAAATCAACACCGTTCAGGGCAACCGCAACTGGTCGCGTGCGCGTGAGCAAATCATGCAATCCGACCTGTTGGATATGGATGCCGTGCGGCCTATCGTCCAAACCAATGGCTCGGATTCCATGAGCTTGGACAATATGCTCGAAGGGCTGTTGATGGGCGGCGTGCCGCTGTTCCGCGCCATGCGCTTGCTGGTACCCCCAGCATGGCAAAACGTAGACAGCACCGACAAAGACATGCGGGCTTTCTACGAATTCAATTCCATGCACATGGAACCATGGGACGGCCCCGCCGGTATCGTGCTGACCGATGGCCGCTACGCCGGTTGTGCGCTGGACCGTAACGGCTTGCGTCCTGCCCGCTACGTCATCACCAAAGACCGGATTCTGACCATCTCGTCCGAAGTCGGCGTGTGGGACTACAAGCCCGAAGACGTGGTCAAAAAAGGCCGCGTCAAGCCGGGGCAAATCATCGCTGTTGACCTGAAATCGGGCGAGTTGCTGTTGTCCGATATGATTGACGAGCAACTGAAAAACGCCCAGCCGTATCGCCAGTGGATTCGCGGCAGTGCCCGCCATCTGGAAATCTCGCTGGAAGAAGATTCGACCATGCCGGTTATGGCCAAGGACGAGCTGACCCGCCAGCAAAAGCTGTTTGGGCTGTCGTTTGAAGAGCGCGACCAAATCCTCCGCGTGCTGGCTGAAGATGCCCAAGAAGCCGTCGGCTCGATGGGCGATGACACGCCGATGGCCGTGCTGTCGCAACAAGTCCGCTCGCCGTTTGACTACTTGCGCCAACAGTTTGCTCAAGTCACCAACCCGCCAATTGACCCGATTCGCGAAGCCGTGGTGATGTCGCTCAACACCTGCTTTGGTGCCGAGCGCAATCTGTTTGTCGAATCGCCAGACCATGCCCGCCGCCTCGAAGTGCGCTCGCCTATGCTGTCCTACGAAAAGTTTAATTTCGTGGTGTCGCAAGCCGAAGCCCAGTTCCGCGCCCAACGGTTTGAGCTGAACTACAACCCCGCCACGCTGAGCCTAGAAGCCGCTATCCGCGCCTTGACCGCCGCCGTGGTGGCCGCCGTCAACGACGGCGCGGTGGTGATTGTGCTGAGTGACCGCACAATCACTGCAGACCATTTGCCGATTCATGCCCTGTTTGCCACGGGCGCGGTTCACCATGCCCTGATTGATGCCGGTTTGCGCTGCAAAGCCAACTTGGTCATCGAAACCGGCGCGGCGCGTGACCCGCACCAAATCGCCAGCTTGGTGGGCTACGGTGCCACCGGCGTGTATCCGTATTTGGCCTACCAAACCATCCTCGACATGATTGCCGTCGGTACGCTGACCGCTGACCCTGTGACTGCCCTGCGTAACTACCGCAAAGGCATTAACAAGGGCTTGCTGAAAGTGCTGTCCAAGATGGGGATTTCCACCATCGCCAGCTACCGTGGCGCACAGCTGTTTGAAGTGGTGGGGATGCACGATGACGTGGTCAAGCTGTGTCTCAAAGGCACGGTCAACCGCGTATCCGGCGCAGGCTTTGGCGATTTTGAAGCCGACCAAAAACGCTTGGCACGTCTGGCATTCAACCCGATGCGCTCCATCGCGCAGGGCGGTTTGCTGAAATACGTCCACGGCGAGGAATACCACGCCTACAACCCTGACGTGGTGATGACGCTGCAAAAAGCCGTACAAAACGGCGATTACGACGCGTATCAAGACTACGCCAAGCTGGTCAACGAACGCCCTGTGGCCATGCTGCGTGACTTACTCAAGCTCAAGCCCCTCGCCCCGATTCCGCTGGAAGAAGTCGAGCCAGTCGAAGCGATTCTGAAGCGGTTTGACTCCGCTGGGATGTCGCTGGGCGCGTTGTCGCCAGAAGCCCACGAAGCCCTTGCCGAAGCCATGAACCGCCTCGGCGGTCGCTCCAACTCGGGTGAAGGCGGCGAAGACCCTGCGCGTTACGGCACGGTCAAAATGTCCAAGATTAAGCAAGTCGCGTCGGGGCGTTTTGGTGTGACACCACACTATCTGGTCAATGCCGAAGTGCTGCAAATCAAAGTGGCGCAAGGCGCGAAGCCTGGCGAAGGCGGTCAATTGCCGGGCGACAAGGTCAGCCCGCTGATTGCCAAGCTGCGTTGCTCCAAGCCTGGGATTAGCCTAATTTCGCCCCCACCGCACCACGATATTTACTCGATTGAAGACTTGGCGCAGCTGATTTTTGACTTGAAGCAAGTCAACCCGACCGCTTTGGTGTCGGTCAAGCTGGTGGCCGGCCCTGGGGTCGGGACGATTGCGGCAGGGGTAGCCAAGGCCTACGCCGATTTGATTACCATCTCCGGCTATGACGGCGGCACCGGCGCATCGCCACTGACCTCGGTCAAATACGCCGGCACCCCGTGGGAACTCGGCCTGACCGAAGCCCAACAAGTGCTGCGGGCCAATGGCTTGCGCGGTCGGGTGCGGATGCAAACCGATGGCGGCCTTAAAACCGGTCTGGACGTGGTCAAGGCCGCGATTCTGGGCGCGGAAAGCTTCGGCTTCGGCACCGGCCCGATGGTCGCGCTGGGCTGCAAATTCTTGCGGATTTGCCACCTGAACAACTGCGCCACCGGTATTGCCACCCAAGAAATCAAGCTGCGCCAAAAGCACTTTATTGGCTTGCCAGAAATGGTGATGAACTACTTCACCTTTATCGCCCGCGAAACCCGTGAGTGGATGGCCACGCTGGGCGTGCGTTCGATGGAAGAGCTGATTGGTCGCCTCGACTTGATTCAAGTGGACCCTGGGCATAGCAGCAAGCAAAACGGGCTGAATCTCGCCGCGCTGCTGACCCAAGGCAATATCCCTGACGACCAAGACCGCTTCTGCACCACGCTGGGCAACCCGAGCTTTGACAAGGGCGAACTGGCTGAGCAAATCTTGCTGGATGCCGAAGTAGCACTGGCCGCCCAACAGCCGCTGGCGTTGAGCTACCCCATCCGCAACATCAACCGCTCTATCGGTGCGCGGCTGTCGGGTGAAATCGCCCGTCGCCACGGCGCGGAAGGCTTGCCTGAGGGGATGTTGAGTGTGAAGTTCAGCGGCTCGGCAGGGCAGAGCTTTGGCGTGTGGAATGCCAAGGGCTTGGTACTGGAGCTGGAAGGCGATGCCAACGACTACGTCGGCAAAGGCATGGCCGGTGGCCGCGTGGTGATTTATCCGCCGAAAAACGCAGGCTTTGACCCCCGCGATGCCATCATCGTCGGCAACACCTGTTTGTATGGTGCGACTGGCGGCGAACTCTACGCTGCAGGGATTGCTGGCGAACGCTTTGGCGTGCGGAACTCTGGCGCGTTGGCGGTGATTGAAGGCGCGGGCGACCATTGCTGCGAATACATGACCGGCGGCTGTGTGATTGTGTTGGGTGAAACCGGCTACAACTTCGGCGCAGGCATGACTGGCGGCTTTGGTTTTGTCTACGACCGCGAAGAGAAATTTGCCTACCGCTACAACAACGAGCTGATTGACATCAACCGCATCAATGGTGAAGCGATGGGGCAGTATCGTGGCTACTTGCTGGGCAAGCTGGCACGCCATGCCGAGCTGACCGGCAGCACCTTGGCACGCGACATGCTCGCCACCTTTGATGACTATGTTGATCATTTCTGGCTGGTGAAGCCCAAGGCTGCCAAGCTCGATAGTCTGCTTAAAGACTAAGAACGTGTTTACGAACTCGCGAACGACGGGTCAGCCAAGGCGAAATTCGGAAAATAAAGCGCAGTTGACACAAGGTCAATGAGCATTTTTTTGTGAATTTCAACGCAGGCTCACCCAAGTCTCGCAGGTCGTAAACAGGTTCTAAACGACGCAGCCCGCCGTGCTGCTGCCCCCGCCCTCGGTGCGGGGCAGCGTGCTCCGACCACAAGCCCTGTAAGGAAACATGATGGGTGACGTATTCCAGTTTATGAATGTGCAGCGCAACCCTGGCGATAAAATCCCCGCCGAGGCACGCAAGCAACAGTTTTTTGAAATTTACCAACCGCTCAAAACCAGCGAAGCGGGTGAGCAAGCCGAGCGTTGCTTGGGCTGCGGCAATCCCTATTGCGAATGGGAATGCCCTGTTCACAACTACATCCCCAACTGGCTGAAGCTGGTGAAAGAAGGCAAGCTGTTCCAAGCCGCCGAACTTTCGCACAAGACCAACAGCCTGCCGGAAATCTGCGGCCGTGTGTGCCCACAAGACCGCCTGTGCGAAGGGTCGTGCACCCTTAACCAAGGTGGCTTTGGCGCAGTGACCATTGGCTCTATCGAAAAGTACATCACCGACGAAGCGTGGAAAGCCGGTTGGCGGCCTGACATGAGCCAAGTAGTCAAAACCGACCGCAAAGTCGCCGTGATTGGCGCGGGGCCCGCTGGTTTAGGCTGTGCCGATGTGCTGGTGCGCAATGGCATCACCCCCGTGGTATTTGACCGCAACGAAGAAATCGGCGGTTTGCTGACCTTTGGCATCCCCGAGTTCAAGCTCGAAAAAACCGTGGTGCAACGTCGTCGCCAAATGATGGAAGAAATGGGCGTGGAATTCCGCCTGTCAACCCACATCGGCACCGACCTGACCATCGACCAGCTTTTGGCCGACTACGATGCCGTGTTTATGGGCATGGGGGCGTATCAATACCTCAAGGGCGGCTTCCCTGGGGAAGACCTGTCCGGCGTGACCGAAGCCTTGCCATTCTTGATTAGCAACGTGCGTCACAGCTTGGGCACACTGGGCGACCAGCCGTTTGACACCGCTGCAGGGCAACGCGTGGTGGTCTTGGGTGGGGGCGATACCGCGATGGACTGCAACCGCACCTCGATTCGTCAGGGCGCCGCGCACGTCACCTGCGCCTATCGCCGCGACGAAGCCAACATGCCCGGCTCTAAGCGTGAAGTGCTGAACGCTAAAGAAGAAGGCGTGAACTTCTTGTGGAACCGTCAGCCGGTTGAAATCGTCCAGCAAAATGGCGCGTTGGGCGTGAAGCTGGTCACCACCCGCTTGGGCGCACCGGATGCCAAGGGTCGGCAGTCGCCCGAAGTCGTGGCGGGCTCGGAAGAAATCATCGAATGCGACCGCGTGATTGTCGCGTTTGGCTTCCAAGTGCAGCCTGAAAGCTGGTTTGCCGGTGCGGGTATCAGCACCGATGCCCGTGGCCGTACCGTGGCCGCTGCAGCGCAGCCCTTCAAGCACCAGACCAGCAACCCCAAAATCTTTGCCGGCGGCGACCAAGTGCGCGGCGCGGATTTGGTGGTGCGGGCGGTGTACGAAGGCCGTCAAGCGGCGGAAGGTATCTTGGCCTATTTGGGCGTGTGGTAAGCCGCACGTTCACGAACGGCTACCGTTCGCTGTAACCCAACCCCTGCCCTATGGCGGGGGTTTTTCTTGTCCCCCCCTTGCTGCTTACCTTGATTGGATGCTCGCCATGTCGTCGCCCCCTGCTTTTGCCTTGGTTGTCCCCACCCTGAATGCAGGCGCAGGCTGGGCGGATTGGTTGGCCGCACTCCAGTCCCAAGACCTCGCCCCGAGTTCCACGCTGGTGGTGGATTCCGCCTCCACCGACAACACCGTGGCGCAGGCGCGTGCCGCAGGGCTGACCGTGGTCGGCATCCGCCGCCAAGACTTTGGCCATGGCAAAACCCGACAATGGGCGGTTGAGCAGCTCGACCCGGCTATTTCGCGGGTGGTGATGATGACCCACGATGCCGTATTGGCGCGTCCCGACGCACTGCGCACCCTGCTGGCCGCGTTTGATGACCCCCACGTCGGCGCGGCGTTTGGCCGCCAGCTTCCCGCTGCCAACGCCACGCCGCTGGCTGCCCATGCGCGGCTGTTTAACTACCCTGCCCAGTCGGCGCAGACCAGCCTAAGCCAAGGGCACGGCATTAAGCGGGCGTTTCTGTCCAATTCCTTTGCCGCCTACCGGCGCAGTGCCCTAGAAGCCGTGGGCGGGTTTCCGCTGGCCGCGCAGTTTTCGGAAGATATGTATGTCGGGGCGAAGCTGATTTTGGCGGGCTGGACGCTGGCGTATCAGGCAGAGGCCGTGGTGTGGCACTCGCACAATTTTTCGTTGCGCGAAGAGTGGCAACGCTACCGGTCGATTGGGCTGTTTCATCAGCAAAACCCGTGGATACAGGCCGAGCTGGGACGCGCCGAGGGCGAAGGGCTCCGTTTTGTCCGTTCAGAGTCGGCGTATTTGCTCCGCCACGCCCTGCACCGGCTGCCAGAAGCATGGCTGCGCACGGCGATTAAGTGGCATGGGTATCGCACAGGTTTAGATAGATAGTCTCTCTGCACATTAGGACTTTTTGCACCGTAGGAGGTTGGTGGGCAAGTATGGGCTAACTACTTGATTGTGAATCATTCTTATCAAACACACAAAACAACAAAAAAGTTAAAAATCAATTAGTTACCGACTTAATCAACAAATTTGTAGCTAGCGCATATTTTATGGCAGATGTGATCTAGACTTCGAAGTGTGGCTATTTTTGTGCAGTTCAATTCTTCCTAAAACGAGGAGCAAAAAATGTCTGTGATTGAGGGTGTTAATACGATGCAAACCAATGCCACAACAGGTGCTGGCTTGGGATATGAAGTCTCTCGCGCCGAGGCACAAATCAGCAGTGCGCTTGGCCTTAGCGATGATTTTTCTGCTAGCACCGCAACGACCGGCAGAGTCATGGTGGGCGGAAGCGTGAGCGGCACCATTGAAGCGACGGGCGATAACGACTGGATTGCCGTCAATCTCGTGGCAGGCAGCCGCTATACGCTTAATCTTAAAGGCGCATCAAGCGGCAGCGGCACACTGGCTGACCCCGTGATTGACTCCATCCGAGATGCCAGTGGCAATAGCCTGCTTGGTGGTTATGCCGACGATGGTGGTACGGGGTACGACTCTTTGTTGAGTTTCACGCCCACCACGAGTGGCACGTTTTATGTCGTCGCGAGAAGCGTCAACAATACCGGCACAGGCACGTATATTTTAACGGCCAGCACGCCCACGGGTTCAGCTGATGATTTTTCTGCAGATGTCGCCACAACAGGCAGGGTGGCGGTGGGAGGAAGTCGCACGGGGGTGCTCGAAGCAAGCGGGGATACAGACTGGATTGGTGTAAACCTGACGGCAGGCAGTCGCTATACATTCAACCTCAAAGGGGCATCTAGCGGTGTCGGCACACTGAACGACCCCGTGATTGACTCCATCCGAGATGCCAGCGGCAATACCCTCCCCAATAGTTCCGCAGATGATGGTGGGATGGGGTTGGATTCTTTGCTCAGTTTCACCCCCACCACGAGTGGTATGTTTTACGTTGTTGCCAGAAGTTATGGTAGTGATACAGGCTCATATGTCTTGTCAGCGGATGCGGCCACCACCACCCCTCCTATTTCCACCACTGCGGCCACCTTGTCTATTGCGGCCAGTAGCGCGTACCAATCAGAAGGCAATAGCGGCAGCACGCCCTTTACCTTCACTGTGACCCGCACCGGCACAAGCACTGGGGCAGCTTCAGCCGCGTGGGCAGTGACCGGTAGTGGCCCTAACCCAGCCAATGGCACCGACTTTGTCGGGGGCGCATTGCCTAGCGGAACCGTGAGTTTTGCGGCAGGGCAAACCACTGCCACCGTCACCGTCAATGTATCGGGCGACTTAACGGCAGAAACCGACGATGGCTTTACTATCGCACTCAGCAATCCTGTTGGTGCAACGCTGGGCACGTCAACGGTCGCGACAACACTCAACCAGTCGGCTTCTGGAGGGGTGGGGGTGACGCAAAATGACTACATCTTGGCAGGGGCGAGTGGGACGTTTACGGTCAATTACAATAACTACAGCATTCCAGACCAAGTTGATGTCTCGGTGAATGGTCAAAAAATTGTTGGGACAGCAGGACAAGTCTCGAATACCGGAACACTGACGATTCCAACCAGCACCGCTCTTCGGGCAGGGGACGTGGTGAGTGTGATTATGACCGGGACGGATTCCGGCACCGCATGGGACTACACCGCCAACTATACGGGTGGGGCGCAGTTGGCCAATTATGTTGTGGCGGGGACGATTCTGAATGACGACCAAGGATCAGTCACCCCACCCTCCTCCGGCAGAATTATTGGCACCAGTGCTAACGATACTTTGCAAGGCACGACAGGCAATGACGTGGTCGATGGTCTTGGCGGGGTAGATACCTTTGTATGCAGCGGCAACCGTGCCAGCTATACCGTAAATCGGTCATTTGGTGGCTATACCATTACAGGGCCAGAGGGTGTGGATACCCTGACCAACGTGGAACGCATCCGCTTTGCTGACAGCAAGCTAGGCTTAGATGTAAGCGGTAATCTAGGCAGTGTCGTTAAGCTGCTGGGTGCTGTGTTTGGTGCCGCTTCGGTGGGACGGGCTGACTTTGTCGGCATTGGGCTGAACTATATGGACAATGGCATGAGCTACGCCTCGTTAGGGGCATTAGCGCTGAATGCAGCAGGCAAAAGCACCCCCACAGACATTGTTAACCTGTTGTGGTTCAACGTAGTGGGCTCACCGGCTTCTGCCGCACAAGCTCAACCTTACGTTGCCATGCTCAATAATGGGATGAGCTCAGGAGATTTAGTGGTTCTGGCTGCCGATACCGCCATTAACCAAGCCAATATTGGGCTGGTGGGGTTAGAGCAGACGGGGGTGGCTTATATTTAGCAAGGGAGGGTCTGGGTAAGCCGCGCATGACCAACGCAGCCTTCATAACATCAATGCTTCTTGACACCCTCCCCTGCTTTCAAGCAGGGGAGGGTGTCAAGATGGCTGTGAATGAGGTGGTGGGGTTTCTACGTTGTGCGTGGCGGCCACACGGAGCAAGAAAATCGCCCATGCCTGCAGATGCTGAGCCAAACCCCTCCCACCGTGCCACCCGCCCGCCGATATCGGCAAATGCGCATGATAGAATCAAGGCCATTTCCTCCTCCCAGCTCGCCCTACCGCCATGTCCACACCGACCGCCCAACGCATCCGCTCCCTGCTTGACTCGCGCAT
>CALMOJ010000184.1 GCA_937871815.1 uncultured Neisseriales bacterium
TTTACATCGGCAAAGGCCATTACCCCCCGCACTGGATACTGGACTTGCTGGCGGCGCGTAACCGCACCCATGCCCCGCCGACCTTTATGCCGGATGGGCTGTGCTTGGTCGGGGTGGGCTACCCTGCGCATTTTGGTTTGCCCAGTACCGCACCTGTTGCACTGAATGGGGTCTAAGAACCTGTTTACGATCTGCGAGACTCGGGTGATCCGGCGTTGAAATAGGTTCTTATGGCGCTGCGCAGCATCGGCTGGCCGCTTTAATCCGGCAAAAACGCTGCAGTGCAGCATCGGCAGGGGAGTCCATCGGGTATAATTCGCCCTCTTTCCCCTTTTTTAGCCTGTTCGTCGTGGTTTACACGGACAGGCTCCCGTTTTTTCTCCTTCCCCTGCTTATCGTTTGGCACACGTTGCCACGCTGTTGAACAGCGTCAGGCAGGGGGATTCGCTGATTTTTTCACCTTATTGGGTTGTGACAAGACACTCGGGCGCGCACTGACCGCCCTGCTGCTGGTCGCCTTCACCCACCGGAGTTGCTTTACATGCCTTTTTCTTTACTCGGGTTGTCTGAACCCATTGTTCGCGCAGTCAACGAATGCGGCTACACCCAACCCACCCCCATCCAACAACAGGCGATTCCTGCCGTGTTGTCGGGTGGCGATTTGCTGGCCGGCGCACAAACCGGTACCGGTAAAACCGCTGGCTTTACGCTGCCGATTTTGCAACGCTTATCCACCACCACACCCGCGAATCCCCAAGCCCGCCCTGGGATTCGCGCCTTGATTCTGACCCCGACCCGTGAGCTGGCCTCGCAAATCGAAGAAAACATCCGCGCCTACTCGCGCCACCTCAAAATCACCAGCATGGTGATGTTTGGCGGTGTGGGCATGAACCCCCAAGTGTCTCAGCTGCGTAAGCGGGTGGATATTTTGGTGGCCTGCCCTGGCCGTCTGCTTGACCATCTGTCCCAAGGCACGCTCGACCTGAAATCGGTTGAAATTTTGGTGCTGGACGAAGCCGACCGAATGCTGGACATGGGCTTTATCCACGACATTCGCAAGGTCATGGCACTTTTGCCGCCTAAACGCCAAAGCCTGCTGTTTTCTGCCACGTTCTCGGACGAAATCCGAGGGCTGGCCGAACGTTTGCTCAATCGTCCGATGATGATTGAAGTGGCGCAGCGTAACGCCACGGCAGACCGCGTCAAACAACAAATCTACCGTGTAGACCGCGAAAAGAAGCGCGACTTGCTGTCGCATTTGGTGCGCACCGAAAACTGGCAACAGGTGCTGGTGTTTACCCGTACCAAACACGGTGCCAACCGTCTGGCCGAAAAGCTGGAACAAGACGGCGTGCCCTCTGCGGCGATTCACGGCAACAAGAGCCAAGCAGCGCGGACCCGTGCTTTGGCCGACTTTAAAGCCGGTGCAGTGCGCGTACTGGTGGCGACGGACATTGCCGCGCGGGGCATCGACATCAGCGATTTGCCCCATGTCGTTAACTTTGAGCTGCCCAATGTGTCGGAAGACTACGTTCACCGCATTGGGCGGACAGGGCGGGCGGGGGCAGAAGGCGAAGCCGTGTCTTTGGTTTGCGTCGATGAAAACAAGCTGCTGAACGACATCGAACGTCTGCTCAAGCGCGAAATTCCGTGCAGCCAAGTGCCAGGGTTTGAAGTCGACCCCCGCATTAAGGCCGAGCCGATTGTGAATGGGCGCAGCGGCGCGGGCGGTGGTGGGGGGCGTAGCGCCCCAGGGCGAGGCGGTCAAGGTGCAGGCCGACCCCGTGCCGGTGGCAATGGTGCTGCACCGCGTGCCGGTGGCGGTCGTCCCGCTGCTGGAGGCAGCACGTCTGCCCCGCGCCAATCGACGCATCGGCATAAGTAAGCGAGTGAGCTTGGCAGGGGGTGATGCGCCCCTGTAAAAAGAGGAGCTGCCCCCCGCTGATCACCAGTGGGGGGGCAGCTCTTTTTTGGGGGTGTAGACCATGCGCGGCAGATTAAACGCGAACCGCGAGACATCGAGGGGGCGTGCCCACAATCGATGCTTTAATAAAAAAGCGCGGAGCGGAGGGTTAGCTGCCCCCCCACTCCGCGCCTTTTTGGGCGTACTGGTTATAAAACCTCTTCACGCCACGGCGATGCCGTTACCCTGACGCTTTCTTGGGTTGAAACCCGACCTACATCTGAGAACTGCCCCCCAAAGGTTGGACGGGTGTTCAACCTTTGGGGGGCAGTTCATCTGGCGCGGTGGTTTTTAGGTCAAACACACCGTGTGTTGCAGACCCTCAGCCGCTTCTTAGAAGCTGTTTACGAGCTGCGAAACTCGGGTCATCCTGCGTTGAAATGCCCAAAAAACTGCGTATGGATTCAGTTCCAACGCCGCTTTTTTGGTTCATCGCGCCTTGGCAACCCCGGTGCCATCAAGATCGTAAACAGATTTTTAGCTCTTTTTCGGCGGCTCGCTGGGCAAGACGGCGGGGAAGGGAAAGCCAGAAAAGAGGTTTTTTGTCCGCGACTGCATCTGGTTTTGCATCTCGACAAACATATTGGTGCTTTGCTCTAGGTAGCTCGACATCATGTTTTGGATGGCAGGCCCTTGGAACTTCATATACTCGTTCCACATGTTGCTGTTTCCAAACACGGGGTTGTCGGTCATGGTGCGAGTTTGGTCTTGCAGCTTGGTTTGCATCTGGCTAAACATTTCGAGGTTCTTTTCCAGATAGCCCCCCATCAAGCCCTGCATGGTATTGCCGTAAAACCGAATAATCTGCGTCAGCACATCGTAGGTAAACATGGGCATCCCACCCGCTTCTTCTTCCAAAATAATCTGCAACAGCACGCCACGGGTAATGTCTTCTTGCGTTTTCGCATCCAATATTTGCAACTCGACACATTCCAGCACCAGCTGTTTAACGTCGCTCAGGGTGATGTAAGAGCTGGTGGCAGTGTCGTAGAGGCGGCGGTTAGGGTATTTTTTGATAATGCGTTTTTCTTCGCTCATAGGGTAATGACCTCTCCAGTGATTTTTTGATTTTTTAGGCGGCAACAGGCTTGGGTTTACTGCTGCACTGCAATAACCCGCACTCTACCACAGCCACGGGGGGCTGAACCGCTTCCCGCTTACCGTTTCGCATTGCCATCAGCCCGCTTATCACCTGATTTTGCTGAATAAACTGCAGCAGTTGGCGACGTTTCAATACCCATTGAATCAAGGCGTGACCCGCCCCAACAAGGCTTGAGGTGTGGGGTTTTTCGCACACCCTGTGCAGCTTGGTGCGCTGCACAAGCGCCTGTTGGTGGCTGGTCATTTGGGCGGCGCAACCCCCTTGGGCAACAACAACCACATCTCCCCTGCCTGACGCATACGCCCCGCCTGCTCACCCGCTTGGTCGCCAAAGCCCCAAAAAAAGTCTGCCCGCACCGCCCCTTTAATCGCACTGCCGGTGTCTTGAGCATAGACCAAGCGGCGCAGCGGCTCGCGGGAGGCAGGGTAAGTGGTGGCCAGCCAAACTGGCGTACCCAGCGGGGTGTAACGCGGGTCAATGGCGATGCTGTGGCCATTGGTCAGCGGCACGCCCATCGCCCCCAACGGCCCCCCTGTGCCACTGGGCAGCTTGCGGAAAAAGACATAGCTGGGGTTGTTGGCTAATAGCTCGTTAAGGCGGCTAGGGTTGGCGCGTGCCCACTGTTGAATGCCCTGCATGGTGGCTTGACCGGCGGTGATTTCGCCTCGGTCTATCAGCCATTTGCCGATGGATTTGTAGGGATAGCCATTTTGGTCGGCGTAGCCCACTCGCAGATGGTCGCCATTGGGCAGGGCGATGCGGCCAGAGCCTTGCACCTGCAAGAAAAAGAGCGCGATGGGGTCATCAGCCCACGCCAGCACATCGCCGCTACTCACGCCTTTACCCGCCTGAATCTCGGCGCGGCTCCAGTACGGCACCAGCTTGTTGCCCACCAGCCGCCCCCGCAGACGCAGGCTTTTGAGCTCGGGATAAGCACTGCCCAAATCGACGGTAATCAAGTCTGCAGGAGGGCGATAGAGGGGGTAGCGTGCGCTGCTGGTTTGCTCGGTATTGCCCTTGAGCAGCGGCTCGTAATAGCCGGTCACCAAGCCGCTGGTCTTGTCGCCATCACTAAGCCGCCACGGCTGAAAATGCGCTTCGTAGTAACTGCGCACGGTGGCAGCTTGCTTGCTATCGACGCGCTGGGCAGCCTCGCACGCACTGCTCCAACCGGCACGCTTGGCGAGGGTTTTGCAGCTTTCTAGCCACGCACCAAAGCCTTCTGCCGGATTGTCTTGTCCCCAGCCAGGGAGTTGGCTCCAGTTTGCCGCTGTGTAGCGGGCATGAGCCTCGGCAGCAGGTGCGGATACGGGGGGCACTTTGCCGCCAGAGGAGGAGGGCGAAGGCGTAGGAAAGCTGGTGGGGGGAGAAGGCGGTGGGGAAGCCGACTTGGGTGGGGCTGGCGGCGGTTGTGTTGCACAGGCCACCAGCACCAAGGAGAGCGCGACGGCAGACAGTTTTTTCATCAAAACACCTTGGTTACAGGTCAGAAGCCGCCCCGTAGGCGGCATGGGTGCAAGACAATCCTGCCTCAGAAGCGGTTTACGATCTAGCCAACGACGGGTTAGCCAAAGCGAAATTTGCAAAAAAAGCGGCGTTGGAACGGAATCCATACGCAGTTTCTTGTGCATTTCAACGCAGGATTAGCTGAGTCTCGCAGGTCGTAAATAGGTTCTCAGAATGCAGAAGCCCCGCGCCGTAGGTGGGTGGGCGACCAGCGGGGGGCGGGGCAGAGCAGGTTAGTTTGGCGCGTCGGGTTCGCTGGCTTGGCGTGCGAGTTCGGCGTGAACCTTGTCCATGTCGATTTCATTTACGCGCTGAATCAGCAAATCAAGGTGCGCCGCAGACACCGCACCGGCTTCGCGGTAAAGCATGACTTCATCCCGAAAAATCATCAGGGTCGGGATGGAGCGGATATTAAACGCCGTCGCGAAGGATTCTTGCTCTTCGGTGTTGACCTTGGCAAAAATCACCTCAGGGTGGGCTTCGGCAGCAGCTTCAAAAACGGGGCCAAACGCTTGGCAAGGCCCACACCACGGAGCCCAAAAATCAATAATCACAGTGTTGCCGACAGCGACAGCATCAGCAAAGGTCAGTTCGGTTAGGTTGATGACTGCCATAGGGGTTTCCTTATCGGGGGGAGGGGGCGGGTGATGTGCCAAAAGGGCGGCGGCAGGGCTGCTGCTACCGTACGGGGTGAGGAAAAACAGCCCCCGCAGTATAGAGCGGGGTTTACGCGCGTGCTATCGGTGGGCAAACCGAAAGCAGTGGTGAATTTTGCGATTCCGAAAATCTTCTGGCACGGATTGGGTGGTGATATCGGTGACGGCATACCGCTCGGCAAGGCTGGCATCCAGCACAAACCCTCTGAAATTATTGGAAAAATACAGCACGCCATTCGAGGTCAGCAGCCGCATGGCCGCCGTGACTAAATGTCCTTGGTCGCGTTGCACATCCAAAATATCGCTCATTTTTTTGGAGTTAGAAAAGCTCGGCGGATCCAGCACAATCAGGTCGAATTTCGCCCCCGCCAAACGGGCATCATCCAAATAGCGGAACACATCCGCCCGCACCAAGGTGTGTTTAAGCGGGTCTAGCCCATTGAGGGCAAAATTCCGCTGCGACCACGCTTGGTAGGTGTTGGATAAATCCACGGTCACCGACGACACCGCGCCCCCTGTGGCGGCATACACCGTAAAGCTGCCGGTATAGGCAAATAGGTTGAGAAACCGCTTGCCTGCGGCCTCTTCACCGACCCGTTTGCGGGTGTTGCGATGGTCCAAAAACAGCCCCGTGTCGAGGTAGGCATCCAGATTGACGATAAACCGCCGTCCGCCTTCTTCCACGATAAAGTCTTCGCCCGCTGTGCCGGTTTTTTCGTACTGCGCGAGGCCTTTTTGGCGGCGGCGGGTCTTAAAGACGATGGCTTGGGGCGGGATGGCAAGGACGCTGGCCACGGCTTCTTGCACCGCCGTGACCCATGCTTCGTAGTCGGCCTCTTCCATTTGCCAGCCGGTATCGACTTCTTGGACATGGGCGCGGTCAGCATACACATCGACCACCAGCGGAAACTCGGGGATGTCGCGGTCGTAGAGTCGATAACAGCTAATCGACTGCCGCCGTGCCCATTTGCCGGTGTGGCGTAGATTTTTTTGCAGGCGGTGAACAAAGGGGGTGAAGTCTCTTAGCATGGCTTGCTCGGTGTGCGCTGAAGGAAACGGTCATGCACCGCCCCAGGAACATACTGCCGAATTACGGCTTCCCAGCCCTTGGGGCCGACCAAACCCTTCACCATGGTCGAAGACACCTCGGCGAATTCACGCGGGGGCAGCAAAAACAAGGTGGTGATGTCAGGGTGCAAATCCGAATTGACATAGCGCATGGTGCGTTCAAATTCGTAATCACTGGCGGTGCGGATGCCCCGCACAATGTAGTTTGCCCCGACCATTTGGGCATAATCGACCAAGAACAGCTTCTCGAAAACTTCCACCCGCAGGTTGGGATATTCTTGGGTGGTTTCGCGCAGCATCTCGGCGCGTTCACTGACCGAGAACGTGTAATTTTTGTCGGGGTTGTCGCCTATCGCCACAATGAGCTCGTCAAACAGCGCGACCCCTTGGCGTATCATCCACAAATGCCCGTTGGTGACGGGGTCAAAGCTGCCTGCGTAAACGCCTCGTTTCAAGTGCTGCTCCCTGTTGTTGTCTCGTGTGGCGGCGGTAGATTACTCGCCCATCACGTCCGCCCCTTTGGGCGGGGTAAACCGAAAGCGACCTTCCGCCAGCGCGGGGTTCTTTTTGATTTGGCTAAACGTCAGCCGCGTGGTTTGCCCAAAATTATCTGCTAGCTGCATCTGAATCAGCTGGCCTTCTCGAAAGCCCATGCGTATCCACTTAAACGTCCCCTCTGCCTGCTTGGGGATGGCTTCTAGCCAGTCTAACTTGTCTTTTTCGCCTAAATTTTTCAGGGTGTAATCACGGTCAATATGGTTGCTGCCGGCCAACAAAGCTGCAGGACTGCTGCCCAGCGCGTCGTCTAGCTTGCGGGTGCTGACCTGATTCAGCTCTTTGTCGAACACCCACAGCCGCTTGCCGTCGCCCACAATGAGCTGGGCAAACGGGGTGTCGTACGTCCAGCGGAAGCGGCCAGGGCGTTTCAGCTCTAACGTTCCCGACGCACGGGAGGCCTGCCCGCCGGTGACTTCTTGGTTAAAAGCCGCCGACAGCGATTGGGTTTGGCTGACAAAGGCGCGAAGCTGGGTGATGCCCTCTGCCCCTGCCGAAAGCGGCAACACCGCCAAGGACAAGACCGCATAGCGCAAAGTAGAAAGCCAGTGAGGGGTCATTTAGCTAAACCGGTTAGTGATGGGGTAACGCCAGTCGCGCCCATAGGCACGCTGGGTAATGCGCGGCCCGACAGGGGCTTGGCGGCGTTTGTATTCGTTGATTTTGAGCAGGCGCACCACTTTGCGCACATCGGCTTCGGGATAGCCCTCGGCGATGATGTCTTCGGCGGAACGGTTGCCCTCAACATACCGCACCATGATGGCATCCAAGATGGCGTAATCGGGCAGGCTGTCTTGGTCGGTTTGGTCTGGGCGCAGCTCGGCAGACGGGGGGCGGGTAATGATGCGGTCGGGAATAATGTCCGACACCGTATTCCGCCAGCGCGAAAGGTCGTAAACCAGCGTTTTTGCCACATCCTTGAGCACCGCAAAGCCGCCTGCCATATCGCCGTAAAGCGTAGCATAGCCGGTGGTCATTTCAGACTTGTTGCCGGTGGTCAGCACCAGCTTGCCGGTCTTGTTGGACAAAGCCATCAGCAACACGCCCCGAATACGGGATTGCAGGTTCTCTTCGGTGGTGTCGATGGGCAAGCCGGCAAATTGCGCCGCCAGCGCGGCTTCGAACTGGTCAAACATCGGCTGAATGGCGATTTCGCTGTATTGCACCCCCAGCCGTTTCACCATATCGCGGCTATCGGTCAGGCTGATGTCGGCGGTGTAGGGGGAGGGCATCATCACGGCGTGGACGCAGTCCGCCCCCAGCGCATCGACGGCAATCGCCAGCGTCAGCGCGGAATCAATCCCCCCCGACAAACCCAGCAAAATCCCAGGGAAGCCGTTTTTGCCGATGTAGTCCCGCACGCCGACCACGAGGGCACGGTAAACGCTTTCTAGGTGGCAAGGCAGGGCGGCGAGTGGGCTGGGCTGAAGGTCACCGTGGGCAAAGTCAATCAGGGTCAGCGCGTCGTCGTAGGCAGGGGCTTGCGCCACCACTTCACCCGCACAGTTAAGGGCAAACGAAGCCCCATCAAAGACCAGCTCGTCTTGTCCGCCGGTTAGGTTGACGTAGGCTAATGGCAGTTCACTTTCTTCGACGCGGTAACGGGCGGCGGTGTGGCGGGCTTCAATCTTGTTGCGGTGAAAGGGCGAGGCATTGAGCACCAGCAGGCATTCTGCTCCCGCATCAGCGGCTTCGGCGGCGGGCTCAACGTGCCACATATCTTCACAAATCAAAATGCCGACTTGCGTCCCTGCCACCTCGACCACCAACGGTGCCGCCCCCGGCGTGAAATAGCGGCATTCGTCAAAGACTTCGTCGTTGGGCAGCAGCATTTTGTGATACTGCCCCAGCCGATGGCCGTCACGCATCACGGTGGCGGCATTAAAGCGTTCTTGCCCGATTTTGACCGGATGCCCAATGACCAGCGTAATGCCGTCGAGGTCGAGCAGGGCATCGAGGCCTTGGTTGACCGCCGTATAAAAGCTGTCACGCAGCAAGAGGTCTTCGGGGCTGTAGCCGGTGAGTGCCAGCTCTGGCGTGACAAGAACATCCGCCCCCGCCGCTTGGGCTTGGGCGGCCAGTCGCAAGATATGCGCGGTGTTGCCAGCAATGTCGCCAACAACAGGATTAAATTGGGCAAGGGCGATTCGCATCGTCAAAAACCTTGGGGTGGCAAAGGGCGGATTTTATGTCATTTTCTGGGGCGGGGTGGGTTTCGCGTCGCACCCTTGCCTGTGCCGCGCTGAGGGTGAACCGCTTCGCCGCCGCCAACCGAGCAGTCATCCGACAAAACCACCCCGTCCGGTGGCGGGGCAGGGCGGCGCGAAGGCCTGCGGCAAAAAGTGCTTGCCTAGCAGGGGGGATGTGGCTAGAATGCGCGTCTTGTCAGGAGAGGTGGATGAGTGGTTTAAGTCGCACGCCTGG
>CALMOJ010000185.1 GCA_937871815.1 uncultured Neisseriales bacterium
CGGCGTTCAGCAGCAGGCGCTCCAGCGCGGCCACGCCGCCTTCGTAATTGCCGGCAGAAATCAACAATCGGGCATAGTGCAGACCAATATCTAGGTTGGCTGGGGCTTTTAATACAGAACGGAAAGCCTGCTCAACCTGCTGATTGATAGAAGGGGGGACCTCTATCTCTTGTGCCGTGGTGACGCTACAAGAAAGCATACCCATTGCCATCACCAACCAACAGGGTGTTGGAACGCTTAACAATTTTTCTGAAGAGTTCAATTTTGCTAGCTTTCCGAATAAAAAATAGTGAGTACACCAACCAACAACCCAGTGAAGGTGTGCGGCCACAACCCCATTCAAACAACGACAGCCCCGATAAAAAAGCGGGGCTGTCGTTGTTTGCTTATTCTAAAACGGAATATCGTCATCCATATCCTCTACCCGAGGCGCGGCCTGCTGGGGGGCGCGGCGCACCGGTGGGGGCGGCGGGGAGTCGTCGCGGGTGTAGCCGCCGTCATCCTGCTGGGGGGCTGTTTGGCGACCGTAGTTGCCTTGGTTACCCTGCTGGCCACCCGAGGGGGTGGAGTCATAGTTGCTGGTGCCGCCATTTTTGCTACCCAGCATCTGCATTTGGTCGCAGATGATTTCGGTGGTGTAGCGGTCTTGGCCGTTTTTATCTTGCCATTTGCGGGTTTGCAAACGGCCTTCTACATAGACCGAGCTGCCTTTTTTTAGATACTCACCGGCGATTTCGGCCAAGCGGCGATACATCGAAATATTGTGCCATTCGGTGCGCTCTTGGCGCATCCCGTTTTTGTCTTTCCACGTATCCGTGGTGGCAATGCTGAAATTGGCGACTGCATCGCCGTTGGGCATGTAGCGCACTTCGGGGTCTTTGCCCAAGTTGCCCACTAAAATTACTTTATTGACCGATGCCATCAATACGTCTCCTTGATGAGTTGCTGAACCCCTGCTTCGTCCCAGCCGGATTGAGATACTTTGAGATAAGCGACATGCTCAGCGGCAATCACCACCGCCTCTTGCACGCCAGACACCGCCCGAAGGCGGGAGGAAAGCTGTGCTGCATCGCCCTGCCAGCGCTCGCTAATATGGAACATTTTGGTTTTGACCGGTGGCGGGGTACGCATAGACAGCGCGACCAGCAGCCAAGCCGACATCATGGTGCAGCAAAAGACAAAAACCCACACCGCGCCACCCTGTCCATAACACCAACCGCCCACCACCGCGCCCAAAAACAAGCCCAATGATTGCGCCGTATTATACACACCCATCGCCGTGCCTTTTGCGTCTGCCGGTGCAATCTTGGACACCAACGAAGGCAGGCTGGCCTCCAAAATATTGAACGCCACAAAGTACGCGCCGAGCAAAAAAGTGAGCTGCCAAAACGTGTGCAACGAGAACACCAAACCCAGTTGCGTCAACGCCATCAAGGCAATCGCCCCAACAAATACCGGCTTGAGCTTGCCGCGTTTTTCGCCATAGATAATCGCCGGAATCATCAACAAAAAGCCGACCACCACCACGGGCAAATACACCTGCCAATGGTGGGCTTTATCC
The DNA here is from genome assembly GCA_937871815.1 of uncultured Neisseriales bacterium. Classification (GTDB taxonomy): domain Bacteria; phylum Pseudomonadota; class Gammaproteobacteria; order Burkholderiales; family Aquaspirillaceae; genus Rivihabitans. The sequence goes on from CALMOJ010000185.1 coordinate 1,562, forward strand.
AGCCCTGCGGTTTCGGTCAGGGCGAATGGAATCACCACAAACATCGCCATTTGCGCCGCGTGCAGGGCAAAAATGCCGAAGTTCAGCCGCAGTAATTGGCCGTGCCGCAAGATGGTCGGCAGGCTGGCGGGGTTGGCCTCTGCATCAGAGTGAAAAGACGACAGCGGCGGGTCAGGGATAAAAAAGCGCACGCCCAACAAGGCGGTCAGGGTCAGCACCCCCGTCAACACAAAAATCCCCGGTACGCCCACCAGCTTGGCCATCAGCGGCCCCAGCACCAAGCTAACCGCAAAGGTAATGCCGATGGTCATGCCGATCATGGCCATGGCTTTGGTGCGGTTTTCTTCGCGGGTCAGGTCAGCCAGCAGCGCGGTGACCACCGCCGACACCGCCCCAGAGCCTTGCACCACCCGCCCCACGGTCAGCCAGACCAAATCGGTGGCGATGGCCGCGATAAAGCTGCCCAAGGCAAACAGCAGCAGCCCGCCGTAAATCACTTTTTTACGGCCAATGCGGTCAGACAACATGCCCAAAGGCAATTGCAGCAGGGCTTGAGTCAGCCCGTAGCTGCCCAGTGCCAGCCCAATCCACATCGGGTCGTGCCCCCCTGGCAGCGTGACGGCATACAGCGAAAACACCGGCAAAATAAGGAACATGCCAAGCATACGGAGCGCGTAAATCCCAGCCAAGCCAAGGCTGGCGCGCATTTCGAGTGGGTTCATATAGGGTTTCTTGCAGAAGAGGGTACGCCAAATGCGTGGCAGGTTTTGCCAAAAGAGGGTGAGACCACGCCACCCAGGCAAAGACAATGCCGAGCACGCCAGACGACTCGCCGCCCAGCAGGGCAAACGACCCGCAACAAGGCAGGGCGCACGTCTAGTAGGAAAACGGTTATATTACCCGATTACCCGTATCGAGCGCAGACAGGCATGGATTTCATCCGCATTCGCGGCGCACGCACGCACAATCTCAAAAACATCAATCTTGACCTCCCGCGCCACCAGCTTGTTGTCATCACCGGCCTATCAGGGTCGGGCAAAAGCTCCTTGGCGTTCGATACCCTGTATGCCGAAGGGCAGCGGCGTTACGTCGAAAGCCTGTCGGCCTATGCCCGCCAGTTTTTGCAGCTGATGGAAAAGCCCGATGTCGATTTGATCGAAGGGCTCAGCCCCGCCATCTCGATTGAGCAAAAAGCCACCAGCCACAACCCCCGCTCCACCGTCGGCACCGTCACCGAAATTCACGACTACCTTCGCTTGCTGTTTGCGCGGGTCGGCACGCCGTTTTGCCCCGAGCACAACCAGCCGCTCGAAAGCCAAACCGTCAGCCAAATGGTGGACCACGTCTTGGCACTGCCCGAAGACACCCGCCTGATGGTGTTAGCCCCCATCGTGATGAACAAAAAAGGCGAGCAGGTCGATTTGTTCGACGACCTCCGCGCCCAAGGTTTTGTGCGGGTGCGGGTGGATGGCGAAGTCTATGACATGGATGCCACCCCCAAGCTCGACAAAAACAAAAAGCACACCGTCGAAGTGGTGGTGGATCGGCTCAAAGTCCGCGAAGACGCCAAACAACGCCTCGCCGAATCCTTCGAAACCGCCTTGCGCCACGCCAATGGCCGCGCCCTTGCGGTGGAAATGGATACCGGCAAAGCCTATTGGTTCTCGGCTAAATTTGCCTGCCCTGTGTGCAGCTACAGCCTGCCCGAGCTTGAGCCGCGTTTGTTCTCGTTCAACAACCCGATGGGCGCGTGCCCAAGCTGCGATGGGCTGGGACACCGCACCTTTTTTGACCCCAAGCGGGTGGTGGCGCATCCCGAATTAAGCTTGGCCACGGGAGCAATTAAAGGCTGGGACAAGCGCAACCAGTTTTACTTCCAGATGCTGCAAAACCTCGGCACCCATTACGATTTTGCCGTCGATACCCCGTTCGAAGACCTGCCCGAAACCATTCAAACCGTGCTGCTGCATGGCTCCGGCGAAGACAGCATCCCCTTCACCTATCTGACCGAAAAAGGCAGCAAAACCGTTCGCAGCCACCCGTTCGAGGGCATCTTGCCCAACCTAGAACGCCGCTACCGCGAAACCGACTCCAGTGCCGTGCGCGAAGAACTCGCCAAATACCAAAACAACCAGCCCTGCCCCTGCTGCGGCGGCACCCGTCTGCGGCTGGAAGCCCGCCATGTGCGGGTCGGCGAGCAAACCCTCTACGGCATCAGCCGCCTGCCGCTCAAGCAAACGGCTGCGTTCTTTCAGTCGCTCACCTTTACCGGCCAAAAACAATCCGTCGCCGAAAAAATCGTCAAAGAAATTGGCGACCGCGTGCAATTTTTGGTCAATGTTGGGCTGGATTACCTCTCGCTTGACCGCTCTGCCGACACGCTTTCCGGCGGCGAAGCCCAGCGCATTCGGCTGGCCAGCCAAATCGGCTCCGGCCTGACCGGTGTGATGTATGTGCTGGATGAACCCTCGATTGGCCTGCACCAGCGCGACAACGACCGCCTGCTGGCGACCTTGATGCGGCTGCGGGATTTGGGCAACAGCGTAATTGTGGTGGAGCACGACGAAGACGCGATTCGCGCTGCCGACTTTGTGGTGGACATGGGGCCTGGCGCGGGCGTACACGGCGGTGAAGTGCTGAGTGCCGGCACCCCCGCCGAAATTGCCGCCGCGCCCAATTCGGTCACAGGGCAATATCTGTCTGGTGTGCGCCGGATTGCCGTCCCCACCACCCGCCGCCCCCCCGACCCTGACCGCTGGCTCCACCTGCGCGGCGCGTCGGGCAACAACCTTAAAAATGTCGATTTAGCCCTGCCGCTGGGCTTGTTCGTGTGCATTACCGGCGTGTCGGGGTCGGGCAAATCTACCCTGATTAACGACACGCTTTACCACACCGTTTCCCAGCACTTGTATGGCAGCCATGCCGAGCCCGCCCCGTTTGACAGCATCGACGGGCTGGCGCAGTTCGACAAAGTGATTAACGTGGACCAAAGCCCGATTGGGCGCACCCCCCGCTCTAATCCAGCGACCTACACCGGCATGTTCACCCCGATTCGGGAACTGTTTTCTGGCGTGCCGATGTCGCGAGAACGCGGCTATGGCCCTGGGCGGTTCTCGTTTAACGTCAAGGGTGGCCGCTGCGAGGCCTGTCAGGGCGATGGCATGATTAAGGTGGAAATGCACTTTTTGCCGGATGTCTATGTGCCATGCGATATCTGCCAAGGCAAACGCTACAACCGCGAAACCCTCGAAGTGAACTACAAGGGCAAGAGCATTGATGCCGTCCTCGACATGACGGTCGAAACAGCACTGGACTTCTTTGCTGCCGTGCCCAGTGTGGCGCGTAAGCTGACCACGCTGTTGGAAGTCGGCTTGGGCTATATCCGCTTGGGGCAAAGTGCCACCACGCTGTCTGGCGGCGAAGCACAGCGGGTGAAGCTGGCGTTGGAGCTGTCCAAGCGTGACACGGGGCGCACCCTGTATATCTTGGACGAGCCGACCACGGGGCTGCACTTCCAAGACATTGATTTGCTGCTGACCGTGCTGCACCGTCTGCGCGAACATGGCAACAGTGTGGTGGTGATTGAGCACAACCTTGATGTGATTAAAACCGCTGACTGGGTGATAGACCTCGGCCCCGAAGGCGGTGCAGGCGGCGGACATATTTTGGCCGCCGGCACGCCAGAGCACATCGCCGCGCAGACCGATAGCTTTACGGGGCGGTATTTGAAGAAGCTGCTGCCGTAGCCTGCTGCGGCTGCCCGTCCCGTGGCGGGGAGCCCCGTCGGGGTGGGGTGGTGGCTCTGGCGGCCTCGCCAGCCACCACCCCGTCCGGCTACGCCGTCCCCCCTCCGACGGAGGGGGATAAAAGCCAAGCCCGCAGCAGAGGGCGGGCTTGGTGGGGGGGCAGCACCCCAAAGGCGTGTTAAATCCCTTGGTCAGCAAACAAATTTTTCAGCAGCCGACGAATCAAATTCACCTCAAACGGCTTATCGCAAATGGCCGACACACCCGCCTGTTCCACCGCCGCCAACCGCCCCTCATCACGCTCAGACGACACCATCAAAATCGGCACCGAGGGCTGCATACTCAGGGTGCGAATATGCTGCACCAAGGCTTTGCCGTCCATTTCTGGCATGTTGTAGTCGGTGACCACGAGGTCAAATAGCGTGTTGTTGAGGTGGGGAATCGCCTCGATACCATCGGCGGCTTCGATAATTCGCTCAAAGCCAATGCGGGTCAGCACATTGCGGATATGGTGACGCGCCGTTTTGCTGTCATCCACCAGCAGCACCGTCAGGTCGGCGACTTCCAGTTGAATCTCGGTATTCACATCAGCGCGGTGTTCTTCCGCGTTGATAAAATCGACAGTGTTATTGATGGCGTGGGCAAGCTGGGTGGCGGTAAAGGGCTTAGGCAAAATTGCCATCACCCCTGCTTGGCGCACCGGTTCTAGGTACGAGGTCTTGGTTTCGCTCGAAGCCAGCAAAAACGGGATGTCGCGCCAATTGTGATTTTCGCGCATCTTGTAGACCAAATCGGTACCGGTCATATCGGGCAGGTAGAGCGAGCTAATCACCAAATCGGGCGGAATTACAGGGTTGTCGAGCATAGCCAACACCTCTGCGCCACTGCTAGCAGTCTGAACGTGGTGGCAGCCCATATTGTTCAGCATGGTTTGGATAAGCTTGGCTTGCAGCAGAGAAGGCTCTGCCAAGCAGATAATCAGGTGTTCACGTTCTAGCATGGGGGAGGCTTTCTCAAGCAAAAGGGGCGACAACACCGCCCGTATTAAGTCGGTTGGGGCGTAGGAGAAAATTATGCCACACGCACACGCAGACCGTCCCAGCCAACCCTCACCCCATGTGGACACAATTCCGACAAAGTTTGATATGCCAGCTCATGCGTCATGTGGATTAAGACCGTCTCCGCCGCCCCCACCCGCTGCGCCACCTCGAGTGACTGGTAAAATCCTAAATGCGAGGGATAGGGAGTCATGCGGAGACAATCCAGCAACAGCAGCTCCACCCCTGCCAGCAGAGCGTAGCTGGCTTCGGAAATCGCCGACACATCGGTCAAATAGGCCACCTTGCCGATGCGCCAGCCCAGAATCTCCCAGTTGCCGTGCGAAACCGGAATCGGCTGCACCCCCACCCCACCCAAGGAAAACGCCCCCGCCACCGTATGGGCTTCGAGCACCGGCTTATCCCAATGCGTGCCAGGCGGCAGTAGGGTGTAGCCAAAGCGGCTACGGATGTTTTCCATCATCAGGGCATTGCCAAACAGCGGAATCACCCCCCGCTTGGCGTAGCAAAATGCCCGCAAATCGTCGATGCCGTTGAGGTGATCCGCGTGGGGGTGGGTGTAGAGCACCGCATCAATCTGGGTAATGCCTTCGCGCAGGGCTTGTTGGCGCAGGTCGGGGCTGGTGTCTATCAGCAGGTTCAGCCCATTGACCCGCACCACGCTGGAAGCACGGGTGCGGCGGTCTTTGGGATGGGGGGAGGTACACGTCGGGCAGCCACAGCCAATGGCGGGGGTGCCGGAGCTAGAGCCGCAGCCCAGTACGATGACTTCAATATCCACAAAACACCTTGTTCAAATCGTTAGAGTCTGCTCAAAGCCTTTTTGAAAGCAGAAGCTTGGTCGGGCGAAAACCCTGCTGACGCACTTCGCTTGGCCGTGATGCGCCGCCGCTGGCGGCAACGGGGTTGGGCTGTGACCTCGCCACGGGTGGCAGCGGGACTTGGTTTTATTCCCCCCCCGCTGACCTACACCCCGTGCGGCACCTTGCTAAACAGCCGAAAGAAATTGGCTGTAGTGGCCTCGGCGAGGGTGGCAAACGGCACGCCACGCAGGTCGGCGATATGCTCGGCGACGTGGCGGACAAAAGCAGGCTCGTTGGTTTTGCCACGGTGCGGCATGGGCGCGAGGTAGGGCGCATCGGTTTCAACCAGCAGCCGGTCTAGCGGCACACGCCGCGCCACGTCTTTCACCACCGCCGCATTCTTAAACGTCACGATGCCAGACAGCGAAATATAAAAGCCCAAATCCAAGGCCGCCTGCGCAACTGTCCAATCTTCGGTAAAGCAGTGCATCACCCCGCCCACCTCCGCCGCGCCTTCTTCACGCAGAATCGCCAAAGTATCTTCGGCGGCTTCGCGGGTGTGGACAATCAGCGGCAAGCCGGTTTGCCGTGCCGCCTGAATATGCAGCCGGAAGCGGTCGCGCTGCCACGTCAGCTCGCCTTTGTGCCAATGGTAATCCAGCCCTGTTTCGCCTATCCCCACGACTTTGGGATGGGCAGCCGCCGCCAACAAGTCTTCTAGGCTAAATTCCGGCACGGTTTGCTCGTCAGGATGCACCCCGACGGTGGCGTAAAAGTTATCAAACTGCTCGGCCAGTGCCAGCACTTCGGGGTAGCGCGGCGCATTCACCGAAATCACCAAGGCATGGGTCACGTCTGCGGCGGCCATATTGGCGCGGATGTCGTCGATACGGTTGGCGAGGTCAGGAAAATTCAGATGGCAGTGGGAATCTATCAGCATGGGGGTCTCAGGCAGGGCAAGGTCGTCAGAACCTGTTCACAGGGAGGGGTGTTTGTGGCGTATTTTAGGCGGGAAACAGGTTGTTGCCCAACGCCGTGCCCAAAACCATCGCGCGGAAGGGAATGAAAGCGGTGGCGGCTTGGCTGACCTGTCGTTTGCTAGGTCGTAAACAGCTTCTACGGGCGGTGGGGCGTGGTTTTTTGGCAGCATGGGCAAGTTGTATTTGTGCCTTGCGCCGCTTCGATTGGGGCATCGTCTTGGCACGCTGCTAGCTTATCGAGCAATAAACTGATGATTTTTTGCTGAATATCAATCAGCTTTTTATGCTTGTATTGTGAGCAAGATTGCTTACTCACGCCTAGGCGAAACGCGAGCTCGGCATCAAGCCGGTCTCCTGTTAATTTCTTCAGCTTCTCAAGGATTTGCTCGGTGGTATAGGGGGACATGGGTAAATAAATTATTTACAATGGTAAAAGATTCGTTTACTATACGCCGCATTGAAAAAGAATGCGATGGGCAATGCTTGATGCGCCACGCATTCAACTATTTAGGGAAATTGGGATTTTATGCCGCACACCGCAGCATTGGCACTTATGCCGTTGGCCGAGAAATATGCACCAGAAGGAACCCAGCCCCTTGCGCTGGTGTATCAGTGGCTGCATGCACTGGCAAACAATACCCAGCCTTACGCATGGGCAGAAGGGGTTGATTGTCAAGTGTTGATTAACACCTTGGCGGGTTCGGATTTGTTATTTGACCTAAACAGCCTTTGCGAAAGAATAAAAAATGGATTTCCGATAAATCCACCTTCCCAAGGATGTTTCCGATTTATCGATCTTTTTGCTGGGATTGGCGGGATGCGTATTGGTTTTCAGAATGCGGGCGGCGTATGTGTATTTTCGTCAGAGTTTGAAAAAAATGCACAGGAAACCTATTTTAAAAACCACGGAGACTTCCCCTTTGGGGATATTACACAAATCCCAGAAAAGCATATCCCTGACCATGATGTCTTGATTGCAGGCTTCCCTTGCCAGCCCTTTTCTCATGCCGGACTCAAGCGAGGCATTGATGATATACGTGGCACGTTGTTTTACGATATTGCAAGAATTTTGCAAGCAAAGCGGCCAAGGTTTGCGCTTCTTGAAAACGTAAAGGGCTTAATTAGCCACGACAAGGGATATACCCTTCAGGTCATCCTTAGAACACTGACGGCGATTGGCTATCGCTGCAATATTCCGATGGAAGTTATTGAGCGCGGTACGCCAAAGGCCATACAAGATTTCGCAAAAAAAATGGTGCTTAAATCATGTGATTTTGGCGTACCACAAAACCGACAGCGAATTTATATTGTGCTATGGCTTGAGGGCTTGATTGAGTCATTTAGCTACCCCAGCCCTACTGGGGCAACAACAAGGGTAGGCAATATTTTAGAACGTAACCCTGATCCTAAATACACGCTTTCTGACCGGCTATGGGAAGGGCATCAGCGTAGAAAATTGCAAAACACCATCAATGGAAAAGGGTTTGGATTTGGGCTGGTAACGCCATCTTCTGAATACACAAACACAATATCTGCACGGTATTATAAGGATGGTAGCGAGATATTGATTGACCTATGCGATGGAAAAAATCCTAGAAAATTAACAGAACGAGAAGCCGCCCGCCTCCAAGGCTTTCCTGACGAATTTGTGCTAAGCAAGTCAACGGTGCAAGCGTACAAACAATTTGGCAACAGCGTCTCTGTTCCTGTTATTCATGCCATTGCCGAAAAAATAGCCCGATTTTTTTAGGGCAGTATTAGCAATGGCGCGTGGTTACATATTTTTCCAATTCAGCATTATTGGCACGCCAGTTCGCGTAGGGTCTCGCATTACCTTGATGCATCCCTGAATCAAAAAACACAACCCCACGCCTCACCAAGTCAACAAAAAATAGGTAATCAAATGGATCGTAAAAAACAATCTCATGGTAAAAGCCATTTTTGTCTTTTAGGCACTTAAACCACCCTTTTTGATTGAATTTATCCTCCACCTTTTTCTTTAATTTGAAATTTGACCACGTTGCCAAAACAAAATCATCAAGCTGTAGTTCGGTGGGGATTCGCGTAGATTTGTCGGGGCGCAAATCGTAAGAATGGCTATATATTGCATGAATATTCAGCAGCTCATCTATCACGAGCATCTGCCCAAACCTATTAAATTGATTTATTTTTGGCACGGGCTCACCAGACCAAGAATAGCGGTTATCTTTTTCTGGGTTTGGCTTGCCAAAAACAAAAAGAAACTCCTCTCTCGTCATCAATTTAGGCTTTTTAAATACAGCAATATCTGGCGACCAATCCCCAAATGATGTTTTAGAGGTGGTGTCGTTTTTCATTTCATAACCCAATATATCGGGTGCATTGTGGTTGTTCGCTGCAATGCCCATCTGCCGCTCTAGCCAATGCCCACCCCGCCCATCATGACAAGGGTTTTCAGCATCTGTCTCCTCTTTTTTGCCCTGCACATTGTTTCTAAAAACAGCAATGATTTTTTCTTTCGGGCTCAACATAACAAATTCCTTTCTTAAGCCAATAACCGGCTTTGTTGCACAAACCCCTCTCAGCTTGAGTTTCCCCTTACCCCAAGCGGACTTAGGCCACGCAGACCATCACGGGCGTGCCGAGGTGGGTGAAGCGATTGAGCAGTGCGGCACGGACTTGCAGCTCGGCCACCTGTCGGTCAAAGTCTCGCGCCATCACGCACTTCACCAAGCAGCTTGAAGCAATGCACCTTG
>CALMOJ010000186.1 GCA_937871815.1 uncultured Neisseriales bacterium
CAGGCTTGAGCCACCAACCCCCTATCGGGGGGTGCGAAAAAACTTGACCAGTACAGACTGGTTGGGGTGGGATGTGGTGAGTGTTACAAAGTAACATTTGCCCGTGTTTTTGCCCGAAACCAACGGGCAGGCAAAAAGGGGGCAATAAAAAATCTGGGGGCATTTTTGGGGGCATGTCTCTTTTATTCGAATAAAGAAACGTAGAAGGCATGAGGGTTACAGCATTTTGTGTGATTGCGTTTAAACTTGATTTTCGATGGGTTTTTCTTTGCCTACTCGTTTCGTATCCACACCAGTATCCACGCCTGCATTTTTACCCGCCCATTTGCCCCTCTTGGCGGTCATTCTGCTGCCCTGCGAATACTTCGGTTTAAGGTCGAACAATCCCCCCGCCACCGGCAGCTAGCCCCGCCAGCAGAGTGAGCCGCTAGGCGTGGGCAGACTGGCAGGGGTGAGCCGATTGGCGGCCATCATGCTGCTTGCTTGAGAATGGTGATGATCTGGCTGTCTGAAAAGCGTGATGTCTTGATGTCAAACGTCCTCGGGCTGCTATGGAGAAAATTCTACTTTTAACCGCCACTAATCTCCGGGGGGATTACCCGGGCGCTAGGCGGTGTAATGCGCCAACGTGTGGGTTAGCGTATCGCACATTTCTTGGCGCAGTGAGGGCGGGGCGAGGACTTCCACATGCGTGCCCAGCCCCAGCAGCCACCAGCGTAGCATCGCCGAATCAAACACCGTGGCCGTCAGCTCGGCAATGGCATCGTCCTCGGTGTCGCTGACCACTTGGTCATCGGCAATCGGGCGTTCGCGGATGGTCATGGCCGTGGTGCCAAATAGACGCAGCTTAATCGCCAGTTTTTCGCCATTCGGGCAAAACTGCGGTCGTCCGCTTTCCATGTGCGCGGCAAGCGAAAACCCCGCCGTGTCACTGGGGGATTCCGGCAAGGGTTGCGCCTTGGTGATACGAGAGAGGGCGATTTCGGCCACAGCGGCGTTATCCCGCAGGCGGCACAGCAGATACAGCATCGGCCCACGCTGCATTAAGGCCAGCGGCGAAGCCATCACATCGACCTTACGTTCGCCATTTTGCTTAACGTAAGCCAGCACCAGCTTGTGCCCTTCTGCTAAAGCGTGGGCGAGACAGCTAAATATCGCCTCATTCACTTCTGGATGCTGATGGGGCAGCGTTTCGCTGATCACGGCGATTTTGCCGCTAAAGGGCGTGTCTGGCGTGGGCTGGTGCTGCATCTTGGCAATAATCGGCGGCACGCTCCGAATCATCACCTCGGCACGCAGGGCATCGGCCAGTGCAATGCCTTGGTGTTGCGGCGTATCACGCAGCGCGGCATGGAGCGTGGCGGGGATGCCGTAAGTCGGTCGATTGCCCACCTTGCGGCAAAACAGAAAGCCACCCTCGCCCAGTTGCTGCAAATACCGCTGCACCGCGCGGGTGTAGTTGGCCTCGGCATGGGGGTTGGCTTCGTCGTAAAGCCCCAGCGCGGTCGCGCTTTCTTTAAAGCTGTCACGCAGCTCTGCCGTTGTTTTAGCTCGCGGCCAGATGGGCATCGTCATCAGCAGGGCGTAGGGTGCCGAGCCGGCCTGAATCAGGCAGGTGCTGGGGTGGAGCTCTCTTATCCAGCCTTCCTTGCTGAGGTCACTGGGGGTCAGTGCTTCCGAGGCGTTAGCTTTGCGGGGGGCTGAGGGCTGGGGGGATGGTTGATTGGGCATGGCTGCGCTCCGAGTGGACGACACAAGCCCCTGAGTCACCACGACAAAGGGGGTCGGATTCGGGCAAAGTGTAGGGGGGATGCGGGGGTTTGGCTAGCGGGCTTTAATAACCTGTTCAAAGTCTGGGAGACTTGGGTGAGCCTGCGTTGAAATACCCCAAAAAAAGCGGCGTTGACACGAGGCCTTACGAACGCTTGACGTACGCTGCTCGGTTTTGCAAGGTAAGGAATCGGGTGGTTGCAGCCACCCGACCTTGGTCAACTTAGTAAGCGTTTAAGCTTACAAGCACTAAGCAGACCAAGAGAAGAATTTGAAGGGTATGCTTCATTTTCTTTCTCCTTAGAAGCTGTTTACGTGCTCGCGAGCGAAGGGTCAGCCAAGGCGAAATGCCCCAAAAAAGCGCAGTTGACACAAGGTCAATGAGCATTTTTTGGGGCATTTCAACGCAGGCTCACCCGAGCATCGCAGCGCGGAAACGGCTTCTTTAGACCCCCCGTTTACGAGCGGGGAGTCCGCTCAGGTCGTGTTGTCTCTGAAGCGGCGATACTACCCAATCCAACCCGCCTTGCGCGGGTTTTTTTGTGGCTGTTTGACGGGTTGCATCCCCCAAAAAAACACCCCCTGCTTGGGTGATGTCACCAAAACAGGGGGTGTCGTCATTGTACAGCGGGGCTCAGCCGCGCCGCCGGTTTACCCGAGTCTCGCCGACCGTGAACCCGCTCTAAAACCAGCCTTCCACCTTGTCACGGCTTGGCACCCCGCCTGCGTGGACGACTTGCCCATCCACCACTACCCCAGGCGTGGACATGATCCCGTAGGCCATGATGTCTGGCAGGCTTTCGATTTTTTCTAGGGCGATGTCGATACCGCGTGCCTCTGCCACCGAAGCAATCAGCGCGACGGTGTTTCGGCAATTGGCGCAGCCGGTGCCCAGAACTTTTACGTTTTTCATGACAATTTCCTTTTGGGTCAATGGGTTAATAGTGGTTTACAAAATCCAGTTAAATACGTAGCCCACCAACAAAATACCTGTGGCGACCACGCCGGCAAACGTCGCAATCAGCGGCGGCTTTAACGCCTTTCGCAGAATAATCATCTCGGGGGCAGACAGCGCAATCACGCTCATCATAAAGGCCAGCACCGTGCCCAAGGCCGCGCCCTTGCCAATCAGGGCTTCGACAATCGGGATAATCCCCGCCGCGTTGGTATACATCGGCACGCCCAGCAACACCGCCGCCGGCACCGCCCACCACACGTCTTTGCCCATAAACGAGGCCATAAAATCTTGCGGCACATAGCCATGAATCCCCGCGCCAAGGGCGATGCCGGCCACCACATATGGCCACACCTTGCCGACAATTTCGCGGATATGGTCACGCCCCGCCTCGCAGCGTGCCACCCAAGACAGCGAGGCACGGGCATAGCTGCCATCCTGCGTGTGCTGTAGTTTTTGCACCCAGTCTTCGAGGTATTTTTCCATGCCCAGCACGCCTATCACCCAGCCCGACACGATTGCCACCGTCAGCCCCAGCCCCAAATACAGCGCGGCGACTTTCCAGCCAAACAGCCCAAACAGCAAGACCAGCGCGACTTCGTTCACCATCGGGGCGGAAATCAAAAAGGAGAAGGTCACCCCCAGCGGCACGCCCGCCGACAAAAATCCGATAAACAGCGGCACCGCCGAGCACGAGCAAAATGGGGTGACGATGCCCAGCAAAGCCGCCAACAGATTGCCCACACCTGTGCGCCGTCCAGACAGCAAAGCACGGGTGCGCTCTGGGGCAAAAAAGGTCTGCACGATGCCCATCACAAACACAATGCCGGTCAGCAGCAGCAAGACCTTGGGCGTGTCATAGAAAAAGAAGTGGATGGCCTCGCCCAGCGGGGTCGCGCGGCTCAGGCTCAGAATGGCCAATACCGCGTCGGCAAACGCCGTCAGCTGGCTATACGCCCATCCCCACGCCAGCCCACCCCCTAAAACGGCGGCGACCCAACGCCATGAACGTGCGGAAGAAACAGTGGATGTGGTCATAGAGGCTCAGTCGTGAGGTAAGGTGGGGTAAGATTGACATCCTCCCCCACCTCTCGCCAGAACTTCGTTCTTAGCGCACCCGATAAG
>CALMOJ010000187.1 GCA_937871815.1 uncultured Neisseriales bacterium
CATCATAGCCCAGCAGGCTGCTGACGCGGCTGGGCAATCAGCGCGGCAACGAGGGCATCCAAGGCAGGATTCAGGGGCGACCCTTCTGGGCGGCTGGCTAAAATCACCAAAACGTAGGACTGCCCATCGGCGGCTTTGACATAGCCTGCCAACGTCCGCACCCCGTTTAACGAACCCGTTTTAAGCCGTGCTGCTATCGACTGCCCGACAAAACGGCGGCGCAAAGTGCCATCGCGGGCGGCAATCGGCAAAGAGGCCAAGAACTCCGGCGCGTAGGGCGAAGCCGCCCCCTGTTGCAGCACCTGCCCCAGCCCTGCCGCACTGATGCGTTCCCGCCGCGACAAACCTGCGCCATTTTCCAAGACCAATTCGGGCAAGGTCAGCCCGTGGCTGGTCAACCACTGACGCACCACGGCTTTGGCATCGGTCAGGGTGTCGCCAGTGCGGGGCTGCTGCACGCCCAAGGTCAGCAACAACTGCCTTGCCATGGTGTTATTGCTGAATTTATTCACCTCGCGCACCACCTCGCCCAAGGTGGGCGAATCATGGCTGGCAAGGGTGACACTGTTGGCTGGGGTACGCCCCACGGTGATGTCCCCTGTTAGCGTCCCGCCGACCTCCTGCCATACGCTGCGAAACAAAGCCTGCTGATACTGGTCATGGTCGAACACCGAGGCATACAGCCGCTCACCATCGCAGGTCGCAGGCAGCTTGCCGCTGAGGGTGAGCCGTGTGCCCTGCACCGTCAGCGACACATGCTGCTTGACCCCCAAACACACGCCCTCGGTCAGCTTCAGTTGGTTGTCGACGGTCAGCCCTGCCAAGGGCGGGTCCAGTGCCACCGCCACCGCCGTGCCACGGGCAAACAGCGTGAGCCACACCACTTTTAGATGCGACAACAGCCCATCCGGCGGCACGGCAAAGGCTTCGTTTTGGTCGTGGTCAAAATTGGCGGCACTGCCATGGCTGGAAAAAACCTGCTTGTCGAGCACCACGCCCCCCGCCAAATGCTGCACCCCACGCGCCCGCAGCGTGCGGAGCAAATCCGCCAAGCCATCGCGGTCAAAGCGGGGGTCGCCGCTGCCGCGCCAATACAGCGGCGTGGTCAGCGTGTCGCCGGTGGGGCGAGCCTCGGCCAGTAACTGCGTGCGCCAGCGGTAATCCGGCCCCAGCGTATCGAGCGCGACCAGCGTGGTCAGCAGCTTCATGGTGGAGGCAGGGTTCATCGGCACGTCGGCACGGTGGGCAAAGATGGGGGCACCGCCGGCTTGCGGGGCGAACCAGACAGCGACTTCGTGGGCGGCAAGGGGGGGCGTTGGCGCGGGCGTATCCGCCCGCAGCGGGGCGGCAAGGCACAGTCCCCACGCTAAAACGACATAGGGCAGCCAAGGAAACAGGTGAGGGCGGGACATGACCACTTTCGGGCGGCGGTAGAGCTGGGATTTTTGCACGGATAGGGGGCAGCGCCCAAACCGGGCGATGCCCCAATGAGCCTTTACGGTAACTCTGCGTTGAAATCCGCAAAAAACTGCTTATTGATCTTGTACAAACTGCACTTTTTTTGCAAATTTCGCCTTGGCTGACCCTTCGTTCGCGAGACTTTGAATACGTTCTTAGTAATGCCCCTGTAAGGCGGCAATCCGGTCTTCTAGGCTAGGGTGGGTCGCAAAGAGTGCGCTGGCACCGCCCGCAATCCCCATCGCCTGCATTTCTTTGGGCAAGTCATTGTCTGAAATGCCACCCAAACGGCGCAGAGCCGCCACCATAGGCATCGGTGAGCCCATCAGCTGGGCGGCACCCGCATCGGCACGGAATTCACGCTCGCGGGAGTAGTACATCACAATCATGCTGGCCACGATGCCAAAAGCGATTTCGCACACCATGACCGTGACCATATACGCCATGCCTGGGCCGGATTGCTCGTTATCACGGCGAAACATCCCATCCACCACATAGCCAACCACCCGTGCGAGGAAAATCACAAAGGTATTCACCACACCCTGAATCAGCGTCAGAGTGACCATATCGCCATTGGCGACGTGGGCGACTTCGTGGGCGATGACCGCTTCGACCTCCTCGCGGGTCATGCTTTGCAACAAGCCGGTCGAAACCGCCACCAGCGAATTGTCCCGCGAGGGGCCGGTGGCAAAGGCGTTGGCAGGGCCGTCGTAAACCGCCACTTCCGGCATGGCAATTCCCGCATTGTGGGCATGACGCGCCACCACGCTAACAATCCACGCCTCGGCTTCGTTTTGGGGGGTGTCAATAATCTGTGCGCCGGTGGACCACTTGGCCATGGTCTTAGACATCATCAGCGAAATAAACGACCCACCAAACCCCATAATCATGGCAAACACCAGCAAGGAGCTGAGGTTCAGCCCATTGCTGGTTAAAAAGCGATTTACGCCCAGCAAGCTGGCAGTCAGGCTCAAGACCAGCATCACGCCAAGGTTAGTGGCAATCAGCAGGGCAACACGTTTGATATTCATACCGTTATCCTTTGTTATTTCTTTGTTATTAAGAACCTGTTCACGGTCGGCGAGACGAGGAATTAAGAGGAATGACGACCCCGCAGAGTCAGCAACGAAACCGCCACGTAGCCAACAGTATCAGGGCAAGCCCCGAAAAACAAAGGGGGCTTGCCTTTGGCTGGGTAATCTACCAATCTATTGAAATGTGCTGAGCATGACGCTCAGCGTCTTTAACGAACAAGACAGGTTTAGCCCATGCAAAACGAGACCAGCTGCTATGTTATCCGTTCCCCACGCCTAGACCCAGAAGCCAAAAAATGGGCTTTAATTGTGTATATCCTGCAGGCGGTTGCCCCTATTTTTGGCGGAATCACCTTTGTAATTGCCATCGTCTTAAACTACATCAAGCGCGACGACGTGGTGGACACCCTTGCCGAATCGCACTTTGTTTGGCAGATGCGGACGTTCTGGTTTAGCGTGCTGTGGGGGATTGTGGGCGGGGTGACGCTGGTGTTTGGCTTGGGGGTGTTGATTTTGTTCGCCAACAGTATTTGGCTGATTTACCGCGTGGTCAAAGGGCTGGTCTACCTGAATGATAACCGCCCCATGTATACGCTAAAAGCATAATAATCTGTTTAAGCCTTTATGATCAAGCTGGTGAAAAACGTAAAGCAGATAAACTGTAGGCTGGTATTGAGCTTACGCTCGCAGTTTTTCCATAGACGGCGGTATTTCTCAATCCAAGCAAATG
>CALMOJ010000188.1 GCA_937871815.1 uncultured Neisseriales bacterium
CGCCGCCTCCATCCCCTTGGCACTCGATGCTGCTGTGCGCGATGGGCGCATCCAAACCGGCCACAAAGTCATGCTCGAAGGCATTGGCGGGGGCTTTGCGTGGGGTGCGGTATTGCTAGAGATGTAAGAACCTGTTCAAAGTCTAGCGAACGCAGGATCACCCGAGTCTCGCAGGCTTTGAACACGCTCTAATTCGATTGTTTTTTGCGGACACCCCGCGCCACGACATAGGAGAAACAGCATGGCCTTTGCGTTTTTGTTCCCCGGTCAAGGCTCACAAAGCCTGAACATGATGGACGGCTTTGCCGCCCCCATCGTCAAAGAAACCTTCGATGAAGCCAGCGAAGCCCTCGGTGAAGACCTCTGGGCGATGCTCAAAGCCGACAGTGCCGAAGCCATCAACCAAACCATCAACACCCAGCCGCTGATGCTGGCTGCCGGTGTGGCAACCTACCGTGCGTGGTTAGCCGCAGGCGGTGCCACCCCCACCCACTTTGCCGGTCACAGCTTGGGCGAATACAGTGCGTTGGTGGCCGCTGACGCGCTGGACTTTGATGATGCCGTGCGCTTGGTTCGCCTTCGCGCCGAGGCCATGCAAAGTGCCGTCCCTGCGGGCGAAGGTGCAATGGCCGCCGTGCTGGGGCTGGACGATGCCGAAATCGTGCTGGCCTGCGCCGAAGCAGCGGCAGGCGACGTGGTTTCTGCCGTCAATTTTAACGCCCCAGGCCAAGTGGTGATTGCCGGTAGCAAAGCAGCGGTTGACCGCGCCATTGCAGCCTGCAAAGCACGCGGTGCAAAACGCGCCATGCCCCTGCCGGTTTCGGTGCCCTCGCACTGCGCCCTGATGCGCCCTGCCGCTGACAAATTGGCCGAAGCCTTGGTCGGTATCAGCGTCAACGTGCCGCTGGTGCCGGTGATTCACAATGCCGATGTCGCCAGCTACACCGACCCCGCCGCCATTCGCGATGCCTTGGTGCGCCAACTGTACTCACCGGTACGCTGGACCGAAACCATCCGCCTGCTTGCCGCCCAAGGCGTGCTGCACCAAGCCGAATGCGGGCCGGGCAAAGTCTTGGCGGGGCTGAACAAACGCATCGAAGCCAGCGTCGTCAGCTTTGCCCTGACCAACGATGCTGCCCTAGAAACGACGCTCGATACCCTCGCTGCACTCAACTAACCGGCACATCGCCACCGCTTGATTTTAAAAGAGGAAAAACCATGTCTCTTACTGGACGTGTTGCACTGGTCACGGGGGCTTCTCGTGGGATTGGCGCAGCCATTGCAGACACCCTCGCCGCTGCTGGCGCACGGGTCATCGGAACGGCCACCAGCGAAAGCGGTGCGGCGGCCATTGCGGCACGGCTCGCCCCCTTTGGCGGCACAGGGCTGGTGTTTGACACCAACCAAGATGCCGCCGTTGAAACCCTGATGGCTGCCGTCGAAAGCACCGCAGGGCCGGTCGAAATCTTGGTCAACAATGCTGGCATTACCCGCGACCAACTGCTGATGCGGATGAAAGACGACGACTGGGATGCCATCATGAACACCAACCTGCGTCCGGTGTATCAGCTTTCCAAAGCCGTGTTGCGTGGCATGATGAAGGCACGGCGTGGGCGGATTGTCAGCATCGCCTCGATTGTGGGTACGATGGGCAACGCCGGTCAGACCAACTACGCCGCCGCCAAAGCCGCCATGATGGGCTTCTCCAAATCGTTAGCGCGTGAAGTCGGTAGCCGTGGCATTACCGTTAATTGCGTCGCCCCAGGGTTTATCGACACCGACATGACCCGCGCCCTGCCCGAAGCCCAACGCGCTGCCTTGGTGGGGCAAATCGCACTGGGACGGCTGGGTGAAGCACAAGACATCGCCGATGCTGTGGCCTTTTTGGCCTCTGACCGCGCCGCCTATATCACAGGGCAAACGCTGCATGTGAACGGCGGGATGTTGATGCCCTAATCTTAAGCTGTGGCAGCAATCGCCCCTTCGCCTCTGTCAAAAGTGGCATTTAGCGGGCAAAATGGTTGGGTAGGATTTTTTTTTGGTAGAATAACGGGGTTTTTTCTTACCCCCATACACGAAAGGCAAGGGATTAAGTTCATGGAAAATATCGAACAACGCGTTAAAAAAATCGTCGCTGAACAACTGGGCGTGAACGAAGCTGAAGTAAAGAACGAATCTTCGTTTATCGACGATTTGGGCGCGGATTCTCTGGATACCGTTGAGCTGGTGATGGCACTGGAAGAAGCATTCGAATGCGACATCCCTGACGATGCTGCAGAAAAAATCACCACCGTTCAGCAAGCTATCGACTACGTGCTTGCAAACAAGTAATTTCATCTAAGACCGTGTTCACGGTCTTAGAACCTGTTTACGTTCTAGCGAACGTAAACAGGTTCTGAATGCCGGTGCGGGCTTCCCGCCCCACCGGCAGCGATGATGAAACAACCTCTGTCAGGCTATCTCGTTGGGCACACGCCAGATGATGACCGCTTGGTCAGAGGTTTTGTTTTATTGCAAAGCCATTCGGCTTCGGAATCCCCTTTAACTGGTTGATTTTGCAATAAACCAGCCCACTCAAGGAGTTGTATCTTGGCAAGACGTAGAGTCGTCGTGACCGGTCTCGGTCTTATTAGCCCCGTCGGTAACGATGTCGCCACCGGTTGGGCAAACATTGTTGCGGGTCGCTCAGGCATTTCACGTATCACCCACTTTGACCCCAGCGCCATCACCTGCCAAATCGCCGGTGAGGTGCGCGACTTTGATATTGCCAGCTATATCCCCGCCAAAGACGCACGGCGGATGGATACGTTTATCCACTTTGGGATGGCCGCCGGCATTCAGGCCGTGCGCGATGCAGGGCTAGAAAACGCCGGCATCGACCCTGAACGCATTGGTGTGATTATTGGCTCCGGCATTGGCGGTCTGCCGCTGATTGAAGAAACCCACAACGCCTATCTGGCCGGTGGCCCGCGCAAAATCTCGCCCTTCTTTATCCCTGGCTCGATTAGCAACATGGTCTCCGGCAACTTGTCGATTTTGTTTGGCTACAAAGGCCCGAGCTACGCCATTGTGTCGGCCTGCACCACCGCCACCCACTCCATTGGCGATGCCGCACGACTGATCGAATACGGCGACGCAGACGTAATGGTTGCGGGTGGCACAGAAGCCACGATTTGCCCGTTGGCGATTGGCGGCTTTGCCTCGGCACGCGCCCTGTCTACCCGCAATGACGACCCCGCTGGCTCTAGCCGCCCATGGGACAAAGACCGCGATGGCTTTGTGATGGGCGAAGGTGCGGGCGTATTGGTGCTGGAAGAATACGAGCACGCCAAAAAACGCGGCGCGACCATCTACGCCGAGCTGGCAGGCTACGGCATGAGCTCCGATGCCCACCACATGACCGCCCCGTGTGAAGACGGCGATGGCGCGATGCGCTGCATGAAAAACGCCCTTAAAAACGCCGGCATGAACCCCGACGAAGTGGACTACCTCAACGCCCACGGCACCTCCACCCCGCTGGGTGACTTGGCCGAAACCGTCGCCACCAAGCGCACCTTTGGCGACCACGCGTATAAGCTCGCGGTCAGCTCCACCAAGTCCATGACGGGTCACTTGTTGGGGGCAGCAGGCGGTATCGAAGCCCTGTTCTCGGTGCTCGCGATTCACCACCAAATCTTGCCACCGACCATTAACCTCGACACCCCAGGCGAAGGCTGCGACCTCGACTACGTGCCGAACGTGGCGCGTGACGCAACCATCCGTACCGCACTGTCCAACTCGTTTGGCTTTGGCGGCACCAATGGCACCTTGATTTTCAAGCGCGTTTAATCCCCGTTTGATGTGTTTCCTAACCGGATAACAGGTTCACCCCTGTTATCCGGTTTTGCTTTGCAGAAAGAGGCCGAGGCGAGACTTCGCTTTGCCGCTCCGCAGCCCCCCGCTTTCTTTGCAGGTTTTCCACCATGCACACACAGCCCCTCGCGGCCATTCCCGACCTGTTGGCCTTGGCCGCCACCTTTCCCCATGCCTTTCCCGCCCTACTCAAGACCGGCGGACGCGACACCGGCTGGGATATTTTGCTGGCGCTGCCTAGCCACACGCGTAGCTATGACGCGGCCGATGGGGCGGATTTTATGACGGACTTCGCCGCTTTGCCGGTGGGGGATGGCCACACCGAGCGCGTCTTGCCGTTTACCGGTGGCTGGTTTTTTTATCTGGGCTACGAAGCCCTGATGCCGTGCGAGCCTAGCGTGCCAAAGGCCTTGCCGGATGCGTTCCCCTTGGCGGCACTGATGCGGATACCTGCCGCCATTTTGGTCAACCGTGCCACCCAAACTGCCACCCTCGTTGCCGAGCAGCCCGCGCAACTGGCCGCGCTGCAAGGCTATTTGGCCGCGCCGCTGGCGTGGCAGCCCCAGCCCTTGGCGGTTGCTACGCTGCGCGAAGACCCGCCGAACGACTTCACCGCCGCCGCCGAGCGCATCAAACGCTATATCTACGAAGGCGATGTGTTTCAGGTGAATTTGTCGCGCCAATGGCACGTCACCCTCCGCACCCCGCCCGCTCCTGCCGATGTTTTTGCCGCCCTCCACCACGCCAACCCCGCGCCCTTCTCGGCCTTGGTGCAGTTGGGCGCGGCCAGCATCGTCAGCTCTTCGCCAGAGCGGCTGGTGCGGGTCGAAGCCGGTTGGGCCGATACCCGCCCCATCGCGGGCACCCACCCCCGTTCGCCCGACCCCGCCGAAGATGCCGCCCTTCGTCAGCGGCTGATAGCCAGTGCCAAAGAACGCGCCGAGCACATCATGCTGATTGACCTTGAACGCAATGACTTGGGGCGCATCGCCGAATCCGGCACGGTGGAAGTCAACGAGCTGATGACGGTGGCCAGCTACACCTATGTTCACCATATCGAATCGAATGTGCGCTGTATCAAGCGGCGCAAGGTCAGTCCTGCACAGGTTTTCCGTGCCTTGTTTCCAGGCGGCACGATTACCGGCTGCCCCAAAGTCCGCACCTTGCAAATTATCCGCGAACTCGAAACCGCGCCGCGCCGCGCCTATACCGGCAGCGTCGGCTATCTCAACCACGACGGCACGCTAGACAGTAACATCCTGATTCGCACCTTTATGCTAGAAGGCGACAGCCTGCGCTTTCGGGCTGGCGCGGGCATTGTGGCGGACTCTGACCCCAGCCGCGAGCTGCAAGAAACGCGGCACAAAGCCCGTGGTTTGTTACGCGCACTGGGCATCGACACGCCATGACCGCCCTCTCCCCCCCTCGTGTGCTGCTGAATGGCAGCCCCACCGCGACCCTCGACCCCGCCGACCGTGGGCTGGCCTACGGCGATGGCTTATTCCGCACCCTGCGTTTACGCGATGGCACGCCCTGTTTATGGGACTGGCACTGGGCGCGACTCCAAGCCGACTGTGCGGCACTCGCCCTGCCCTGCCCTGATGCGGCCACCCTCCTTGCCGAGCTGCACCGTGTCAGTGCCGACCTCCCTCAGGCCATCGGCAAAATCACCCTGACCCGTGGACTCGCCCCCCGTGGCTATGCGCCGCCGACCTTGCCCCAAACCCATGCCACCCGTGTGGTGCAAGCCGCCCCCCGCGTCACTTCGCCTTTGTGGACTTCTCCTCACGGCGTAACGGTACGGGATTGCACGCTGCAGCTCTCGGCTCAACCGCGTTTGGCCGGTGTCAAGCACCTGAACCGGCTAGAAAACGTGCTGGCACGCGCCGAATGGCACGACCCCAAAGTGGCGGAAGGCTTGCTTTACACCGCAGCAGGGCAGTTGATAGAAGGGACGATGAGCAATGTTTTTGTTCGGCACGGCACACGGCTGCGCACCCCTCGCCTAGACCAATGCGGCGTAGCGGGGGCGGTGCGGGCATGGCTGCTGGACACCGCCCCCCAGCTTGGGCTGACGGCAGAGGAAGCCGCCCTCACCGCCGCCGACTTAGTCACCGCCGACGAAGTGTGGCTGTGCAATGCGGTAATCGGCGTGGTGCCGGTGGCGCGGTGGCGCGACCAAACGTGGGAGGCGTTCGCCCTGCTGCCGAGGGTGGCCGCGGTGTGGGCGCGGGAGATGGGGGAGGGAGAGGCCGCTACATCTGCTTGAACAAGTGCACATACTGCGCCGACACCGGCAACAGCTCGGCACGCGCAATCAGGGAAAGCTGCCACTTGCCGCGCTCATCGCGGTGGGCGGCACGCACTTGGCGGAGGTTGACCAAAACACTGCGGTGAATCAGGCAAAAATGCGTGGCATCCAGCTGGGCATGGAGCGTTTTAAGCGAGGCACGCACCCAGTGCTCCCCAGTAGCGGTCAGCACCCGCACATATTTATCAGCGGCTTCTAAATACACGATGTCCTCGGTTGGGATGAGCGTCACCGTATCCCCGCTGCCCGCCCGAAGGTAATGCAGCGGCGGGTTAATAGGCGGTGTGGGCATGGCATCCACGCCCCGTAAAGCAGGCTCACCCAACAAGGCTTTTAGCCGTTTGACCGTGGCAGCAAGGCGCAAGGGGTCTACCGGCTTGCACAGGTAATCGACCGCCGCTAAGCCAAAAGCCTCCAGCGCGTGCTCTTGGTAAGCGGTGACAAACACAATGCGCGGGGGCTGCACTTTATCTAGCTGGGACTGCGCCAACAACAGCCCATCCAGCCCTGGCATTCGAATATCCAAAAACACCACATCGGGGGTGAGCTGGTCGATGGCTTGGCTGGCGGAGAGCCCATCGTGCCATAAGCCGAGACAGGCCGCCTCTGGCCATGCCACCGCCAGCCGCTGCGCCAAACGCTCAGCTAAGCGGGGTTCGTCATCCACAATCAGGTAGCGGGCAGGGGAAGATAAGGCGGCAGGATTCATGGCAATTCAGCAGGCAAAGTCAGCACGGCGTGTGTGCCGCAAGGATGGCGAGGGGACAGTAGCAGCGTCCCTTCGGCTCCAAATAGGGTGTGCAATCTGGCGCGAATATTGGCGAGTCCCGTCCCCGTGGCCTTCAGCGGCAAGGTCAGTCCCACCCCGTCATCTTGCACCGAGAGCCGCAAGCATCCCCCTTCGCACTGGGCTGTAATCACCAATCGTCCGCCTGCCACGCAGGGCTCTAGCCCGTGGCGCACCGCATTTTCTACCAGCGGCTGCAACAGCATTGGGGGCAGCGCACAGGCTGCGGCCTCGGGGCTGACCGCAATCGTCCACTGCAATCGCGCCCCAAAACGCACCTTGAGAATCTCCAAATAGGGTTCCAGCAAGGCGATTTCATCCGCCAGACTGGCGTGCTCGCGCTGGGTGACGTAAAGCGTACTGCGCAGATAGCGCGTCAGATGGTCGAGCAAGGCTTGGGCTTTGTCCGACTCGCCCGTGCCCAGCAGGGCATCGAGGTGGGAAAGCGTGTTAAACAAAAAATGAGGCTCAATCTGGGCTTGTAACAGCCGCAGCTCGGCCAGCGTTTGGGCGCGTTGGCTGGCGGCAAGCGTCCATTTGGCATCCGCCAGCCTCGCCCGCTGCCAAAACCACACCGAAGAAACGGCACTTGCTGCCAGTGCAATGCCTCCCATGCTAAGTGCGCTGCTAGAAAAATCTAGCCCGCCCAACACGGGAAGCTGACCCGTTAACCATGCGGCCAAGCTGCCCCCGAGCAAGGTGCCGATGGGCACCAGCACGGCCATCATCCACCAAAAAGAACGCACCGGCGGAAAGCAAGACGCATCCGGCCACAGCTGACGGCGCACGATTTCTTGCAGCAGGAGGATGCTGCTACCGATTGCATGGCTATACACCATCGCTATCCAGAACGATTCGGCCAGCCCCCACCAGAGCATGAGGGCGATAAACGTGTCGAGCAGCACAATCCAGCCGATTAGTTCACGCGGGGAGATAAAAAAGGGACGGGACATGGTTA
>CALMOJ010000189.1 GCA_937871815.1 uncultured Neisseriales bacterium
CAAAAACACCACCCACTTAACGCTCAGTCTAGATGGGATTTAGCCGCCTAAGACATCCCGCTGCCTTGATATAATCCGCCCTCTTTTTTGCCCGCCAAGGAATGCCCATGCTCTCCGCTGCTTCTAGCCTGCCCCCGCGCCGTGTCTGCGTGGCGCCGATGTTGGACTGGACCGATCGGCACTACCGCTACTTTGCCCGCCACATCACTCAGCACACATGGCTTTACACCGAGATGGTGACGACGGGCGCACTGCTGCATGGCGACGTACCCCGCCATTTGCGCTTTGACCCAATAGAGTCGCCAATTGCCTTGCAGCTGGGCGGCAGTGAGCCAAGCGACCTCGCCCGCTGTGCAAAATTGGCGGCGGACTGGGGCTACGATGAGGTGAATTTAAACGTGGGCTGCCCATCGGAGCGGGTGCAGCGGGGAGCGTTTGGGGCGTGTTTGATGCAGGAGCCGACTTTGGTGGCGGACTGCGTCAAAGCGATGCGCGACGCGGTCAGCCTGCCAATTACGGTCAAGCACCGCATTGGTATCGACGACACTGAGCACTATGGCTTTGTGGCAGATTTTGTCGGGCAGGTGGCCGAAGCAGGGTGCGAAACGTTTATTGTTCATGCCCGCAAGGCCATTCTCAAGGGCTTATCCCCCAAGGAAAACCGCGAGATTCCGCCGCTGAAATACGAGACGGTCTACCAGCTCAAACGTGATTTTTCGGCACTGGAAATTATCGTGAATGGCGGCATTAAAACCACGGCGGAGATGGCGCAGCACCTTGAGCAGGTCGATGGGGTGATGCTGGGGCGCGAGGCGTATCACAACCCTTATTTGATGGCGACATTTGATGCGGACTTTTTTGGCGATGCTACGCCACCCCTCAGCCGCCACACGGTGCTGGAGGCGATGCTGCCCTACCTGACCCGAGAACTGGCAGAGGGCAACAAAATGCACAATATCACCCGACACATTTTGGGTTTGTTCCAAGGGCAAACAGGGGCGCGGCGGTTTAGACAAGTGCTGTCAGACAGCAAGCTGCTGGCCGAAAAGCGGGTGGCTTTGTTGCTAGAAGCCTGTCCGAGCCAGTCTTAAAATCGGCACAAAAAAAACCGCACCGTTACTTGGCAAGCCAAGTAGGGTGCGGCAATCGCAGGGAAAATCGTTATGCCCCTCGCCAAGTGTGGCGAGGGGAAGAGGGCTTTACATCCCCGACTGGAGTTGTTCCAGAATTTGTGGGTTTTCTAGTGTGGACACGTCTTGGGTAATGGTTTCACCCTTGGCGACGGAACGCAGGAGGCGACGCATAATCTTGCCGGAGCGGGTCTTAGGCAAGTTTTCGCCAAAGCGAATTTCGTCAGGCTGGGCAATCTTGCCAATTTCATGCGCAACCCAGTTTTTCAGGGTAGTTGCAATTTGCTTGGCTTCGTCGCCTTCTGGACGTGGGCCTTTGAGCACCACGAAAGCAATGACGGATTCGCCCTTGATGTCGTGCGGCTTACCGACCACAGCGGCTTCAGCCACGAGGGGGTTGGATACCAAGGCGGATTCGATTTCCATCGTGCCCAAGCGGTGACCGGAGACGTTCAGCACGTCGTCGATACGACCCATAATCCAGAAGTAGCCGTTTTCGTCGCGGTGTGCGGAGTCACCGGCCAGATAGTACTTGCCGTTGAATTCGTCTGGGAAGTAGGTGGTCTTGAAGCGTTCTGCATCGCCCCAGATGGTGCGAACCAAGCTTGGGAAAGGCTTCTTGATGACCAAGTAACCGCCGCGACCCAGCTCAACCGGTGCGCCAGATTCGTCAACGATGTCGGCCATGATGCCAGGCAAAGGCAGGGTGCAAGAGCCCGGCTTGATGTCCACAGCACCCGGCATTGGCGCAATCATCGCGCTGCCAGTTTCAGTTTGCCACCATGTGTCCACGATAGGGCAACGGCTGCCGCCCACGACTTCGTAGTACCACATCCATGCTTCAGGGTTGATAGGCTCGCCCACGGTGCCCAACAGGCGCAGGCTGGACAGGTCAAACTTGGTCGGCAGGTCGGCACCCAGCTTCACCAGCGAACGAATCGCGGTTGGCGCGGTGTAGAAAATGCTGACTTTGTGGCGTTCAATCATGCTCCAGAAGCGGCTAGCATCAGGGTAAGTGGGGATGCCTTCAAACACCACTTGGGTTGCACCGTTGGCCAGTGGGCCGTAGCAGATGTAGCTGTGACCGGTAATCCAGCCCACGTCAGCGGTACACCAGTACACGTCTTCAGGACGGTAATCGAATACGGTACGGAAGGAGTTCATCGCGCCCAGCAGGTAGCCTGCGGTGCTGTGCTGAATACCCTTAGGCTTACCGGTAGAGCCGGAGGTGTAAAGAATAAACAGCGGGTCTTCTGCATTCATCCATTCTGGTTCGCAGTCTGCTGGCTGACCGGCGGTCAGGTCATGCCACCATACGTCACGGCCTTCGACCCACGACACGTCGTTCGGGGTGCGTTGGTAAACGGCAACAGTCTTGACGGATTCGCAGCCGCCCAGTGCAAGGGCTTCGTCGGTGGTGGCTTTGAGGGGGACGGTTTTGCCGCCGCGCATCCCTTCGTTAGCGGTAATCACTGCAACCGCGCCAGCATCACAGATACGTTCTTGCAGGGACTTCGCGGAGAAGCCGCCAAACACGATGGAGTGAATCGCGCCGATACGGGCGCACGCCTGCATCGCAACGATGGCTTCGACAACCATAGGCATGTAAAGAACGACGCGGTCGCCCTTTTTGATGCCACGGCTCTTCAGGCCA
Source organism: uncultured Neisseriales bacterium (assembly GCA_937871815.1). Classification (GTDB taxonomy): domain Bacteria; phylum Pseudomonadota; class Gammaproteobacteria; order Burkholderiales; family Aquaspirillaceae; genus Rivihabitans. Next base: position 2,785 of record CALMOJ010000189.1, read on the forward strand.
TTTGCAAACAAGCAGACACGGCTATAGAGGTCGTTGTAGGTGATGTGCTCTACGTCGCCATTGTCTGCTTCAAAAATCAGAGCCACTTTGTCGCCTTGGGTGGCAAGGTGGCGGTCGATACAGTTGTAGGAAGCGTTCAGTTCACCATCGTCGAACCATTTGAAGAACGGCGCGTTGCTGTCATCAAACACACGGGTGAACGGCGTTTTCCAAGAAAGGTGGTTGCGAGCGAGGTCGCCCCAGTAGCCGGTGTAGTCTTGGTCAGCTTGGTCGCACAATGCGTTGTAAGCGTCCATGCCAGAAACAACCGCGCGTTGGCGGAAGGCATCGCTAGGGGGAAAACTGCGCGTTTCTTTCAGGACCGATTCGATAGTGGACATAAATTAAGCTCCTTTGGAGTGCGGGGGAGGAAGCATCGCAGCCCTTGCTGGCACTGCGATGCTTGTTTCTTGCGTACTACGAACTTGCTAGCAACGATTAGTGTTCGGATGCGCCGGAGGCACCGATACCGGTCATCGAGCGAACGAACTGAGCATCAAACAGCTTGCGTTCAGCTTGGGCTTGTGCGGAGTTATCCATCACAGACACCAGCCAAGTAATCACGAAAGCCAGAGTCATAGAGAAGATAGCGGGGTTTTTGTAAGGGAACAGTTCGGAACCCTTAGGATTGCCCATCACATCAACCCAAACCGATGGGCTAAGCACAATCAACACCACGGCAGAGATCAGGCCAGCAAAGCCACCAATCACAGCACCCTTGGTGGTCAGACCCTTCCAGAACATGGAAAGGAACAACACAGGGAAGTTAGCCGAAGCGGCAATCGAGAAGGCCAGACCGACCATGAAGGCGATGTTTTGCTTTTCAAAGGCGATACCCAACACGATGGCAATCACACCCAATACCAGTGTGGTGATTTTGGAGACACGCATTTCAGCCGCGCTGTCTGCCTTGCCCTTTTTAATCACGGAAGCGTACAGGTCATGGGACACAGCAGAAGCACCAGACAGTGCCAAGCCCGCCACCACAGCCAAGATGGTTGCAAACGCAACAGCAGAGATAAAGCCCAAGAACCAGTCGCCGCCCACAGCCTTAGCCAAGTGAACCGCAGCCATGTTGTTGCCGCCAATCAGCTTGCCCGCTGCGTCTTTGAACTCAGGGTTTGTGCCGACCAAGAAGATGGCACCAAAGCCAATCACAAAGGTCAGAATGTAGAAGTAGCCGATAAAGCCGGTTGCGAAGAACACAGACTTACGCGCTTCTTTAGCGTTGTTCACGGTAAAGAACCGCATCAGGATGTGTGGCAAACCAGCAGTACCGAACATCAGAGCCAGACCCAGCGAAATCGCGTCGATTGGGTTAGATACCAAGCCACCTGGCGCCATGATGTTGACTTTGCCAGCCTTGCCCGCTTCGGCGGTCAGGTCAGCGGCTTTTTTCGCCAGCTCAGCCGCATCAGGTGCGCCAGAAGCTTGGGCTTGAGCCGCAGCCGCTTGTGCCGCGCCTGCTTTGGTCATCATCAGTTCAGCGGCAATGCGCTTCACTTCAACAGCCTTAGCAAACATCGCTTCTGGGCTAAAGCCCACGGAAGCCAGCACCATAAACGCCATAAAGCTTGCGCCGGTCAGCAGAATACAGGCCTTGATGATTTGCACCCATGTGGTGGCCAACATGCCGCCAAAGGTCACATACATCACCATCAACACGCCAACCAGAATCACAGCGGAGCTGTAGCTCATGCCGAACAGCAGTTGAATCAGCTTACCTGCACCCACCATTTGGGCAATCAGGTACAAGGCCACCACGACCAGCGTGCCGGTTGCAGCCAAAATACGCACTTGGGTTTGACCCAAACGGTAAGAAGCCACGTCAGCAAAGGTGAACTTGCCGAGGTTACGCAGACGCTCTGCCACCAAGAACAAGATAACGGGCCAGCCGACCAAGAAGCCGATGGAGTAAATCAGGCCGTCGTAGCCTTTTTCAAACACCATCGCCGAAATCCCGAGGAAGGACGCGGCAGACATATAGTCACCCGCAATCGCCAACCCGTTTTGGAAACCGGTAATGCCACCGCCAGCGGTGTAAAAGTCAGAGGCAGAGCGGGTACGCCGCGCTGCCCAGTAAGTGATACCGAGGGTAAATGCCACAAAGGCAAAGAACATCGTAATGGCGGGGATATTCAGGGGAGCTTTTTTGACTTCCCCAGTGAATGCCTCACCAGCCATCGCGACCACGGGCATCAGTGCCAGTGCCACGTAGCCTGCCCGTTTCAACAAGCGATTCATCATTGTTTTGCCTCCTCAACGATTTCTTGGGTGAGCTGGTCGAACTCGGTGTTGGCCTTACGGACATACACACCGGTCAACAAGAATGCCGAAATAATGATGAACAGCCCAACAGGGATACCCACCGTAATAACGCCCCCACTCAGGGACGTACCCAGCGACTGAGGATTAAAGGCCAAGATGAGGATGAAGCCGTAATAGATTGCCAACATCACAATCGACAACATCCAACCAAACGACGTTTTTTTACTTACCAGTTCGGCAAATTTCGGGTTTTTTTGCACCCGTGCCAGCACGTCTTCGTTCATGTGTTTCCTCCTTTGTGACACAAACCCTGAGAGGTCTGTTGGGACGAATGTAACGAAGGGTTGCAACCTACGGCTAATCGCAAATTTTGATAAAAAAAATCAGCATGACAAATGACGCATCGCAATATGCAATATAAAACAGCAAGTTACGCATTAAAAAGCACCACAATATAAGCCGTTTACCTGAGCGTAAATTGGGTAAAATAGCGGGCACATACCGCCAATGTTGGGCGATGGGGGGCGCAATAATGAAAGGGATGTATGGAAATCTATCAGTTGAGAACTTTTGTTACAGTTGCACAGCAGGGGCACTTAACCCAAGCCGCCGAGCTTTTACACCTGAGCCAGCCCGCCGTCACCGCCCAAATCAAAGCACTAGAAGAAGAAGTCGGGATGCCGCTGTTTGAGCGCACCGCAGGCGGGGTCAACCTATCTCGGGCAGGGCAAGAGCTCCTGCCGCAAGCTCATGTGATTTTGCAAGCCAGCCGTGACATGCTGAACCACGCCCGCGCATTCAAAGGGCAACTTGCGGGCAAAGCCATCATTGGGACGATTACCACGCCAGAAATGATTAACGTAGGGCCTTGGGTGTCTGCGCTGATTGAAAAATACCCGCTGCTGGACCTGCAATTACAGCACGGTGTGACCGGCTTGGTGCTGAACCGTGTGCGCAAAAAAGAACTCGATGCCGGCTTTTTTATCGGCAAAAACCCTTACATCAACGTCAATACGATTAAGCTAACCGACCTGAATTTTCGGATTGTTGCCCCCGCCACATGGCGTGACCGCATCGAAGGTGCCAGCGCAAAAGCACTGGGCAAATTGCCGTGGATAGGGATGTCGCCGCTGTCTAGCCTCAACAAACTTACCAGCGAGCTCTGGCGTGACATGAATATCTCACCCCGCAAAGTCGCCGAAGTGGATCACGTTCCCGCAGTGTCTAGCTTGGTACAAGCGGGGATTGGTTTGGCGATTATGCGCGAGGACGAAGCCCTTGCCCTGCAAGCCGAAGGCAAGCTGATGGTGGTCGGAGATTGGGTTAAGGCCACTACTTTGCAGTTTATTTACGCGGCGGATCGTGCAGGGGATTTGGTACTCAATGTCTTGATTGCCGAGCTAGAAACTGTCTGGGGCACGTCGGCCAGTATGACAAGCGCAATGGCAGAAAGCTAACTTTTCCTGAGTAGCATCACAAATCGGGTGAGTGCTCAGAAAGACTTGCGTTTTTATCCCTATGGCGTATGGCATCTTGGCCAAAACCGGCTACACTGCCAAACACAGTTACCGCCTTACCGCAGCTTGCCACCTAGACAAGCGCGGTGGGGTGAAGGAAGCCTGCCATGTCCACAACCGATTTTACCCATACCCTCCAGCTACTTACCGAAATGATGGCCGTCCAACAGCGTTCGCTGATGGATGCGCAGCTTGCGACCTACAAGCACCTGACCCAGCTGTATACCCCGCAAGCTCCGTCAGAGTCCCAGCGTGCCAACTTATCTTCACACGTCGATGACACGCTTTCAGCCTCTCAGTCGCTGATGCTGGCGCATGTGCAAGCGGGCAACGATGTGATGGCACTGTCTGAAAAGCTGGTTTCCGAGCTCAACCGCCAACTGGTGCATTCGCTGCACCAATCCCCGGCCCACCCCGCCCGCGAAGCCCTAGAATCCGCCGCCAGTGTGGGTAAATGTGCTTTTGAGTCGCTGTCTAAAGCGACACGACAAATCAACCAATTTGCCTGCACCAATCTGTCTACCGCCTCGTTGCAAGCCACCAAACAAGCCCGCGCCCATCTCAGCAAACGACACCAATAGCCCCACAGGGCACAACAGGGCAAACAGACCCTGCGTTA
>CALMOJ010000190.1 GCA_937871815.1 uncultured Neisseriales bacterium
GCCGTATGAACCGCAACCTGCAGCAGGTGCTGACCGGTCAAAATATCCGCAATTTGTAAAGAAGCCCTACCATGCCCAATATTATCGTTTTACCCCATGCCACCCTGTGCCCAGAAGGCGCGATGTTTGCGGCTGAGCCAGGCCAAAGCATCTGCGAAGCCTTGCTGCACAACCATGTGGACATTGAACACGCCTGTGAAATGAGCTGTGCCTGCACCACTTGCCATGTCATTATCCGCGAAGGCTTTGATTCGCTTGAGCCCTCCGACGACCTCGAAGACGACTTGCTGGACAAAGCATGGGGGCTAGAAGCCCAGTCGCGGCTGTCTTGCCAAGCCTTGGTCGGCGACGTGGATTTGGTGGTGGATATTCCAAAATACACGCTGAACCACGCCAGCGAAGGGCACTAATCCGCACCCCAAGGAGCACCTCAGCATGAAATGGACAGACACCTTTGATATTGCCATCGCCCTCAGCGAAACCCATGCCGAGGTAGACCCTAAGGCCGTGCGCTTTACCCAGTTGATGAAGTGGGTCATGGCCTTGCCGGACTTTAACGACGACCCCGCCCATTGCGGTGAGCGCATCCTCGAAGCCATCCAAATGGCGTGGATAGACGAGGTCGAATAGGCCGCCGTATGCGTATCGTCATTTCCCTTGCCCACCAAACCTTGACCCTGCTGGATGCCAGCGGCGCGGTGGTGGCGCGTTACCCTGTCTCCACCGCCAAACGGGGTGCGGGCGAGCAGCGCGGCAGCTACCAAACTCCACGCGGCGAACACCGGATTCGCGCCAAAATTGGGGCGGGGGCGGCACGGGGCGCGGTGTTTAAAGCGCGGCGGCTGACAGGGGAGATTTGCACGCCTGCCGCTTATGCCGCCGACCCTGACCGCGACTGGATTTTGACCCGCATTCTGTGGCTGGCGGGCTGCGAGCCAGGGCGCAATCGCTTTGGGGCAGTCGATACCCAAGGCCGCTATATCTATATCCACGGTACGCCGGATGCCGTGCCGCTGGGGGTGCCGGCCTCGCATGGCTGTGTGCGGATGCACAGCGATGACCTCATCACCCTTTTTGAGGGTGTGCCGGTCGGCACCGCCGTCACCCTCACCGAAAACTAACCATGCCTTCTTTTTCTTTGTTCCGTTGCGTTGTTCGGTTGACCGGCGGGCGCGTCGGGGGATTTTTGCTGGGCGGACTCTGGGCGGTGACAGCCCATGCCCAGCCTGTCGTGCAGACCTATTTGCACCAGCACCAGCAAGCCCCGCTGATTGCCCCCGCGCCTAACCCCCAAACCGCTGGCGCACCGTGGATTCGGATAGGCATTGCCAGTCAAACGCTGACTTTTTTTGATGCCCGAGGCCATGCGCTGCGCTGGTATCCCATCGCCACCGCCAAACGAGGGGTTGGCGAAACCGAGAACAGCTACCAGACCCCACGCGGCTGGCATCGCGTCTGCGAAAAGATTGGCGACAACGCCCCTGCGGATACGATTATCTCGCGCCGCACCGTCACGCCTTGGCAATACACCCCTGCCCTCCATGCCGAGTTCCCCCAAAAAGACTGGATTTTGACCCGCATTATTTGGCTGTGCGGCACCGAGCCAGGGCTCAACCAAGGCACACGGGAAGACGGGGTGGTGGTGGATAGCTATGCCCGCTATATCTACATCCATGGGGCAGGGGGACATGTGTCGATGGGCACGCCCAGCTCTTTGGGCTGTGTGCGGATGACCAGCGACACGGTGATAGACCTGTTTGAGCAGCTTCCCGTTGGTACGGAGATTTTGATTGATGAGCACGCCTAAACAGGGCGACCTCGCCCCCGCCTTTGTGCTGCGTGACCAAAACGGCACGCCCCACGCCCTGTCGGATTTTCAGGGGCAGTGGCTGGTTTTGTATTTTTACCCAAAGGACAACACGCCCCACTGCACGGCACAAGCCTGCAGTCTGCGTGATGCGTTTGCTGATTTGCGCCGCCACGGGGCTACCGTACTGGGGGTGAGCCTAGACAGCGAAGACAGCCACCGTGCATTTGCCCGCCAACATGCCCTGCCCTTTCCGCTGCTGTCTGACCTGCACGGCACGGTGGCGCGGCAATATGGGGCGTTGTGGGATTTTTGGCTGTTTAAATACGCCAAACGACGCGCCTTTTTGATTGCCCCCAACGGGCGGATTGCCCTGTGTGAGACCAAGGTGGACGTTTCTCACGCAGCGGCACGGTTTTTGGCGTATTTGGCAGAGAGCGTGCCGGCGGCATAAGACTACACACCTCGGCTAGCCGAAAGTATCTATGGAAACCCCGCGTGCCGCCGCCGTAATAATGCAGCAACCTTTGCACAAGGTTTGCGTCGTTGTCCCCCCATTCTTTTAGAACCTGTTCAAAGTCTGGTGAACGAAGGGGTCGCTAAGGCGAAATTCGGAAAAAAACGCCGTTGGACTTCAATCCACACGCCTATTTTTGCAAATTTCAACGCAGGATCACCCGAGTCTCGCCAA
>CALMOJ010000191.1 GCA_937871815.1 uncultured Neisseriales bacterium
TCAATGCCCAAATGGCTCACCCCCCAAACCCAGTCTATTCGCACCCGTTTGCTGCAACTATTGGCCTTGGGCTTACCGTGCTTGTGGCTGGTCAGCGCGTGGTTTGCTTACGATAAAGCCTTGGACGAAATCAACGAGCTGTTCGACACCGAGCAGATTTTGTTTGTCGAGCTGATGGCATCGGTGGCCAGCAAAGTGCCGCACACCAATGGCGTGCGGCTGCCACCGGCGGCGATTCCCAATGTACGGGGACACGCCAAACGCACCGGTGGCGACATCGAACCGAGCGATTACGCCTACGAAATGCGGGACGATTCGGGTCGCCCTTGGCTGACCTCGCAAAACCCCATCAACATTCCCTACCGCCCTAGCTATGCGGGCTTTGCCAATGCCGAGATTGGCGGGCAAGTATGGCGGGTGTACTACCTGCAATATCCCACTCAGCACCTTTACCTTGCTGTGGCACAAAAGCTCAAAGAGCGGCGCAGCTTTGCCAAAGACATTGTCACCGCCCAAATGGGCGTGTGGCTGCTGTCGTTTCCTTTTTTGCTGATGTGGGTGTTGTTTGCGATTCGTAAAAGTCTGCGCCCCTTGGCCGTGGTGTCCAAAGAACTGGCGGCGCGTGACCCCTTCGCGCTCAGCCCTTTGGTGCAGCCTGTCCCCGAAGAAATCGCGCCGCTGGTCAATACCTTAAACGCCCTCTTGGCGCGGCTGGAAACCCAGTTTGATAGCGAGCGTCGTTTTACCGGCGATGCCGCCCACGAGCTGCGCACACCCTTGGCCGCGCTGCGGGTGCAGGTCGAAGTCGCCCAAATGGCGGGCGACGAAACCAGTCGGCAGCGTGCTTTAGGGCAGTTGCTCCACGGCATCGACCGCGCCACCCGTTTGGTCAGCCAGTTGCTGACCCTCTCGCGGCTAGACCACGCCAGTTTGGCGGGGCGCACTGCCTGCGATCTGAACGCGCTGTTTCGCCGCACCCTAGACGAAGCCGCCGACCGCGCCGTGCAGCGCGGGGTGCTGATCGACATCGCCAGCACGGCACCTTGGCTCTGCCAAGCCGACCCCGACGTGCTGTGTTTGCTGGTCAATAATCTGGTGAATAACGCGCTGAACTACACCTCGGAGGGTGGGCGGATTTGTCTGACGGCAGAAGCAGGGCGGCTGGTGCTGGAAAACACGGCACCCACCTTGGCGGCAGATAGCTTGGTGCGGCTGGGGGAGCGGTTTTATCGTCCGCCGGGGCAAAGTGCCTTGGGCAGTGGCTTGGGGCTGTCGATTGCCCGTCGGGCGGCGGGGCTGTCGGGGCTGGAGATTGTCTGGACCAGCCGCAATGGGCTGTTTAGTGCCCAGATTGGGCGTTGAAAACCGGCGCGGCTGGTGTGAGATGAGCGGGGCGGGGGGCTCTCCCGTGCCACGGCTGGTGGCAGCGGGGTTGGGCGGTGATGCCCCGCCGCTGGTCGCCACTGGGCCTTGGCTGCTATTCCCCTCCCGTGGAGGGGTACGCCGTAGGTGGGGGGGCTTTGGGTCTGGCAGCATGGCCACCAACCGCCCCGTCCAGCTGTGCCGTCGCCCCCCTTCGCCGGAGTGGCACGGTAGGTCGGGTTTCAACCCGACAACGCGGCAGCACGCTATCGCGTCGGCTGGCGGCGGGAGGCTGTCCCGTAGGACGTGGCGAAATCGGGCTGAAGCCCGACCTACGGGGGGCGGTGCCAATGACACCGTTGCTCGGGCTGGGTGGTGATGCCCCACCGCTGCTGGCCGCAGGGTTTCGCCTTTATTCCCCTCCCGTGGAGGGGTGGGGTGGTTGCCTTTGGGTTTGGTTTTTGGGTTTGGCAGCCTCGCCACCAACCGCCCCGTCTGGCGTTGCCATCGCCCCTTATCCGGCAAAGGGGAATAAAAGCAAACACCGCAGTGATTGCGCTTTTTTGCGCATTTCGCCTTGGCTAACCCGTCGTTCGCTAGGCCGTAACCCCCCCTACCCCGCCGCCTTCAGCAGCGGGTTCAGCACATTGCGGGCGGCTTGTGAAATCTCACCGGCAGTCAATCCAAGCGGTCCGATGCTGTTTTCTGCCAAGGCTTCGGCAGCGCGACCCGTCAGCCAGCAACCCAGCGTGGCGGCTTCAAAAGGGCTCAGCCCCTGCGCCATCAAACCGGCAATCACCCCTGTCAATACATCACCTTGCCCTGCGGCGGCCATGCCGCCATTGCCCGTGGGGTTGACGACAAAATCCCCCAACGGCTGGGCAATGATGCTGCCCGACCCTTTGAGCACCACCACGGCGGCAAACCGTGCGGCAAGGGCTTGGGCGGCGGCAATGCGGTCAGCTTGCACCTTGGCGACCGTGCAGCCCAACAGGCGGGCGGCTTCGGCGGGGTGGGGGGTCAGCACGCACAGCGCGGGGTGGGTGGCGACTTGCTCGGCTAAGGTCGGGTTTTTGGCCAATACATTCAGCGCGTCGGCATCCCACACCATCGGCAAACACCGCTCTAGGATTTGCCCCAACAGGGTGGCGGCACTTTTGGCGGTGCCCAAGCCCGGCCCCACGGCAAACACCGTCACCACGGGGTCATCCACCAGCCACGCGGCATCGCGCAACATCAGCTCGGGGTAAAGCGGGTCGAGCGGCAAGCTGGAGCCGACAAAGCCGCCCAGCACTTTGCCCGTGCCAATCAGCAAGGCCGCCCGCGCCGCCAACAATACCGCTCCGCCCATGCCTTCGGCACCGCCCATCACCGCCACGCTGCCAAAATTGCCTTTGTGGCAGTTATGCGGACGAATCAGGCGTTTTAGGGTGGCGGCTTGGGGATAGTTCAAATGCCCCACCGGCTTGGGCAGATGGGCTTCGGGCACGTCTAGCGTGGCAAGGGCGATGTCGCCGCAATAGTCGCGGCCATCGGCGGTATACAGCCCCGGCTTGGCGGCGATAAAGGTCAGGGTGGCCTGAGCGCGTACGGCAACAGGCCGCACCGTGCCCCGCCACGCATCCAAACCCGAGGGGCAATCCAAGGCCAAAATCGGGCAAGACAGGGCATTAAGCCGCTCAATGGTGCGGCAGGCCGCGCCTTCTAGTTCGCCCTCCATGCCGATGCCAAACAGCCCATCCAGCACCAAGGCGTAATCGCCGGTGGTTTCCCAGCTTTCCAGCACCACGCCGCCCGCTTGGCAAAAGCCATCAAGGGCAGCAATGGCCTGCACCCGTCCAGGCTCACCAAGGGGCAAGAGGGCATCGACTTCCCAGCCCTGCTGCCGGAGCAGTGTGGCCGCCAGCAGGGCATCGCCGCCGTTATTGCCGCGCCCTGCGATGGCCAGCACCCGACCACTGCGCGGATAGTGGGCGGCCACCCAATCGGCAATGGCCTCGCCTGCCCGTGCCATCAAATCAAGCCCCATCAGGGCAGCGGTGGTTTCAATGGCGCGGAGCTGGGAAAAGGCATACAGGGTGTTCATGCAGTGTTGTCCTTGTTGCGTGGGGTGCGATGCCCCTGAAAAACGTTGGCGAAAAGGGATAAGTTTCGGTATAGTTGAGAACTCTTCTCATTTGCGTTTGGATGGTTTGCCATGTTGTTAGCACATCTTACCCCCGACACCGCCGCGTGCGTGGTGCAGGTGGATTTGTCCGCCGAAGCGTGCCAACGCCTCTCGGCTTTTGGTGTCGTCTCGGGGGCGGTGCTACGGGTAGAACGCCAAGCCGCGCTCGGTGGTCCGCTCGAAATCCGTATCGGCACTACCCATATCATGCTGCGTCGCAGCACTGCCGAAGCCATTACCGTGGAGCTCCCCGCATGACTAGCCCTTGCCAAAAATGCCATACCCCGCCGCCGCTGCCCAAGGGCAAAGGCACGGCGCGTAAGCTGGCGATTGTCGGTTTGCCCAATACCGGCAAATCTACCTTTTTTAACCGTCTCACCGGCTTGTCGCAGCGGGTGGGGAATTGGCCCGGTCTGACAGTCGATTTGGCCCGTGCGCGGATTTTACTCGGTGGGCGGATGGTGGAAGTGGTGGACTTGCCCGGGATTAACGACCTGAGCGGCTACAGCGAAGACGAAGAAGTGGTGCGTAAAGTGTTGGCCGATACGCCATTTGACGCGCTGGTGGTGGTGACCAACGGTGCCCAGCTCGAACGTCAATGGCGGCTGGTCTTGCAGCTGAAAGCCCTCGGCTTGCCGGTGCTGGTCTTGGTCAATATGGCCGATGAAATGAAGCAATTTGGCATTACGCTGGACGAGGCCGCCTTGGCGCAACGGCTGGATGCGCCGGTGGTGCGGATGTCGGCGCGAAAAGGGGATAACTGGGTGAGCGTGCTGGCGCATCTAACCGCCCTCGAAACTATGGCAGACAAAGAGGGGGCGCCTCACCGCGCCGATTTTAACGCCCTCGCCGCTACCGGTTCTTTGGACAAGGTCGCCACCGAGATGCTCGACACGGTGTATCGCGTCCCCCCGATTTTGCCGCCCGCGCTCACCCAGCGCGTGGATCACTATTTAATGCACCCTTGGTTTGGGCTGCCGATTTTCTTTTTGATGATGGGGCTGCTGTTCCAAGCTACCTACGAGATAGGCAAACCCTTGCAAACCCTGATGGGGGCAGGGCTGGATGGCTTGCGTGATTACAGCTTGCGCCCGCTGATTGCGCCTTTGCCGGCTATTGTGCAGAGCCTGTTGGTGGATGGGGTGTGGTCGGGGGTGTCTACGGTGCTGACCTTTGTGCCGATTTTGTTCGTCTTCTTTACCTTGATGGCCTTGGTTGAGGACAGCGGTTATTTGGCACGGGCGGCGTTTTTGATGGACGCGCTGATGGCACGGCTGGGCTTGGATGGGCGTAGTTTTGTGATGCACTTGATGGGATTTGGCTGCAATGTGCCGGCGATTATGGGTACGCGGATTATGCGTGAACGCAATATGCGTTTGCTGTCGATGCTGACCATCCCGTTTTCTTTGTGCTCGGCACGGCTGCAGGTGTTTTTGTTTTTCTCGGCGGCCTTGTTTTCGCCACATGTCGCGCCGTGGGTGTTGCTGAGTTTGTATGTGATGAGCTTTGCCGCTGCCATCCTGACCGCGTGGCTGTTCCGCAGCCGCTTTCGCAGTGACGAACTGTTTGTGATGGAAGTGCCGCCCTACCGTCTGCCAGGCATTCGGCACATGACCAACCGTGCGGTGGGTGAAGTGCGAGGCTTTTTGCACCTTGCCTCGACCTTTATTTTGCTGGGGGTGGTGCTGGTGTGGGTGCTGACCCATATTCCGGCGGGGAGCTACCCGACCTTGGCCGATGCGCTGGGGGCGTTGATGGCGCCGGTGCTCGACCCGATTGGGATTAAGCACGAGCTGTCGGTGGCCTTGCTGTTTGGCTTTGTCGCCAAGGAGATTTTGCTGGGCTCGATGGCGGTGATTTACAACGTGCCAGAAAGCGGCTTGGGTGCCGTGGTGACGGCGCAACTGGATTGGGTGTCGGCGTATAGCTTCATGCTGTTTACCCTGATTTACGTGCCCTGCCTGTCCACCATCGCCGCCATCCGTAAAGAGTCGAAGAGTACGGGCTTTGCGGTGTTCTCCACCCTCTGGTCTTTGTTGCTGGCGTGGTGTGTCAGTGCGGTGTTTTATCAGGGAACGCGCTGGCTGCAGGGGTAGGGGTTGGGCGGTATGGTGCAACAAAAACGGCGGCAACCTCGTTGAGGGTGTCGCCGTTTTTTGTCAGTGGAGGGAGAATATGCACGACGGTGCTGCTGCCCGCCACCTTGCGGGGATTAAGTGGTCTGCTTGCCGTGCTTGGATTTGAAATGGGGATATTTTGCCCGACGCTCAAAAAAATCACGAACGAACACGATAGATTCACACTGCACCGATTGCAGCACTTGGCTATGTGTTTCTGCCAGCCATGCAAATTCTTGCTTGGGTGGTAATAGTCGCGTATTCAGTACGTATTGTCCAAAGCCTTCCCCCCCAAAACCACCGCATACAACCAAACGCTTTCGCACGCTTTTTTTCTTGCGCTGGTGTGGGGTAGATACGGATTTTGGTGGCCGCTAACATGCAATTAGTTTGAAAAAATATATGCACTAGAAACCAATATCAAAGGCACGGCGTGTATCCCCTACCTGTAAGAACCTGTTTACGATCTGCGAGACTCGGGTGATCCTGCGTTCAAATTCACAAAAATAGGCGTGTGGGTTCAAGTCCAACGGCGTTTTTTTCCGAATTTCACCTTGGCAACCCCTGCACCATTGAGATCGTAAACAGGTTCTAAGGAAGGGGACTTATGCCGCGTCTCCGTTAAAAATGCCCTATCGGGTGAGCAGAAAAATGGACGGCAACTTTTTTCTGACCATGCCCGTTTTTTTGATGATTCCTCTCATGCACATTCTGTTTATTCACCAAAATTTTCCCGGCCAATTTAAGTTTTTAGCCCCTGCATTGGCACAACAAGGGCACACCGTGGTGGCACTGACCATGCAAACCGTCACCCACCCCACATGGCAAGGCGTGCAAGTGCTGCGCTATGCCGCCAGCCGAAGCACCACCCCCAACATCCATCCGTGGGTCAGCGACTTTGAAACCAAAGCGATTCGGGGAGAAGCCTGTTTCGAGGCCGCGTTGCAGCTCCACGCACAGGGCTTTACCCCAGACATCATCATTGCCCACCCTGGCTGGGGGGAAAGCCTGTTTGTTAAAGAGGTCTGGCCACAGGCCAAGCTGGGGATTTACTGCGAATTTTATTATCACGCCAACGGCACCGACCTTAATTTTGACCCCGAATTTCCCAGCAAACACCGTGGGGATGCGTGCCGTCTCCGATTAAAAAACGTCAATAACCTACTGCATTTCGAAATAGCCGATGCCGGTATTTCCCCCACACACTGGCAAGCCAGCACCTTTCCGTCCCTGTTTCGCGACAAAATCAGCGTGATTCATGATGGCATTGACACCGAAGCCGTAGCACCCAATCCACAGGTGAGCCTGACCCTGAATGACACCCTCACCCTGACGCGGCAAGATGAGGTCATCACGTTTGTAAACCGCAATTTAGAGCCGTATCGGGGCTATCACACCTTTATGCGCGCCTTACCCAGCCTGTTGGCGCAACGTCCCCATGCCCATATCTTAATCGTCGGAGGGGATGGGGTGAGCTATGGCGCACGACCCACACAGGGAGAGAGCTGGAAAACGATTTTTGCTGAAGAAGTCCGCCCTCAGATTTCAGAGGCCGATTGGTCGCGGGTGCATTTTTTGGGCAACGTGGCGTATCAGCACTTTATCCCCTTGCTCCAGCTTTCTACGGTTCATGTGTATCTCACCTATCCCTTTGTGCTGAGCTGGAGCTTGCTGGAAGCCATGAGCGCGGGATGCGCCATTGTGGCCAGCAACACACAGCCCCTGCATGAAGCGATTCAGCACGACGAGACAGGGCTGCTGGTTGATTTTTTTGATTCGGCAGTATTGGTGCAACAGGTTGTGCACCTACTAGACCATCCTGCTGAACGGGCGCGTTTAGGCAGCAATGCCCGCGCGTTTGCCCAGCACCACTATGACTTGCAGACTGTCTGTTTGCCCCAGCAGCTGGCATGGGTAGCAGGGTTGGGAGACGGCAGCGCGAGCGCAGCGGTGACTTCGGGCTAGTAGCAGGGAAAGTGGGCATGGCGGGCGACATTTCTTTGTCGGTTGGGCTTGAAGCCAGCGGTAGAGTGTCGCCTCCGTATTTGGTTGACATCCTCCCCACCCCACAAAAAAACCGCCAACAGGGGCAACCCCTGCGGCGGTTTTTTTGTGGGGCAAAACGCGGTGACGTAGTGCGTGTTCACGCGCTAGCGAGCGAAGGGGGTGCCAAAGCGAAATGAACCAAAAAAATGCAGTTGACACGCGGTCAATGCGTGTTTTTTTGAGGCATTTCAATACAGCCTGACCCGAGGCTCGCAGCGTGTAAACAGGTTCTTACAGGTCTTTTGCGTTTTCAGCCAAGTAGCTGGCCACACCAGCAGCGTCAGGCTTCATGCCCTTTTTGCCCTTGTTCCAGCCTGCAGGGCACACTTCGCCGTTTTCTTCGGTGAACTGCAGCGCGTCAACCATGCGAATCATTTCGTCCACATTGCGCCCCAGTGGCAGATTGTTCACCACTTGGTGCTGCACCACACCCGCCTTGTCGATTAAGAACGAGCCACGGAAGGCTACGCCGCCAGCGGCTTCGACATCGTAGGCTTTGCAGATTTCGTGCTTGATGTCGGCCACCAAGGTGTAGCCCACTTGACCAATCCCGCCTTTTTCCACGGGGGTGTTGCGCCATGCGGAGTGGGTGAACGCGCTGTCGATGGACACGCCAATCACTTCTACGCCGCGCTTGGTGAATTCTTCCAGACGATGGTCAAACGCAATCAGTTCAGAAGGGCAGACAAAGGTGAAGTCGAGTGGGTAGAAAAACACCACGGCGTGCTTGCCTTCGGTCGCTTTTTTGAAGTTGAACGCATTGTCGATTTGACCATTGCCCAATACTGCTGCCGCTGTGAAATCAGGGGCGGACTTACCAACCAAAACAGCCATAAAGTTCTCCTAGGAAGAGGAATTAAAGTGCCAACATCGGCGCGGTACGCCGCAGAAGCTTCTTTATACAAGACCGCCCCCCTATTCGGCTAATTTTGAATGGCAATGGGGGCGATAGTGTTTGGCAATCAGGTCACGCTTTTTAGAGCAGTGGGGTCGCGCTGACGATGACCCCATCCTCGTCCGCGTAGAGCCATTCGCCTGGGGTGAAGGTCACGCCGCCAAAGGTCACCGCGATTTCGCAATCGCCCGCCCCTTTTTTGATCGATTTTAGCGGATGGGTGTCGATAGCCCGCACGCCGAGCGGCAGGCCGTTAATCGCCACGGAATCCCGAATGCAGCCATACACCACAATCCCCGCCCATTGGTTTTTGACCGCCAGCTCGGCAATTTGGTCGCCGACCAAAGCACAGCGCAGCGAGCCGCCGCCATCTACCACCAGCACTTTGCCCGCCCCTGGCTTGGCGAGGGTTTCGCGCACCAGTGAGTTGTCTTCGAACAGCTTAACCGTGACGATGCTGCCGCTAAACCGAGGCTGCCCGCCGTAGCTTTTAAACATCGGGGCGACGACGCGCACCCGACCTTCGTTGGCATCACACAAATCAGTGGTCAAAAAAGTCATGCTCGTTTCCTTTAACGAAAAGTGGGGTTAAACCGCAGAAAGAAACCGAACTATACGCGGAAATTGCCGACTGCTTGGTTGAGTGCATCGGCCAATTGTTGCAGTTGGGCAGCTTCTTGCGCCATGCCGCTGGCGGCATTTTGGTTTTCTTCCCCGACGCGGGCCACTTGGTTCAGGGTGCGGCCAATGACTTGGCTGGCGGAGGTTTGGGCTTCGACCGACTGGCGAATAGCCGCCACGGCAGTGACCACGCTTTCGGTGGCTTGGTGAATGCGCCCCATGCTGTGCCCCGCTTCTTCTGCCCCGCCCACACTGTGGCTGACGCTGCTTGCCCCCTCCCCAATGCCCGACATCGCGGCTTCGGAGCTGCGTTGGATATTGCCGACCATGCTGCCAATTTCACGGGCAGAAGACGCTGTGCGCTCGGCCAGTTTGCGGACTTCATCGGCCACAACGGCAAAGCCGCGTCCACTTTCGCCCGCCCGCGCCGCCTCAATCGCGGCATTGAGTGCCAACAGGTTGGTTTGCTCGGCCACATCCCGAATCATCTCGACCACTTGGGTAATTTGGGCGGCATCTTGCCCCAGCTGGCTGACCCCCGCTGCCGAGGCGGTGACGAGGGTGGCACTGTCACGGATTTCCGCCACGGCTTGTGCCACGGTCAGATTGCCTTGCTGCGCCATCTTGCCCGCTTCCCCTGCGAGGGACGAGGTGGTGGTGGCGGCTTGGCGTACGTCTTCTACGCTTTGCAAAATCTCATCAAGTGTCTGGGAAATCAGTTGCGTGGCTTGGTTTTGCTCGTCGACCCCTTGGCTGACCTGCCCTGACCATACCCCTAAGCCCGACGCGGCGTGCTGGAGGGCGGCGGCTTGGGTGTGGATGTTTGCCACCATGGTTTTAAGGCTGTTTTGCATCTGCGCCAAGGCCGCCGTGAGCGAATGGGTGTCGTTGCTGGCGACGGGGATGGCGGTGCTCAGGTCGCCTGCGGCAATACGCTGGGCGAGGGCAATGGCAGCGGCAGGTTCACCCCCCAGTGGCTTCAGCACCATGTGCCGCAACATCAATGCCATCACCACCATTAAGGCCAAGCAGCCTAGGCTACCGGCCAGCAAAATATCGACGGTGCGGGATTGGGTCATGGCCTGCACTTCGGCTTCGGGATAGGCTGCGACGATGTTAAAGCCCCATGCCGGAAAGGCTTGCTGCATCAGCTTCCAGCCGGTATTGGTTTGCAGCACGGCACTGACTTGGCTGGCTTCCGTGCCTTTGGATTGGAACAGCACTTTGCCCTTGGCATCCAGCAAAGCGACAAACCCGCCTTTGAGGATGGCGCTGGTTTCGACCACTTCTTTCAGGGCGGCCATATCGACCTGATAGCCGACGTACCACACGCCTATCGTCGCCCCTTGGGCATCTTTAATCGGGGTGTAGCCGGTCAAAAAGGGCTTGCCCAGAATATCGACCTGGCCAAAAAACGACTGGTTGGCGCGAATGGCGGCAATGGCTTTGCCTGTGGGGTCGAGCACCGTCCCCACCGCACGTTGGCCTTCACGTTTGACGTTGGTGGCAATCCGCACAAAGTCTTCGCCCTGTTTGACGAATAAGGTGGCCGTGCCCCCCATCACCTTGACCACTTCATCGACCAAGTCCACATGGTTGGCTTGGGGTTTGCCCCCCAGCAGGAGTTCGGGCACGGTTTTGTCTTTGACCTGCACGGGGTTGCCAAGGCTGGCGCCGCCTAGGGCTTGTCCTCGGTCGATTAAAAAGCGCATGGCACTTTGGGTTTATGCCAGCACCAGTTGGTCGGACAGCGTCAGCCGCTGGGTAATATGTGCCATTTGCTGCTGGGCGAGGGCTTGGCTTTCGGTTTGAATGCGCTGGCTTTCTTCTTGGGCAAACAGCGCGGCACGCCCCAACACCAGCACCATCAAGACAAAGGCAATGGGCAAAATCACCCGTGACTGCAGGCTGAATCGACTTAACACAAGTAAAGCTCCCTCGACAAAAAGTGCCATCATCATACCTGAATTGATGAGATTAGTCTTTTATCCTATATGACGATCGTCGTCGTAGCTTGTCGTCGCAGAATTTGCCTTTGTGTTGGACGGTGGTTAAGGCTGGATGCCCGCCTGCACGGGCATGGCCTAGCCAGCGGTAAAGCGCGTGGATACCTTCTTCAAGACGGCGAAGTCCCGCCGCGAAAATGTTCCTTGTAGCATTTACGT
>CALMOJ010000192.1 GCA_937871815.1 uncultured Neisseriales bacterium
AGAACCCGCCGAAGTGTGTTAGCTAGCTTTTAGCTGACCGCCGTAGGAATCCCCTTTCTTTCCAGCTTGTCTGGCGAGCTAAGAACGAAGTTCTAGCGAGAGGTGGGGGAGGATGTCAATGCATATAGCCCAGCTCCGCAAACGACAGTGTCTCGCCCCCCGCCACCAAAATATGGTCGAGCAAGCGCACCTCAACCAAGGCCAAGGCCGCACAAAGCCGGTCGGTGAGGGTGCGGTCTGCTGCGCTGGGGGTCAGTGCACCGGAGGGGTGGTTGTGCGCCACAATCACCGCCGCCGCATTGTGCGCCAAAGCCCATTTAACCAGCTCACGCGGGTAAACCCGTGCCTCGGTCAGCGTGCCGGTAAACAGGGTTTCAACGACCAGCACCCGATGCTCGGCAGACAGGGCAATCCCCATAAACACCTCTTGCATCCGCCCCCCTAGTCGATGCCGCAAAAAGGCCCGCACCGTATCGGAGCTGTCTAATACCTCGCCCAAGCGCATGTTTTCGGCAATGGCACGCTCGGCCAGTTCGCGCACAGCCATCAGCTGGGCATACTTGGCCGCCCCCAGCCCAGGGACTTGGCAAAACGCCGGTTGCGTCGCAGCAAACAGCCGCGCCAACGACCCACCAAACGCCACCAATAGCTGCCGCGCCAGTTCGACCGCGCTCACCCCTGGCAGCCCTGTCCGCAAAAAAATGGCGAGTAATTCCGCATCGGTCAAACTCTGCGCCCCGCGTGCCAATAGCTTTTCACGGGGGCGTTCGTCAGCAGGCCAGTCAGAAATAGCCATGTTAGTTCTCTCTTTGGTTTGGCCACGGTCGCACCGGTTACCGCAAGCTCTGCAACCAAATTTTCAGGCTGTCGGGGGCGGAGATGCGCTGTAACTCACGCTGCAAGGCGGCAATATCCTTCTTGCACTCGGCGCAGTCCTCGGCCAAGTAGCGCAGTATTTTTTTTGGGGTGAGCCGCTGTTGCCCAATGGTGACAAATTGCTGAGCGACGGGCTGTGTAACGTAGGCAATTTCCTGTTCTAGTTCGGCAAGCTGTGCCTGCAACACGGCGATATAGTGGATCAGCCGCTCAGGATTAACGTTGGCCAAATGGGCTTGGTCAATCTGTTCAATGGCTAATTGCAGTTCAAGCAGCTTGAGCAAGTCGCCCTTTTCATAGGCTTGATTGACTGCCTGCATTAGTGTGGTTTTGCGGTGTTGCTCGGCGGGGTCAGGTTCGCGGTCGGGGTGCAATGCACTGGCCAATTTGCGGTAGACCTCGCGGATAGACTGACTCATATTCTTTTCCATCGCGGCTTGCACGGCTTCTTTGGCGGCTTGCTGCGGGGTCGGCTTTTTGGGCTTGGCGTGCGCCTGTTGTCTGGCCCGCTTGGCCTCCTGCCGCGCTTCGGCTTGAGCGTGAAGGGCACGCTCTATTTCTGCCATGACGGCATCGGGCGAATCGAGGTTCAGCCCCTCTTCCAGCTCAATTCCAAACGTAGCTTCAAGCTCCGCTCTCATATTGGTCTGCATCAGGGCTTGCTCTTTGTCCCAGTCTGATTGCGTGTATTTGCCGTAAAGCACCTTGGCTTCTAGGTCGCTGGGGTCACGCATCAAAAGGGTTTCGCTCAAACTGGCAATTAACACGGACAACGCCCGTTTTTTTGCCTTGGTCGTACTTTTTTGGTCGTGTACGCAATCAAGCTGTAAAGCCAAGGCACGCTTCAGCGCGAGCTCTTGCTCAATAAGCGGCAAAAAATCACGCTGGTATGACTGGTTAAAAGCCTCGATACCCTCCACCCAAGCAGCCAGCACGGTACGTTTGCTACTGATTTTTTCAATCAAGGCATTAAAGGTTTTTTGCGCTTTGGTGAGTGGAAATTCGGCCTGTTCGGCCACACAAAGAGGAAGGACGGATGAGGGTATCGTGGTAAGAGAGGCCATCAAAAAGGTCTATATGAAATAGGGGAAGCGTCATGCTACCAAAAGTCGCCTACTTTCGCGGACAAGGTGGCTTTTGCAGCGGATTCCCCCTCCCCGCACGGGGCAGTTACGTCATAATGCCGCTTTCCCGTTTTTTGCTGAATCAGGACGAACCATGCTCTCGCTTTACAACACCCTTACCCGCCAAAAAGAAATTTTCACCCCGATTGAAGCTGGCAAAGCGCGGATGTACGTCTGCGGGATGACGGTTTACGATTACTGCCACTTAGGCCACGCACGGGTGATGGTGGTGTTTGATATGGTCAGCCGCTGGTTACGCGCCAGTGGGCTAGACGTGACTTACGTCCGCAACATTACCGACATCGACGACAAAATTATCAAACGCGCCACCGAAAATGGCGAGTCCCTGCAAGCCCTGACCCAACGCTTTATTGAGGCGATGAACCAAGATGCCGACGCACTGGGCATCGTGCGCCCTGACATCGAACCACGCGCCACCGACTATGTCACCGAGATGCACCATCTGATTGCCCAGTTGATTGCCAACGGCAAAGCCTACCCCGCCCCCAATGGCGATGTGTATTTCGCGGTGCGCAGCTTTGAGGGCTACGGCAAATTGTCAGGCAAGTCACTGGAAGACCTGCGGGCGGGTGAGCGGGTCGAGGTCGATGCCAATAAGCGCGACCCACTCGACTTTGTGCTGTGGAAAGCCGCCAAATCAGACGAGCCCGCCGAAGCGAAATGGGCTTCGCCGTGGGGGGAAGGCCGCCCAGGCTGGCATATTGAATGTTCGGCGATGAGCTGCGCCCATTTGGGCGAACACTTTGATATTCATGGCGGCGGCGCAGATTTGCAGTTTCCGCACCACGAAAACGAAATCGCCCAAAGCGAAGGGGCGCATGGCCATGCTTATGTGAACTACTGGATGCACAACGGCTTTATCCGCGTCGATAACGAAAAAATGTCCAAGTCGCTGGGTAATTTTTTCACCATCCGCGATGTGCTGACCCAGTTTGATGCCGAAGTGGTGCGCTTCTTTATTTTGCGTGCCCACTATCGCAGCCCGCTGAACTACGCCGATGCCCACCTCAACGATGCCCGCCACGCCTTGACCCGCCTTTACACCGCGCTGAAAAACGTCCTGCCGACTGCCGCCCCCCTTGATTGGATGCAGCCCTACCCTGCACGCTTCCAAGCCGCGATGGACGACGACTTTAATACGGTAGAAGCCATGGCCGTGCTATTTGAATTAGCCAGCGAAGTGAATAAAACCGGCTCGGGTGACTTGGCGGGGCAGCTCTACGCACTGGGTGGCGTGTTGGGTTTGCTGCAGCGTGACCCTGCGGTCTTTTTGCAGGGCGAGGAAGTGGCCGGCGGGCTGGATGCAGCGGCCATTGAGGCCTTGATTGTGGCGCGGCGCGAAGCGCGTGCGGCCAAGAACTGGGCGGAAGGCGACCGGATTCGTGACGAGCTGACCGCTGCAGGGATTGTGCTAGAGGATGGGGCGCAGGGCACAACGTGGCGACGTGCTTAAGAAGCTGTTTATGTGCTGCGATGCTCGGGTGAGCTGGCGTTGAAATGAAAAAACACCCATTAACCTCGTGTCAACTCCGTTTCTTTGGTTCATTTCGTCTTAGCTGACCTTTTGCTCGCTAGGTTGTAAACAGCTTCTGAGGTCACCAGCAAAGCACGGCGGTAGTCTTCTGCCAAAACAGCCATGCAGCGCATGTCGATAAACTGACCATTTTTAAACAAAGCCTGCCGCAACGTGCCCTCGGTTAAAAACCCTGATTTTTCATACAGTGCGATAGCATGTTCATTGTGAACATGCACCGTCAAATGCACCCGATGGAGGTTTAAATCTTGGAAGGCATGTGCCAGCATCGCGCAGGTTGCAAACCGCCCCGCGCCTTGACCCTGAGACGCTTTGTCCCCAATCCACAAGCCAAATTCTGCCGACCGATGCACCCAGTCGATATCTAGCAGATACACCACCCCAATCAGGGCGGTGGTTTTCTGCTCACAAATGGCTAAACGCACCGCATTGGCACGGTTAGCTAAGTAGCCCTCAAACCATTTGTGGTCAACCGCCTCGCTGACGTAGCGAAAGGCCGCCCCAAGCATCCCAATAAGGGCAGGGTCATTACGCCAAGTATTAATCGCCGGCACATCTTCTCGGTTTAATTCGCGTAGAAAAAAATCCATTATTATTTACCTCGTTTTCCGGCTTGCTCAAAAATAAACCGACGATGTCACCATCGCCACTCACCGTTACCGCAGGATAATCGTAATGACACAAAAAACCCATGTTCTCGTCTTCCCTTGCGGCGCGGAAAATGCGGGGGAAATTTACGAAGCCCTGCGCTATTCCCTGCATGTCACCCTGTTTGGTGCATCCAGCGTAGAGGACTATGGCCGCTTTCGTTTTCCCAACTATGTGGGCGGGCTGCCCAGTATTGCGGAGGCGGGCTTTGATGCCGCCTTTGGTGCATTGCTGCGGCAGCTGAAGATTGACGTGGTGTTCGCCACCCACGACAGCGTAATGACCTACCTTGCGGACAAAGCCGAAGCGATGGGCGTGTTCTTGGTCAACGGCCACCCTGCAACCGCCGCCCTCGCCCGCAGCAAACGCCAGACCTACGCCCGCTTTGCTGGTCAACCGTGGATTCCTGCCGTATTTGACGATGCCGCAGCCATCAGCACATGGCCGGTGCTGGTCAAACCAGACGGCGGCCAAGGCGGGCAGGGCGTGACGCTGGCGCACACCCCCGCCCAGCTCCAGCACGCCCTCGCCACGGTCACTGCCCCTGTGGTGGTCGAATACCTCCCTGGCGAGGAACTGACGGTGGATTGCTTTACCGACCGTCACCGTGCCTTGGTCTGGGTGGGGGCGCGGACGCGTCAGCGGGTGCGGGCTGGCATCACCATGCGCTCCCAGCCCCTCGCAACCAGTCCCGCCATCCAGCAGATTGCCGAGCAGCTCAATGCAGGCATGGTCTTGCGCGGACCGTGGTTTTTTCAGGTCAAGCAAGCTGACGATGGGCAATGGAAATTGCTAGAAGTGGCCTGCCGCGTGGCGGGGGCGATGGTGGTGCAACGGGCGTGTGGGGTGAATTTGCCGCTGATGGCGATTCACGACTACCTTGGGCGAGACGTGCGTCCCTTGCCCAATCCGCACATCACCTTGGTGGAGCGGTGTATTACCAGCCGTGCCGAGCTGGCGTTTGACTACGATACCGTTTTTATCGACTTTGACGACACCTTGGTGATTGACGGCCATGCCAATCCGACCGCCATGGCGTTTTTATATCAGGCTTTGGCGCAAGGCAAGGCCTTGGTGCTGATTACCCGCCACGCTGACGATTTAAGCCAGACCTTGGCACGGGTGCGCATCGCCGAAACCCTATTTGACCGCATCCTTCACCTCACCGCAGGCGAGCACAAAAGCGACTTTGTCACGCCCCGCAGCATTTTTATCGACAACCACTTCCCCGAGCGGGCAGACGTGGCAGGCCGCTGCGGCGTGCCTGTTTTTGACGTGGATGCCTTGGCTTTTTTAATCCGTTGACCCTCAGAGAACCCCAGCATGAATCCAGCACAGACCGACTTTGTAGATATTTTACGCGCCGAGCGGCGGGACATTCTCAACCGGATGCGAGACACCCAGTTCACCACCCTGAAAGCGGGCTATAGCCAGACCCAGTTGATTTCCCATGCCACCTATTCCCCGTGGCTGGACGATGCCGAATTTGGCCGTATCTGGGCGGCGATGCACGCCCACACCTTGGTCGATAAATACCGCTGCTACGAGCTGTATTCGCTGGCCAAGCAGCTCAAGAAACTGCCAGGGGCCCTGATGGAAATTGGCGTATGGCGCGGCGGCACGGCAGCGGTCTTGGGCAGCGTCCTCCCCGATAAGCCGCTGCATCTGTTTGACACCTTTAGCGGCGTAGCCAAGGCCGACAAGGCCTTCGATACCCTCTACGCGGGGGGCGAACATGCCGATACTGACATCGAGATGGTCCAAACCCTGCTGGCAGGGCTGGGGCTGACGGCACATATCCACACCGGTATTTTCCCTGACGACACCGGCGCGGCACTGCCCGAGCAGGTGTGCTTTGCCCATATTGATGTCGATACCTATGGCTCGGCCAAGTCGTCGTTTTTGACCCTCTGGCCACGAGTGGTCGCGCATGGCATGGTGGTGTTTGACGATTACGGCTTTTTTGGCTGCGAAGGCGTGACCCAAGCCGTGGATGAGCTGGTGGCGCAGCTTGAAGATGTCACCTTTATCTACAATCTCAACGGCCATGCCGTGCTGATTAAAAAGGCATTGCCATGAGCCTCCCGCACCCCACCCATTACCAAACCCTCGAATTTGCCCACGTCAATGCCCTGATGGCCGACTGGCGCAAGGCGCAGCAGGGGCGTTTGCGGGTGCTGGATTTTGGCTGCGGCAAAGGCAAATTTCTGCATCACTTTGCCGCCTTGGGCGATGAGGTGGTGGGCGTGGACACCAACCCCGCCTATGTGCAAGAAGCCCTCGCCAAGGGCATCGAAACCTATAACAGCGCGGCTTTTTTCACCACGGCTCTCGCACCATTTGACGTGATTTTCCTCAGCCATCTGGTCGAGCACCTGACCCCCGAGCAGTTGGTCAGCCTGATTCCGCGCCTGTCTGCTTTGCTGGCACCTACAGGTCGCTTGATTATCATCAGCCCGACCTTTGGCGAACGCTTCTATCATGACTTCTCGCACACCCGCCCTTTTTTGCCCCAGAGCATCCGCCATGCCTTTGGTCAGACCGGTGCCCCGATTTCATTTGGCGAAACTACGCTGATTACGCTGGTCGATATTTACTTTTTCAAAGACCCGTATAAAACCCGTTCTTGGCGGTCGTTTTATTTTGGGCACGGCCTGAAGCGCGTATTCACCCGCTGGTTGAATCGCGGATTTGACCTTGCGTGGCAGCTTTCTGGGGGGCGGATTGGGGTCACGGCCTCGTGGCTGGGGGTGTATCAAAATCTACCGCGTGCAGGCTAATCTCCAGCACCCTTCACAAAGAGGCAAAACCGATGGCTACGCCGATGAACAAAGCTGATTTTCTCTACCATATGACCGTCAACGGGGCGTGCGTCTTCCCTCAGGTCGTCCCTCCAGCCTTGTGTGAACGCATGAAGACCGAGGCGATGGACTACTACGCCGAACGCCGTCCGGTACAGATTGCTGCAGGCATGGCCAAAGAAACCGAATGGGGGATGCACCACACCTGCGGCAAGCACGATAGCTTTCACACATTTCTAGATGCGGCCTACTTGGACAACTATATCTCGGCATATTTTGATGACAAGCCCTATATCCTCAATGGGATTAGCAGCTTGATGAATCCGCCCGCCACGCTCGAAGGCAAATACGAGCACGGCCACAATTGGCACCGTGATGTCCGTACCTATGTAGGTCAAGGCAACCGCCAATTGTTGATTGCCCTGCTGATGCTGGATGACTTTACCGAGCAAAATGGCGCAACCAATGTGCTGTTTGGCACCCACCGCCACCCCGATTTCCCGCCCGAAGATTTTGTCGCCCGCGAAACCCGCCTCGCCTGCGGCCCCCAAGGCTCTATTGTGCTGCTGGATGGTGATGTCTGGCACCGCACAGGACTGAACACCACCGACAAGCCGCGCTTTGCTCTGAGCTGCGTGCTGACCCGTCCGTTCTTTAAGCAGCAACTCGACTACCCGCGCTTTTTTGATGCTGCTTACGCCGAAAGCCTCTCGCCGCATCTGCGCCAGCTCTTTGGCTTTAATGCCAGAACGCCGACCAATATCGAAGAGTGGTATCAACACCCAGCGCACCGCTTCTACCAGCCCAACCAAGAAAAAATCATCCCAAAATAGGAGTCCGCCATGCGCGACCACAACGCCGAATACCAAGACAACGCCGAACGCCAATACGCCTACGATTTTGATTATCTGATGCGGGATTACATGATGCGGACGTTTGCGCCGTACTATCAGGGCAAAGCGCTGGAGCTGGGGTGTTTTGAGGGCGGCACCACGCAACGCTTGGCGCGCTATTTCGACGACCTGACCGTGGTTGAAGCGGCGGATAGCTTGATTGAGATTGCCAAAACCAATGTGCCTGAACGGGTGAAGTTTATCCATGCCACCATCGAAACCGCTGAACTTGAGCCGGTCTACGATTCGATTTTTCTGATGCACACCCTAGAGCACTTAGATGACCCCATCCCTGCCTTGGCGCGGATTCGCAACTGGCTGAGCCCCACAGGGCGGCTGTTTGTGGTCGTGCCCAATGCCAACGCAGCTTCGCGGCAAATTGCGGTCAAGATGGGGCTGATTGAAACCAACCAATCGGTGACGGCAGGCGAGCGTGCCCACGGCCACCGCTGCACCTATAGCCTAGACACGCTGGAACATGAAGTCAGACAAGCGGGGCTGACTATCCTGACCCGTGGTGGGGTGTTCTTTAAGCCGTTTGCCAATTTTCAGTTTGATATTCTGATTAAAAATCAGGTGATAGACCCTGCCTATCTGGAAGGCTGCTACGCCTTGGGGATGCAATACCCCGAGCTGTCGGCCAGTGTTTACACGATTTGCACACGGGACTAATCCGCCTACCTTGACCGCACCCTGCCGCTTCTCGCGGCGCACCAAGGCAGGCAGGGTGTGGGGGAAGTGCATCGCGTTAGGTGGCGGGCACAGCGAGGGCAGCAAGGCCTACGCCAAGAGCCCCCCCTCGCGCCGCCCACCCGCCCCAATTACCCTTCTCGCAGCCCAGCAGGAAGAGAAAAGCGCGTGTGCTCTTCCACCCCCGACAGCTCTTGCACGGTGTCCGCGCCATACTGGCGAATGCGCTCAATCACCGAAGCCACCAAGACTTCTGGTGCAGAAGCTCCCGCCGTCACCCCGACGCGCACCTTGCCGCTAAACCAGTCGGCGTTCAGCTCATCGGCATGATCCACCATATAGGCCGCTACCCCCCGCAAGGCGGCGACTTCGCGCAGGCGGTTGGAGTTAGAGCTATTAGGCGAACCGACCACAATCACCACATCACAGCTATCGGTCAGCGTTTTGACCGCGTCTTGGCGATTTTGCGTGGCGTAGCAGATATCGTCTTTTTTGGGGCCATGAATCGCCGGAAAACGCACCCGCAAAGCGGCAATAATGTCGCGGGTTTCATCGACCGAGAGGGTGGTTTGCGACACATAGGCGAGGGCAGCGGGGTTGTTCACCGCCAAGGTCGCCACGTCAGCAGCGGTTTCGACCAAGTGCATCCCCCCGCCACATTGCCCCATCGTCCCTTCTACTTCGGGGTGGCCAGCATGGCCTATCATCACAATTTCCAAGCCCGCTTCGTGCATTTTGCGGACTTCGGTGTGGACTTTGGTCACCAGTGGGCAGGTGGCATCAAATACTTTTAGCCCCCGCGCTTCGGCCTCTGCCCGCACCGCCAACGACACCCCATGCGCCGAGTAAATCAGCGTCGCACCAGCAGGCACATCAGCCAAATCCTCAATAAACACCGCCCCTTTTTGACGGAGGTCGTTGACGACAAATTTATTGTGGACGACCTCGTGCCGCACATAAATTGGTGCGCCAAATTGGGCAATGGCGCGTTCAACAATCGCAATGGCGCGGTCTACACCGGCACAAAAGCCACGGGGATTGGCGAGTAAAACCTGCATGGGCATCATGAAAATTCCTTGTGGAGTTCAGGTTAGTGGGCTGCACGGCGGGATTGCTGGAAGCTATCCCACACCATGCAGGCCGCCCCAAAACAAATCGCGCTATCGGCAAGATTAAACGCGGGCCAATAGTGGTTGGCGTAATAGACCTGAATAAAATCAATCACATGCCCATAGGCAAAGCGGTCAATCACATTGCCCAATGCGCCACCCATGATGCAGGCGGCGGCGAGGTTCATGGCGGTGGACTCGCGTCCCCGCACAATCAGCCAACCCAGCCAAGCCGATACCCCCAAGGCCAAGGCGGCAAAAAAGAACCGCTGCCAGCCGCCCGCATCCGCCAAAAAGCTAAACGCCGCGCCAGGGTTATACGCCAACACCCAATTTAAGCCCCGAAAAACCGGCAGCGTCTGGCCGTAGGTTAGGTGGGTGTCCACATACAGCTTGGTCAGTTGGTCTAGGCCTATCACCACGGCAGCCAGCCCCAGCCAACCCCACGCCGCTTTACGCATGGGTGCGGCACTCACCTTCGCCGTCGATATTGCTGACGCAACGGCCACACAAAGTCGGATGGGCGGGCAAGGTGCCGACTTCCGCCGTCCAATGCCAGCACCGTTCACATTTTTGGTGTGCTGAAGCGGTGACGGTCACTTGGGTGGCCGCCCCTGCCGTCAGCGTGGCACGCGACACAATCAGCACCTGCTTTAAATCGCCCTCTAGGGCAGCCAGCAGGGCGTAGAGGCTCGGTTCCGCCACAATGTCCAGCTCGGCTTGCAGCGACGAACCCAGTGCCCCTGCGGCGCGTTGTGCTTCGATTTGCTTGTTGATGCTGAGACGGAAGGCGCGAATCGCTTCCCAGTCGGCGTATAGGGCTTCGCCATCAGCCATCTCGGGGAAGGTGTGGAAGGTGTGATACAGCGTGCTATCGGCTTCTTCGCCGGTAAACACC
Organism: uncultured Neisseriales bacterium; assembly: GCA_937871815.1. Lineage (GTDB taxonomy): Bacteria > Pseudomonadota > Gammaproteobacteria > Burkholderiales > Aquaspirillaceae > Rivihabitans. The sequence continues at coordinate 10,595 of CALMOJ010000192.1, forward strand.
GTCCACGCTTCTTCGGCGGTAAAGCAGGTCATCGGTGCCAGCAGCAGCAGCAGGCTGCGGGTAATGTGCCACAGCACGGTTTGCGCCGACCGTCGCGCCACAGAATTGGCTTGCGTGGTGTAGAGCCGGTCTTTCAGTACGTCAAGATAGAACGCGCCCAAGTCTTCGGCGCAATAGCCCACGATGTCTTGCACGGCATGGTGAAAGGCATACCGCTCGAAGTAGTCGCCGGTAATTTTGGTTTGCAGGGCTTGGGCGCGAAGCAAGGCATAGCGGTCAATCGACAGCAGTTGATCCACCGGCAAAGCATCTTGGGCAAACGAGAAGTCGGTGAGGTTGGCCAACAAAAAGCGGATGGTATTGCGCAAACGGCGGTAGCTTTCGGTCACCCCTTTGAGGATGGTGTCGGAAATTGCCAGTTCGCCCGAATAATCAGTGGCGACGACCCATAGCCGCAAAATATCCGCGCCAAGGGTGTCGTTGATTTTTTGCGGGGCAATCACGTTGCCCATGGATTTGGACATCTTGCGCCCGTTGCCATCCACCACAAAGCCGTGGGTGAGCAGGGCATCGTAGGGGGCGCGCCCTGTGGTGGCACAGCCGGTCAACAGGGAGCTTTGGAACCAGCCACGATGCTGGTCAGAGCCTTCCAGATACAGGTCAGCCGGCCATTTGAGGGCTTCGCGCTGACGCAAAACCGCGTAGTGGGTCGAGCCTGAATCAAACCATACGTCGAGGGTATCGGTCAGCTTGCGGTAATCGGCAGCCTCCGCGCCCAGTAGCTCGGCGGCATCCAGCTTAAACCATGCCTCAATGCCTTCTTGTTCGATGCGCTGTGCGACTTGCTCCAGCAGCTCGGCGGAGCGGGGGTGCAGTTCGCTGGTTTCTTTGTGGATAAAGAAGGTCATCGGCACGCCCCAATTGCGCTGGCGAGAAACGCACCAGTCTGGACGGTCACCAATCATGGCCTCAAGCCGCGCCCGACCCCACGCAGGGAAAAACTGGGTGTGCTCGACGGCAGCCAGCGCGTCTTGGCGCAGGGGGCGGCCATTATGTCCTGCCTTGTCCATGCCGACGAACCATTGGCTGGTGGCGCGGAAAATAATCGGGGTTTTGTGCCGCCAGCAATGGGGGTAGCTGTGCTCCAGTTTTTCACTGGCAAACAGATTGCCCGAGGCGGTCAGGGTTTCCAGCACTTTGGGGTTGGCTTCCCATACCGACAGCCCTGCAAACAGCGGGGCGGTGGAGATAAACCGCCCATCGTCGCCGACGGGGTTATCCACCGCGAGGCCGTATTTGTGCCCGACTTGGAAGTCTTCTAGGCCGTGGGCAGGGGCGGTGTGGACCAAGCCGGTACCGGCATCCGCGCCCACATGGTCGCCCAAAATAATCGGGACTTGGCGGGGGTGGAAAGGGTGCGCCAGTTGCAGGTGCTCCAGCACTTCGCCGGCGACGGTGGCCACGCATGTGCCCTCAAGGCCGTAGCGTTTCAGGGCGGCTTCGGCCAAAGGCGCGGCCAAGACCAGTGCCCCGCGTACGGTTTGATACACGCCGTAGCTCAAGGTTGGGCTGACGGCCACCGCTTGGTTGGCAGGGAGCGTCCAAGGAGTGGTGGTCCAGATAATGGCAAAGGCTTCGCCGTCTAGCTGCGGCAGGCCACACGCGGCGGCAAGGGCGGCAGGGGCAACAAAGCGGAAGCCGACATCAATGGCGGGGGACTGCTTGTCTTCGTATTCCACTTCGGCTTCGGCCAGCGCAGAGCCGCAGTCGATACACCAATGCACCGGCTTTTTACCTTGGAACAAATAGCCGTTTTGGTGAACCTGACCCAGCGTGCGGACGATATTGGCTTCGGTCTGGAAGTTCATGGTCAGATAGGGGTTGTCCCAATCGCCCTGCACGCCCAGCCGGATAAAGTCGGCTTTTTGGCGGTCAATTTGGATGGCGGCATAAGCACGGCACAGCTCGCGAACAAACGCAGCAGGCAGGCGCGTTTCTTTGGCATCCAAGCCATGAGCTTTGCGGTATTCCACAATCTTGGCGTGGATGGTCGGCGCGGCTTCAATGGCTTTTTTGTCGCTTTTGACCAGCTTTTCGATTTGGTGCTCAATCGGCAAACCGTGGCAATCCCAGCCGGGGACATAGGGTGCGTCAAAACCGGCAAGATTCTTGGAACGGACAATCACGTCTTTCAGGATTTTGTTCACCGCATGGCCGATGTGAATATCACCGTTGGCGTAGGGTGGGCCATCGTGCAGCACAAACTTAGGCCGACCTGCGGCCAGCGTGCGTTGCTTTTGGTAGCGTTGTTCTTGCTGCCAGCGGGCGACCCAAGCGGGTTCACGCTTGGCCAAATCGCCCCGCATCGGGAAGGGGGTGTCCAGCAGGTTGACGGTATTTTTGTAATCGGTGCTCATGCAAGGGCTTTCTGCGAAATCGAAAGGAAATGGCGTGCAGCGTCAGCGTCAGCAGCTATCTGAGCTGTCAGTGCCGCAAGGGAGTCAAATTTTTGTTCGTCTCGCAGCTTGGCGAGAAAGCGCACGGCCATGCGTGTGCCGTAGAGGTTGCCGTTAAAGTCAAAGAGGTGGACTTCGAGCTTGTAGCGGTCGTCACTTTCTACCGTGGGGTTTAAGCCCAAGCTGGCCACCCCGCCCAGCGTGCCGAAGGGGGTATCGGCTTCCACCACAAACACCCCGTTCAGCGCGGGGCGGCGGTGCGGCAAATGGACGTTGGCGGTGGGATAGCCCAAGGTGCGCCCGAGTTTTTTGCCATGCATCACATGCCCGCTGATTTGGTAGGAACGACCCAGCAGGGCTTGAGCGTGGGCAAAATCGCCCTCGGCTAAGGCATGGCGAATGCGTGAGCTGGAAATACGCTCACCGAGCAAGCTGATGGTGGACATGGCCTGCGTCTCAAATGCAGGGCAGCCAGCCAGCTGGGCAAAGTCGCCGGTGCGTTTTGCACCAAAGCGGAAGTCATCACCAATCAGCAGGTAGCGGGTGTGGAGGGTGTCGCACAGGATGCGTTGAATAAAGTCTTCGGCAGGCAGCGCAGAAAAAGCGCGGGTAAAGCGGTAGACAAACACATGGTCAACCAGCCCTGTCTCGGCCAGAAAGCCAAGTTTGTCACGCAGCGTCGCAAGGCGGGCAGGGGGCGATTGGCGGGCAAAGACCTCGCGCGGGTGCGGCTCGAAGGTCAGCAGGGCGGTGGGAAGCTGGCGAAGCTGGGCGTACTGGCGAAGCTGCGCCAGCATGGACTGGTGCCCAAGGTGAACACCGTCAAAATTACCGATGGTTAATGCACAGGCTGCGGGTTTTTCGCCGCGTGCGCCCAAATGAACCTGCATGGTTATGCCGTGTTTTGGTGTAATTTGTCAGCCCGCGATTCTAACGGTTTCGGCGGCTAAAACCAAAAAAACCCCGCCGAAGCGGGGTTTTTTCATCGGTAAATCAAGCCGAAGGGCTGATTACTTCTGAACTTCCATACCTGTGATTTCCACTTCTACGCGGCGATCTGGTTCCAGGCAGTCTTTGAACTTGGCGTAGGACAATTTCTTGGCCTTGCAAGTTTCGGTCATCTTAGCTTCGGTTTCGCCCTTGCCTACGGAGGTCACTTTGTCAGCAGGGATGCCGTTTGCAACCAAGTAGCTCTTCACTGCGCTAGCACGACGCTCGGACAACACTTGGTTGTAAGCAGGCTTGCCCAGATAATCGGTATGGCCTTCAACAACTACGCCTTGCAAGTTGGTGCTTTGCTTGATCTTAGCAACGACGGGATCCAGTTCACCCTTAGCTTGTGGGCGCAGATCGGATTTGTTGAAGCCGAACAGAACTTTCGCGCTCAGGGCGATGCGCTCTTTCTTAGCCACCATGACAGGCTTAGCTTGTGCCACTGCATCGCCGCATTCCACCAAGCCGTTTTTGGCTTTGTCAAAATAGGTGGTCTTCCAGCATTCGCCGTAGCTGTTGCGGGTCACGGCATCAGTGGACTGATCCACCAGATAGCCAGGTTTGACGGCGTGAGCTTGTGCCGACAGCAGGCCGACGAGCAGCGCACCAGCCAGACCACTAAATTTGAGTTTGTTGGATTTCATCCGTTTGCCTCTTTCGTTGGAGAGTATGTGTAAGCAAATAGCATCTTGTTGTGCAGACCGCAAGCGACAGTGACTGTCTTGGGCTCACAGTTACGCGGAATATAGGTTTTTTGCCCATGTATTGTCAAATGAACCTGCCACACCTTGTGTGGTAAGTCCACGACACGCAACCTGTTTGCTAGACGTTCCATTATGCCTGCGAAATGTTGCATCAAAACATAAGATTTCGGGCAGATTTTTTGTAAACTGCTTGGCAGCAAATCCGTCAAGCCAGCAGGGCTGGTTGCTGCGTTTCCCTGTTTTTATGACGTAATACCCTCGCGTTGGCTACGGAAAAGCGGATTTTTTCGCAAAAAAGAAGTTTGATAACCCGCTGAAAAGTCTTTAAGCCCTGCCATTTCTTGCTCTGGCTGACACCCAGCAGGCAGGGCAAAGGCATCAAAGCCCACCTGTTGTAAAAAATACAATTGGTCGCGCTGGATGTCGCCAATCGCCCGCAACTCCCCTTGATAACCGTAGCGTTCACGCAACAGTCTGGCGATGCTATAGCCTCGCCCATCGGCAAACTGCGGAAAATCCACCGCCACCACGCCCAGCTCGGCCAGATAGGGGGCAAGGTCGGCGGGGTCTTGGTCGGGAGCAAGCCACACCCCTAGCGGGCGGCGGGCGGCCATAGACTGCGCCAGCCAAGTGGCCAGCGGCACAATAGCAGGCTCATGGGGTATGGCGGCATCGGCATCGCGCACCAACACCCACGCATCAGGGCTTACTTGTCCAGATTTAATCAGCTTTGGCATAGACCGTCTCCTTAAAGGGGGTGAGCCCGATACGTTGGGCGGTATCAATAAACCGCTCGTTGGGTTCGCGGTGGGCAAGGTACACCCCGATAATTTTTTCTAGCACATCTGGCATGGCCTCTTGGGCAAAAGAAGGGCCGATAACCTTGCCCAAGGCGGTGTGGTCACCTTGGTTGCCGCCAATTGACACCTGATACCACTCGCTCCCTTGCTTATCCACGCCCAAGATACCGATGTGGCCAATATGGTGGTGGCCGCA
>CALMOJ010000193.1 GCA_937871815.1 uncultured Neisseriales bacterium
TGCTTAACGTTGCAGCTGCAAAATATCCAACAACTCACCCTCAATCAGACGGGTGGTTTTGGGGTTGCGCAGGGCGTTGCCTTCTAGCAAGAACGAATCTTCGACCCGCTCGCCCAGCGTCATGATTTTGGCAGATTGCACGCTGACTTGGTGGCGGGACAGCGTCCAAGCGATGCGTGCCAGCAAGCCAGGGCGGTCGTCGGTGGTGATGGACAACACAAAGTAGCGGTCGCGGTCGTCAGGGCGAATGCTGACCTGCGGCTCAATGGGGAAATGCTTGATATGGCGGCTCATCCGTCCACCGCTGCCAGAAGGCGGGCTGAGGGAGTCTTGGCGTTTGAGCAGCGCGGCCAATTCGAACTCGATATAGTTAATCAGGTCGCGGTAATCGCCATCAAACGTCTGCGGCACAAACACATGGAAGGTGTCGAGCGCGTAGCCGTGGCGGGTGGTGTAAATTTTGGCATCGGCAATGCTGTATTGCGCCCGCCCAAAAAAGCCACACATCCGCGCAAACAAGTCGGGCTGGTCTGGCGTGTAAATCAGCACCTTAATGCCTTCTTTGCTCCGCGACAGCTTGGCACGGACGATGGGGTCAGGGCTGTTGACAAAGCGGTTCAGCACCCGTGCGTGCCACGAAATCTCCAGCGATTCATGCCGCAAGAAGTACACCGTATCCAGCTCTTTCCACAGCTTTTCTTCTACGCCAGCCGGCACCAACGCCAACTGCAACTGGGCGCGGGCTTCGTCTTTGCGTTCTTCTAGCGCGGATTCCATATCCAACGCCCCGCCGCGCACCAAAACCCGCAGTGTCGATTGGAACAAGTCTTCGAGCAGCTTGCCTTTCCACGCATTCCACACCTTGGGGCTGGTGCCCCGAATATCGGCCACCGTCAGCACATACAGGGCAGTCAGGCGGAGCGGAGACTGGACCCGCTCGGCAAACCGCGCCACGGTGTCGGGGTCGTAGATGTCTTCTTTTTGGGCAATCGCCGACATGGTGAGATGCTCGCCCACCAGCCATTCGACCAAATCAACATCCTCGGCTAGCAGGCCATGGTCTTGGCAGAAGGTGCGGGCATCCGCACGGCCAAGGTCGGAATGGTCGCCGCCCCGCCCCTTGGCAATATCGTGAAACAGCCCCGCCAAATACAGCACATCGGGTCGCTCAAAATCGTTGAGCAAGCGGCTGCAAAATGGGTATTCGTGGTTAAACGCCGGCAGGGCAAAGCGGCGCAAGTTGCGCACCACCATCAAGATATGTTCATCGACGGTGTAAACATGGAAAAGGTCGTGCTGCATCTGCCCGACAATTTTGCCCCACGCCGGAATATAACGCGCCAAGACCCCGTACAAATTCATCCGGCGCAAGGTGCGGGTCAGGCCGCGTGGCTCGCGGAAAAGCTGCAAAAAGCGGGCGCGGTTGTCGGGGTCGCGGCGGAAATGGTCGTTGATGCGGCTGCGGGCGTGCCACATGGCGCGGAGTGTTTGCGGGGTAAAGCCGGTCAAGGCGGGGTCGCGCTGCAACAGCAAAAACGCATCAAAAATCGCCGCCGGATTGCGTTTAAACACATCGGGGGTGCAAATCGCCAACATGCCGTTTAGCGTGGTGAACTGCTCGTTAATCTCGCACGAGACATGGGTGATTTGCGAATACAGCTGGGCTTTGAGGTTGGGCAGCAAAATCCCATTGAGCTGGGTCACCACCCGCGCGGCTCTAAAATAAAGCTGCATCAGCTGTTCGGAAGCCCGCATGGCGGGCGTATCCACCAAGCCCCACTTTTGGGCAACTTGCTGCTGAAGGTCAAAGATCAGCCGGTCTTCGCGGCGGCGGGCGGCGTGGTGCAGGTCGATGCGCAGCCGCTCTAGCTGCTTTTCGCTTTGCCGAATCAGGCGGGCTTCGGTGCTGGTTAGCATCCCCCGCGCCACCAGCCCCGCCCAGCCTTCGCCTAGCCCTGCGGCCTTGCTAATCCACAAAATGGTTTGCAGGTCACGCAGCCCGCCGGGGCTTTCTTTGATATTGGGTTCGAGGTTGTTGGACACGCCAAAATATTTGTTGTGCCGCTGTTGCTGCTCAAACTGCTTGGCCTCAAAAAACGCCACGGGGTCGATGTGGATGGCCAGCGCGTGGTTGAGGGCGGCGGCATAGTCGGCATTGCCGGTAATCAGGCGGTTTTCCAGCAGCGTGGTTTCCACTGTGATGTCGTTGCCAGCTTCTTCGATGCACTCGCCCACGGTGCGCACGCTGTGCCCGACCTCCATCCCCATGTCCCACAACGCGCCAATCAGTTGGGTGACGCGGCTAGACAGTGATTCAGCAGGAGCGTTGGGCAACAGCACCAGCAAATCAATATCCGAGTAAGGAAACTGCTGCCCGCGCCCATAGCCACCCACGGCGATGATGGCGGCTTCGTCGCCTAAGTCCAAGGCCGCCCACGCCTCGCTAATAATGCTGTCAATGGTGTCGGTGGTGCGCTTGAGTAAGCTGCTGGGGTCGCGGTTACGGGCAAAGCGTTCAGCCAGCTTTTGGCGTTCGGTTTGCAGGCGCGTCCGCCAAGCGGTGATACGTTCAGCAGTCAGCAGGGCAACATCGGTCATGGTGGGCTTTCTGTGGTACGGGGTAACAAATAGCGGATAAAAAACCAAGTGCAACGGGGTGCGGGGCGGTTGGACGGGGTGGGTGCTGGCGAGGCCGCCAGCGTCAAAACCTAAACCCAAAACCAACCACCCCCGCCTACGGCGTTCCCCTCTACGGGAGGGGAATAAGAGCCAAACCGCACCGGCCATCAGCGGCGGGGAATAACGGCCAAACGCAGTGTCTCGCGGACTTTGAACCGGTTCTTAGCGTCGTTCTCGGCGCAGCGTCAACCACATCCCGACCGCCAAGAACGTCAGCGTAGGCAGCGTCGCCACCACGGCCGGCCACCAGTCGTAGAGTAAACCGAGATGCCCCAGCAGGCGGTTAAAAAAGTGGAAGGCTAAACCAATCAAAATCCCGACAAACAGCTGGGTGCCCAAGTTGCCCTGACGGCGGTTGATGGGGGTAAACGCCAAGGCCATCAAGGCCATCGAAATACACGCCAGCGGGTAAAACACCTTGCCCCATAGGGCGATTTCGTAGCGGGAGGTCTGCTGTTTATTGGTTTTGAGGTGCTCAATGTAGGCCATCAACGACAAGCCCGACATTTGCTCGGGGAAGACCAGCAACACAGACAAAATCTCAGGGCGAATCACCGACTTCCAGCGGAGTTGCGGGGTTTCGACGTGGGTGATTTGGGTGGGCGAGATAAAGCTATCGTGGACGTTCTCCAGCAGCCATTCGCCGTGGTCAGCGTAGCGGCCCCGCTCGGCATAGCGGGTGTGAATCAGCCGCAAGTTGTCGTCGTAAGTGTAGATGCGCACGCCGAGCAAGGTGGTGTCCGGCATGATTTCGCGGACGTTGATAAACCGGTGGTCGTCTTTCATCCACGACCCCGAAGTGAACTGCTGTGCCACCACGGAGCGCGTGGCGCGGAGTTTGAGTTTTTCGGCGGCTTCTTCGGTGCGCGGCACCAGCCCTTCGCCGACCAAGACTGTCAGCAGGGCAAACAGCCCCCCCACCAAGGCCAGCATTTGTGCCACCCGCCACAGCGATACCCCAGAAGCCCGCATCACGGTGTATTCGGAGGCCGAAGCCAGTTGGCTCATGGCAACGAGGGTGCCTATCAGTACCGCCAGCGGCATCAGTTCGTAGAGTCGGGCGGGGGCTTGCAAGGTGACGTGCAACAGCATTACCCCAAAGGTGTAATTGCCTTGCCCCACTTGCCCAAGCTCGTTAATGGCATCAAAAAACAAAAACAAACCCAGCAGCGCCAGCAGGGTAAACAGGGTGGTGACGGTAATCCGCCCCAATAAATAGCGGGTAACGAGACTCATGCAGCCCCCTTGCCTAGCCAGCGGGACAGCGCACCGGTTCGCCAAGCCATTAAGCCAACAAACACCACAAACATGCCCAAATGCAAAGGCAGCATGGCCGCCAAGGCAGGCAGCTTGCCCCGTGCAATCAGGGATTCGACGACCCCAATCGCGTTGTAGTAAAACAGGTAAACAAACAGCGCAATTACGAGGTTAAACGTGTGGCCGGCGCGGGGGTTGTAGTAGGCCAGTGGAATCGCCAGCAGTGCCAAAATCAACGCGCTAATCGGGAAGGACAGCCGCCACGCGAGTTCGCCTCGGTCTAAGCGCGACTGGCTGGCCCAGAGCAAGGCCGTGCTGCGTGTGCTGGCGGCGTGCTCGGCAAGGGGTTTGAGCCCGCGCTCAATTTTGACGCGGTAGTGCAAAAAATCGACCACCCGAAAGTCAGCCTGCCCCGCTTCGCCTTCGTAGCGGCGGCCATGGGACAGCAGCAAGGTGCGTTCGCCGGTGCGGTCATCGGTTTGCACCCGCCCTTCTTGGGCAAAGATGGTGGAGAGTTTGCCGCTGGCCTCGACCTGCTGGACAAAGAGGTGCTTGGCCGCGCCGTCCTCTGCCGAATAGCGTTCAATAAAATAGACCCGTTTGCCACCTTGGGCTTCTTTGAATATGCCAGGCGCGAGGGCGGAGACTTCTTCGCGTTGTTTCAGCAAATGGGCGTATTCGTTGCCTTTGCCCTTTGCCCACGGGGCTAAAAACAGGCTGACCAGCGCAATCAGCACGGTGAGCGGCACAGCAAAAGACAGCACGGGGCGTATCCATGCCCGTGGGGACAAGCCTGCGGTGAGCCACACCGCCATTTCGCTGTCTCGATACAGGCGGGTCAGCACCACGAGAATAGAGATAAACAGGGTGAGCGACATCAGCACCGAAAACAGGCCCAGGGTCGAAAAGCCCACCATCGCCACAATGGCTTCGGAAGCCAATTGCCCTGCCGCCGCACGACCAAACAATTTAATCACTTGGGTAATGACCACAATCGCCAGCAAGACCGTAAACACGGCCATGGCGACTTGGGTCAGCTCACGAATCAGGCTGCGCTGATAAATCATGCAAAAGGCCTTTTGGGGTGAAGGGTGGGCGGCGGGTAGGGCAGCCCACTGCAACAGGATGCGCCTAGCGGGGAGCTGGGGCGGGCAACGGGGCGCACGCTATCGCCTTTTGCTGCCGGATAAAAGGCTGAATCTTACCATCCCACGGGCTTGGCTGCCCCTGTTGCCGGAGGGGGCGGTGGCTGGCGAGGCTGCCGGAGCTAAAAGCCACAGCCAAAACCCCAAAGTCAAAAGCAACCACCCCGCCCCGCTGGGGCATCCCCGCCACGGGAGGGGAATAAAGGCCAAAGCCCAGCGGCCAGCATTAGCGGGGAATAACAGCCCTCCCCCCGCCGCACCCACAAAACCACGGCAGCAGCGGCGGCCTGTGCTATGTTCCCCGCTCTTTAAATCAAACCCCCGCCGCCCCGCCATGTCTTTAGATACCGCCTTGCCCGCTACCGAAACGTTTATCCCCAGCAAAGATGCCTCGCTGGAATCCTCTATCCGCACCCTGCAAGCCCGACTGGCGGCACTGGATTTTCAGGTCGAAGAACGCTCATGGCTTAACGATGTAGAAAATATCTGGTCAGTGCATATTTCTGACCGTGACTGTCCACGGCTGTTTTCCAATGGCAAAGGGGCTTCGCAGTTGGCGGCGCGTGCCAGTGCCTTGGGCGAATATTTTGAGCGGCTCAGCACCAACTATTTCTGGACGCATTTTTACCTCGGCGCAGAGGTGGCACAGCAGCCCTTTGCCCACTATCCGAACGAGCAATGGTTTCCGCTGACCGGAGATGCATGGCCCGAGGGACTGCTTACGCCAGAACTGCACGCGTTTTACAACCCCGACCAAGGCGTGCTGGCCAGCCAGTTGGTCGATTTAAATACCGGTAACGCCGAGCGGGGCATTTGCGCCATCCCTTACCAGCGGCTGCGTGACCAGCAAACCGTGCTGTTCCCCGTTAATGTGATTGGCAACCTGTATGTCAGCAACGGCATGTCGGCGGGCAATACCCTGATGGAAGCCCGCACCCAAGCCCTTGCCGAAATTTTTGAGCGGGACATCAAATTCCGCATTATCCGTGACGGCATTTGCTTGCCAGACGTGCCGCAAGCCGTGATTGACCGCTACCCCCACATTGCTGCAGGGATTGCAGGGTTGCGGGCGGCGGGCTATGGCATTTTGGTCAAAGATGCCTCGCTGGGGGGGCAGTATCCGGTGATGAACGTCACCCTACTGCACCCTAAAGACCAAGGCTGTTTTGCCAGCTTTGGGGCGCATCCCCGCTTTGAAGTGGCCTTGGAACGGGCCTTGACCGAGCTGCTGCAAGGTCGGGCGATTGATGGGCTGGAAGGCTTTGCCGCCCCTGGCTTTGACCGTGAAGAGATTGCCGATGCGCAAAATCTGGAAATTCACTTTGTTGATTCTAGCGGCGTGATTCACTGGGATTTCCTCCGCGCGACACCGGATTACGCCTTTGTTGATTGGAATTTCAGCACCACCACCGAAGCGGATTACCACTGGTGCGTCAATGCCATCCATGCCAGCGGCCATGATATTTACGTCGCCGACTTCACCCATTTGGGGGTGTATGCCTGCCGTATCTTGGTGCCTGGTATGTCAGAGATTTACCCGATTGAAGAGCTGGAATGGGAAAACAACAGCATCGGCAACCGCATCCGCCCTGCCATGTTGCGCTTGCCTAGCCTGACCCCTGATGAATGCCGCGACCTCTACGACACCCTGACCGAGCTGGCGCAGGATGACGGCTTGCCGATAACCACGCTGATTGGGCTGTGTGCCGACCCTGGTACGCCGTGGGTGACCTTGCGGGTGGGCGAAGTCAAAACCCTGCTGGGCTTGGCGATGGGCGATGTGGACGCGATTTTGGAAGGTTGTTTGTGGCTTGAGCAGTTTGGCCAGTTGCCCGAGGCACGGGCGCGGGTGTACCGCTGCGTCGCCCAACGGGTTCAGCTACAAGACCTGTCCGCCACCGGCGACACCGCCGCCTTTACCGCCAGCCTTGCCTTGCTATACGGCGCGGAAACACTGGCAACCGCCCAAGGGCTGCTGGATCAGTCGCAGCGTTTCTTTGGGCTGGGCACGCTGGGCGACAATATGGAAGGCAGCGTGATGCACCAGAAGTTGCTGGCGGCGTATCGGAAGGTCGGGGCGTTTAAATAACAACGGAGCCGCAGTCTGCGGGACTCGGGGGAGCCGGTGTTCTCGCTGGCTGGCTTTTATTCCCCTCCACCGGAGGGGGGCGACGGCCTAGCCAGACGGGGTGGTGGCTGGCTAGGCCGCCAAAACCAAGACCCAAAGGCAACCACCCCACCCCTCCTTCGCAGGGGAATATAAAGCCAAGCCTCAGCAGCCACCAGCGGCGGGAAATAACGACCAAACCCTTGGGTGGGGCGGCGGTAGCCTACTGCTCCGCTGCGGCTGTGATGTCGGGCTGAAGCCCGCCCACCGCCCCGCAGCCTTCCCCCTCGTGTCTTGCTGCACTGCACCAAGCGGTGTAAGGTTAATCTATCCCCATTCACTTTAACGAAAGCCAAATAAACGATGCGTGCTTTTTATCTTTCCCCCGTTGGTTTTGAAGTGGGCTTAACCTCCATCGCCCTAGGTTTGGTGCGGGCGTTAGAACGCCAAGGGTTAAAGGTGGGCTTTATGAAGACCATCGCCCAGCCCTTGCCGTTTGAGCTGGGTCCCGAACGCTCCACCCACTTTGCCAACAAACTATTTCGCCTCTCCCCCCCCACCCCGATTGACTTTGGGCGTGCCGAGCACCTCATTGGCTCGGGGCAAACCGACCAGCTGATGGAAGAAATTTTGGGGCTGTATCAGCAGGTCAGCGAAAGCAGCGATGTGGTGGTGATTGAGGGCATGAGTGCCGATTCCAAGCACGTTTACGCTCCGCAGCTCAACGCCCACATTGCCCGTAACTTAGAAGCCGAAACCATTTTTGTTGGCTCGGCAGCACATTCGTCGCTAGAAGACATCGCCAAGCAAATCGAAGTTGCGGCACGGCAATCCACCAATGCCCATAACACCCGCTTTGCCGGTTTTATTATCAGCAAAGTGCCCGAAGCCATTGTCCCTACCGACTACACGCTGACCCTGAGCCAGCTGACCCCCACTGCCAAAGCCCGCCGCCTCTCGCTGATTGGCACCGTGCCATTCGCCAGTGCTTTTGCTGCGCCCCGCACCTTGGATGTCGCCAACCACTTGGGCGCGTTGGTTTTGTGCAACACCCGCCTTGCCCACGCCAGAGCCGTCGATATGGTGGTGGCAGCACGGTCGGCGCGGTTTATGGTCAGCCGACTCAAAGCAGGTGCGTTGGTGATTGCCCCAGGTGACCGCGACGACGTGATTTTGGCTACAGCGATGGCGGCACACCGTGGCGTACCGTTGGCGGGCTTGCTGCTGACCTGTAATGCCCTGCCTGACCCGCACATCTACCACATCACCCAGCTTGACGATAAAGCCCCGTTGCCGATTCTGATTACCCCGCTCGATACCTTTGCCACCGCCTCGCGCTTGGCACAAATGCACAACCATGTGCCGGCTGATGACGTGGCACGGATGGAACAGGTGGTGGATTTTGTGGCCGAGCATCTGGACGTGACTCGCCTGATTCAAAAAATTGGTCAACCGCACGAAGTCCACATGCCGCCACCGGCTTTCCGCTACCAATTGATGACCCGCGCCCGCCGCGCCAACAAACGCATTGTGCTGCCAGAGGGCGAAGAGCCACGCACCATCCAAGCCGCCGCCATCTGCCACCAAAAAGGCATTGCCCGTTGCGTGCTGATTGGTAAGGCCGATGTCATCCGCAAAACCGCCGCCACGCTGGATATTGCCCTGCCGGATGATTTGGACATTCTCGATCCTGACGTGATTCGGAGCCGCTACGTTGCGCCGCTGGTGCAGGCACGGCACAGCAAGGGCTTGACCGAATCCCAAGCCGAAGTCGCGCTGGAAGATACCGTGGTGCTGGGCACGATGATGTTGGCGCTGGATGAGGTCGATGGGCTGGTCTCGGGGGCGATTCACACCACCGCCAACACCGTGCGCCCTGCCTTGCAACTGATTAAAACCGCGCCAGGGGCGAGTATCGTCTCCAGTATTTTCTTTATGCTGATGCCAGACCAAGTGCTGGTCTACGGTGACTGCGCGGTGAACCCCGACCCGACCGCGGAAGAGCTGGCCGACATCGCCATCCAAAGTGCGGACTCGGCGCGTGCGTTTGGCTTGGAGCCGCGCGTTGCCATGATTTCGTATTCCACCGGCAGCTCGGGCAGTGGCTCGGATGTCGAAAAAGTTCGCAAAGCCACCGCCATGGTCAAAGCCGCCCGCCCTGATATTTTGGTGGATGGCCCGATGCAATACGATGCTGCCAGCGTAGAAAGCGTGGGACAGCAAAAAGCCCCAGACAGCTTGGTAGCAGGACGCGCCAACGTGTTTGTCTTCCCCGACTTGAATACTGGCAATACCACCTATAAGGCGGTGCAACGTTCGGCTAACGTGGTCAGCGTGGGTCCGATGCTGCAAGGGCTGCGTAAGCCAGTGAACGATTTGTCACGCGGGGCTTTGGTGGATGACATTGTTTACACTATCGCTTTGACGGCGATTCAGTCCGAGCAAATGGCCAGCGTCGCGGCGGCTTTGGCAGCGACCGAAGCCGGTGAGACTGTGGTCAGTGACGCACTGGCAGATGCACCGGCATAAGCTTTGCATGTTGTGCGTTGGCACGCCAAAACGTGTCTGACCATAATCAATTCGCTTTTTCCAAAAACCTTGATGGGGAAATTCCAGATGAAATACGCCCGCTTAAGCCTGATTGCTGCTGCTGTCCTGACCCTTGCTGCGTGCGGCAAAGGGGAATCCAAGCCCGCCGCCCCTGCTGCCCCCGCAGCTCCTGCGGCGGCAGCACCTGCCACAGACCTTGTGGTCAAAATTGGCCAAGTTTCACCCCTAACTGGTCCAATTGCCCACTTGGGTAAGGATAACGAATCCGGCGTCAAGCTGGCGATTGACGAACTCAACGCAGAAGGCGTAACCCTCGGCGGCAAAAAAGTGAAGTTTGAGCTGGTATCCGAAGATGACCAAGCCGACCCCAAGATTGCCACCCAAATCGCTCAGCGCATGGTCGATGGCAAAATTGCTGCCATGATTGGGCATTTGAACTCCGGCACCACCATCCCGTCCTCCAAGATTTACGCCGATGCGGGCATTCCTCAGGTGTCGCCTTCTGCCACCAATCCGGCCTATACCCAACAGGGCTTTAAAACGGCCTTCCGTGTCATTCCTAACGACATTCAGCAAGGTAAGGCCTCGGGTGATTTTGCCGTGGACGTGCTGAAAGCCAAGAAAATCGCCATCATCGACGACCGCACCGCCTACGGCCAAGGTCTGGCTGACGAGTTTGAAAAAGCCGCCAAAGCCAAGGGGGCGACCATCGTCAAGCGCGAATTTACCACCAACAATGCCACCGACTTTATGGCGATTCTGACCGCTATCAAGGGTGCGAAGCCCGATGTGATTTTCTACGGCGGGATGGATGCGCAAGCAGGGCCGATGGCCAAGCAAATGAAGAAGCTGGGGCTGACCGCCAAGCTGCTGGGCGGCGATGGCTTCCAAACGCCTGAGTTTATCAAGCTGGCCGGTGAGGCTGCCGAGGGTCAGTATGCGTCCAACCCTGGTGCACCGAAAGAAAAGCTCCCTGGCTTTGCGTCGTTTAACCAGAAATTCACCGCGAAATACGGCGAAGTGCAGCTCTACGCCCCGTATTGCTACGATGCCACCAAGCTGGTTGTAGCGGCGATGAAAAAAGCAGAATCAGCTGAGCCGGCTAAATACTTGCCTGAACTCACTAAGATTGAGTACGAAGGCGTGGTCGGCAAAATCAAGTTTGACGACAAGGGCGACGTACTGAACGGCGTGATTACCGTTTACCAAGTGAAAGACGGTAAATGGGAAGTGCTGCAAACCGTGGATGGCACAGCGGCGGCAGGCAAATAATCTGCCCTGCGAAATGCGCACGCTAGCCTGACCCAAAACACGGCATCGCTTACGGTGTCGTGTTTTTTTCTGCCTGCTTTGCCCACACCGGCTATCCTTTGCGGTCTCTGCCTTTCCCCTTACCTAGGAGCTACACCATGTCTAACCTAAGCACCGATGCTGATTTTGAGCCTGATTTGGCGATTGCCGAGCTGTCCAGCTACGCTTTTTTGCTGGCTGGTGAGCTGGCACAAACGCTGTTGACCGAAGACCTTGGGCTTGAGCTACCCTCTGACGCACTGGACGAGGCGTTTAGCGAAGACGAAGAGGGCGAGCCGATTTCCTTTGCCGATGCGATTGTGAATTTGCTGTTCTTTTTGGCCTCTGGCGACTCGCCCGATGACGTAGAGCTGGACGAGGACGAAATCAACGATATTCTCGATGAACTCGGCGGCTTGTTGGATGCGGCCAGTGCGCAACTGAGCGGCGACCATGCCGAACTCTGTCTGACTCATATCACCTATGGCTTTTTGTGTACCCACCTGTTTGGTACCGGCTACGAATCCGACGAGTCTGACGAAGACGAAGCCGCGTAATCCGCCTGCACGACCCCGCTGAAAACCTGCCGCGTGCAGGTTTTTTTGCGCCATACTTTGGCTTGGATTATCACAAAAAAACCCCGCTAATCTGGGCAGAGAGGCTAAACATCTAAGCCAGCACGGTATACCCCCTCCCTTCACTCCTTTGCATACGGTGTATTGATGTCCCTAACCCTTTACGGCATTCCCCATTGCAGCACGGTCAAAAAAGCCCGCCTATGGTTGGCGGAACACGCCATCCCTGCCACGTTTTACGATTTCAAAAAGCAAGGGGTGACCGAAGCCCTGCTAACGGCGTGGGTGGCGCAGGGCGGCACGCTGGATACGCTGCTGAACCGGCGCGGCACGACGTGGCGTGGGCTTTCCCCCGCTGACCAAGCCCTCGCTGCCCAGCCCGAGAAGGCCTTGACCTTGCTCTGCACCTACCCTTCGCTGATTAAACGTCCCGTGCTAACCGATGGCGTAACCCTGACGATTGGGTTTTCAGAAGCGGCGTATGCCGCGCGTTTTGCGGCAGTCGCTTAGAACGTGTTCAAAGTCTGCGAGACTCGGGTGATCCTGCGTTGAAATGCCCCGAAACATACGTGTTGATTTAAGTCCAACGCCATTTTTTCGGTTCATTTCGCCTTGACTGACCCGTCGTTCGCGAGGCTTTAAACAGGTTATTAGAGCCGCGCCTTTCTACCCCATCAGGCTGAACCGCAGCAGCGGGGCACGGCTTGCCGTCATCGGATTTTCCGCTACACTGCCCCCCCACTTTATTCACTGTAAGGCCTTGCCATGAACCCGACCTACGACCTCACCCTTGAGCTGATTCGCCGCGATTCGACCACCCCCAACGATGCAGGCTGCCAAGCCTTGTTGGCGGCGCGGCTAGAAGCCATCGGCTTTACGCTGGAAACGCTGCGCTTTGACGAGGTTGACAATCTCTGGGCACGACGAGGAGAAAGCGCACCGCTGATTTGCTTAGCGGGGCATACCGACGTGGTGCCCACGGGGCCGCTAGAAAACTGGAGCAGCCCGCCTTTTGCCCCCGAAGTTCGCGACGGAATGCTGTATGGGCGCGGTGCGGCGGATATGAAGACCTCGCTGGCGGCATTTGTGACCGCCGTAGAGGCCTTTGTGGCCGCGCATCCTGACCATCCAGGGTCGATTGCCTTTCTGCTCACTTCAGACGAAGAGGGCGTGGCAGAGAACGGTACGCGTCGGGTGGTGGAAACTTTGGCGGCGCGGGGCGAGCTCATCGACTACTGCATTGTCGGCGAGCCGACCTCTACCGATGCGTTTGGCGACACGATTAAAAACGGGCGGCGGGGTTCGCTGTCTGGCCATCTGACGGTGAAAGGGGTGCAAGGGCACATTGCCTATCCGCACTTGGCTAAAAACCCGATTCACCTTGCCGCCCCTGCCCTGACCGAGCTAGCCGCCACGGAATGGGACACCGGCAATGCGTATTTCCCGCCCACCACATGGCAAATCTCCAATATCCACGCGGGGACAGGGGCGACCAACATTATTCCTGGAGCATTGACCGTACAGTTTAATTTCCGCTTCTCTACCGAAAACACGGCAGAGGGCTTAATGGCGCAAACCCATAAAATCCTCGACCAATATGGCTTGGATTACGATTTGGACTGGTCACTGTCGGGCAATCCGTTTTTGACCCACAAGGGGCGGCTCACGGATGCCATCGGCGATGCGATTGAGATGGTGACGGGGCAACGCCCTGAGCTGTCCACCAGTGGCGGCACGTCGGACGGGCGGTTTATCAAGGACATTTGCCGTGAGCTGGTCGAATTCGGCCCACTGAACGCGACCATCCACAAAATCGACGAGTGCGTGGCGGTGGAGGAAATCGCCAAGCTGTCGGCGGTGTATGAGCGGACTTTGGTGCAGGTGCTATTGACACCTGTCCGCTAAGAAGCGGTTTACGCACGGCGATACTCGGTAAGCCAGTGCTAGGAACGAACGGGGGGCGGGGTCTAATCCCGCCCCCGTCGTCGTTGGCCTATTGGTTTGCGGGCGGCCTATTATTGCTTGGCAAGGGCGCGGGCGGCATCCAGTGCGAAATAGGTCAACACGCCATCTGCGCCTGCACGTTTAAACGCCAGCAGGCTTTCTAACATGCAAGCGGTTTCGTCTAACCAGCCTTGTTGGGCGGCGGCTTTGAGCATGGCGTATTCGCCAGAGACTTGGTAGGCAAAGGTTGGCACACCAAAGGTATCTTTAACACGGCGCACAATATCCAGATATGGCAAACCCGGCTTCACCATCACCATATCCGCCCCTTCGGCTAAATCGAGGGCGACTTCGTGCAGGGCTTCATCGCTGTTGGCAGGATCCATTTGGTAGGTTTTTTTGTCTGCCTTACCGAGGTTGCCAGCCGACCCGACCGCATCACGGAAAGGGCCATAGTAGCTGGAGGCATATTTGGCGGCATAGCTGAGGATGCGGGTATGGATAAAGCCGGCTTGTTCTAGCCCCTGCCGAATTGCACCAATCCGCCCATCCATCATGTCGGATGGGGCAACAATGTCCACACCGGCTTCGGCATGACACAGGGCTTGACGCACCAAAATGCCGCTGGTTTCGTCGTTCAGCACATAGCCGGTATCGTCAATCACGCCATCTTGGCCATGGGTGGTGTAGGGGTCGAGCGCACCATCGGTAATGATGCCCAGCGTAGGAAACTCGCGCTTTAAGGCTCGGACGACGGTCGGCACCAGCCCCTCTGGATTGCACGCTTCTTCGCCATCGAGGGTTTTGCCCGACTCAATCACGGGAAATAAAGCCAGCGCAGGAATGCCCAAGGTGAGAGCTTGCTCGGCGGTGCGTAATAGCAGGTCGAGGCTTTGCCGTGTCACGCCGGGCATGGAGGCAATGGCTTCTTGCCGCCCTGTGCCTTCTAGTACAAATACGGGGTAAATGAGGTCGTTGGCGGTGAGGGTGTTTTCCTGCATCAGGCGGCGGGAGAAAGCATCGTGGCGCATCCGACGCATACGGGTAGCAGGAAAAGGGCGGGGCGGGAAGTTCATGGGGGAAGTCCTTTACAGAAAAGGGGCGAGGGGGCGGGGATGGGTGGATGGCTTGCACCTAAGAGCCTGTTTACCATCTAGCGAACGAAGGGTCAGCCAAGGCGAAATTCAGAAAAAAAGCGCAGTTGGCACGAGGTCAATGAGCATTTTTTTCTGAATTTCAACGTAAGCAAAGGGCTGGCATTCTGATGAGTACAGAATCCAGCCCTTTCCCACACCTAGTCGCGCGTTACAGCGTCTAGTGCAAAGCATGTTTCAAACCACGCCCGACCTTATAAAAATCAAAGACCGCGCAGGGCTTTTTTACGCTCATGTTCGTTGAGGTGACGTTTGCGCACGCGAACCGAGATGGGGGTGATTTCAACCAGCTCATCATCGTCAATAAACTCAACGGCGTATTCGAGCGACATCTTAATTGGTGTCGTCAGGCGCACGGCTTCGTCGGTGCCAGAAGAGCGCACGTTGGTCAATTGCTTGCCCTTAATCGGGTTAACCACGAGGTCATTTTCACGCGAGTGAATCCCGATAATCATGCCTTCGTACAGTTTTTCGCCCGGGCTAACAAACATACGACCACGGTCTTCTAGCTTCCACAGTGCATAAGCGACTGCATCGCCATTTTCTTGAGAAACCAACACACCATTGCGACGACCTGGCATGTCTGCTTTCATCGGGGCATATTCATCAAATACATGTGCCATCAAGCCAGAGCCACGGGTCATGGTCATGAACTCACCTTGGAAACCAATCAGGCCACGCGCTGGAATGCGGTATTCAAGACGGGTGCGGCCATTGCCATCGGACACCATATCTTGCAGCTCGCCACGACGGCGACCCAGTTCTTCCATCACGACACCTTGATTTTCATCTTCAAGGTCAACCGTCAGCATTTCGTAAGGCTCGCATTTTTCGCCATTAATTTCTTTGACGACAACGCGGGGCTTAGAAACAGAGAGTTCGAACCCTTCGCGGCGCATGTTTTCTAACAAAATGGTCAAGTGCAGCTCACCCCGACCAGAAACGAGGAAGCTATCTACGTCGTCCATGTCTTCCACGCGCAAGGCCACGTTGGTCAGCAGTTCTTTTTGCAGACGGTCGCGCAACTGGCGGGTTGTCACGAACTTGCCTTCTGTCCCTGCGAGTGGCGAGTTATTAACTTGGAAGGTCATGTTCAGCGTAGGTTCATCTACAGAAGGCATGGGCAAGGCTTCGGGTGTGTCTCGGTCGCAAATGGTGACACCAATACCAATATCCTCAATACCATTAATCAAAATGATATCGCCCGCTTGTGCTTCATCAACCAGCACGCGTTCAAGCCCTTGGAAGCCCAATACTTGGTTGATTTTTGCGGCTTTTGGCTGGCTATCTGGACCCACCATCACCACCACTTGCTGGCCTGGCTTAATCCGACCACGGGCAACTTTACCCACACCAATACGACCGGTGTAAGTGGAATAATCGAGCGCAGAAATTTGGAGTTGCAGTGGCTCGTCAGGGCTACCCTTAGGCGATTCAACGTGGCTCAGAATAGTGTCCAGCAGCGGGCGCATATCGAGGGACTCGTCTTCTAGTTCCAGCTTAGCAAAGCCATTCAGGCCTGAAGCATAAACAATAGGGAAATCCAATTGCTGATCGGTCGCACCGAGTTTATCAAACAAATCAAAAGTTTGATCCACAACCCAGTCAGGACGTGCACCAGGGCGGTCAATTTTGTTAATCACAACAATGGGTTTGAGGCCGAGAGCCAGTGCTTTTTTGGTCACAAAACGTGTTTGGGGCATCGGGCCTTCTTGTGCATCCACAAGCAAAACCACACCATCAACCATCCCAAGGACGCGCTCAACTTCACCGCCAAAGTCGGCATGACCTGGGGTATCTACGATATTGATGTGTGTGCCGTTGTACTCGACGGAGGTGTTCTTCGCCAAGATAGTAATCCCGCGTTCACGCTCAATGTCGTTAGAGTCCATCACCCGTTCGGCGATTTGCTGGTTTTCTCGGAAGGTGCCGGACTGGTGCAGGAGCTTATCAACCAAGGTCGTTTTACCATGGTCAACGTGGGCGATAATGGCGATATTGCGTAGATTACGAGACATAGAAAGGTTTCGATGTGATGGAAAAATGACGCTAATTTTAGCACATTTCTCGCTACGACCTTGCGACACCATTACTCCGAAAAAGCAAAAACCCCCCTCAATGATTAAATTGAGGGGGGTTTTTAAATACTTAG
>CALMOJ010000194.1 GCA_937871815.1 uncultured Neisseriales bacterium
AAACCCGACCTACCCGCCGATTGCGCCACCCGTCCCACGGCCACGGGGCGGCGGTGGTGGGCGGCGGGGCAGCAGCGATGTCGGGTTAAAACCCGACCTACCCCCCCCGCAAAATACGCGTAATATCAACTTTTAACCCAATGGCACACACCCCCAAAGGAACGCCCCGATGACCACCCCCCACGACCGCTACGACCTGCTGTGCCGCGCCACCCGCCGCCGGCGGGACGATAGCCCGCTCAGTGCCGGTCTTGCCGCGCTAGAAAACCTGCTGCGCCACGACCTTCGTGCCTTGGCGCGGCAAGGTAGCCCTGACAATTTCGCCGATATTCTGTTTGCCTTGGAACAGGAGCTGCAACGCTTTCGCGATTTCTGCGAATTTCCCGATTTGGCGCAAAAAACCATCGTCGGCTTTGGTGGGGCGTTTAGTGCGGGCAAGTCTTCGCTGATTAACGCCTTGGTGGGGAAACGTGCGGTGCAGGTCGCGGCTGACCCCACCACCGCTCTGCCCACTTATTTGCTGCGTGGTGCTGAGGCCAGCGTGGTGGCACTCAACATGTTCCGCCAGCGCGTGGTGCTGAGCGAAGCCGAGTTCGCCAGCCTGACCCACGAAGAGGCCGAAAACCACGGCAGCAACGTTGGCGAGCTGCTGCAATCGGCCTTTGTCACCGACCCCGATTTTGCGTGGGACAGCCTCGCGTTTTTGGACACCCCAGGCTATTCCAAACCCGACAGCGAAAGCTGGGGCGAGCGCACCGACGAGGCCATTGCCCGTGCCCAGCTCAACACCGCCCATGTTTTGGTGTGGGTGGTGTCGGCCAAAGCGGGGACGCTGCCCGAGGAGGACTTGGCGTTTTTGGCTTCGCTGCGAGCCGATTTGCCGCGCATTGTGGTCGTCACCCACGCCGATGCCCACCCCGCCGCCGAAACCGCCAAAGTGGTGGCGATGATGGCGCAAACCTTGGCGGAGCGGGCTTTGCCGGCCTTGGCGGTGATTCCCGTCCGCGCCAACCGCCCCAAGTCCGACTATCCGCTAACCCCGCTGTTGACCCAGCTCGACGACTGGAACCAACAGACCCGCGCCCTGAGCTTTGCCCGCCACTTTAAGCAGCAGTTCACCGCCTACGCCCGCTTTTTGGAGGGTGAGCAACGCCGCGCCCATCTGCATTTGAACCGGCTGAACCGCATCTTGGCTTTGGCCGATACCCCCGAAGTGCAGGCCGATGCCACCGAGCTGCGCTACACCGCCCAAGCCGCGCTGACACGGCTGGACGACACCAGCACCCAGCTGCACACCTTGCGCCAAACGTTTTTTGCCCAGCTCAAGACGATTGGGGCGCGGGTGGGGATTGCCCTGCCGGAGCCGAGCGAACTGGACTTGCTCGACCTTGCCCCTGTCGATGTACTGGGACTGTTGCGCGAAGCCCGCGCCGCCCGTGGCACTGCTGAGCCGGATTACCAACGGCAGTGGGCAGCCTTGACGGTGAAGGGCGACTGCCAAAACACCGCCCGTTTGCTGCGCCGTCCGCTGGATGCCGCACGGGTCAGCGGCCTGCTGGCACAGCCCGACCCTGCCGCCAATATTCCCCGCCTGCTGCGCCGTCCGCTGGATGCCCGCCGTATCGCCACCCTGCTGCCTTAACTTTATCTATTTGCCACCACAAGGAAACCCCCATGACCACCGCCCTTAACCTCGCCCAATTGCTGCGCGATGCCGACACTGTGCGGCTAGAGCAACAAGGCCTGCCCGCTCACTTTGCCGCCGAATGCGATGCCCACACCCGCGAAACCTACGCCACCTTTTTGGCCGCCCTGCTGTTGCTAAAAGGCGAAGTCAGCACAACCGAAAGCCGCTTATTTAAGCTGCTGCTGGGGGCGTTAAAGCTGGGTACAGACAGCCAAGCCAAGCTGTTTGCCCAAGCCCAGCAGCTAGACCAAGCCCAGCTCATTGAATTTTGCCGCCTGACCGAGGCAAATAAACTGACCTTGAGCTTTATCCTAGATGCCCTGATTCTGTGCCGCTTGGATAGCCCACTCAGCACGGAGCAAAGCCAAGTGCTGTCGGAATGGGTGGATGTATTAGAGATGGATGCGAACTCTCTGCCGATGTTAAGCAAGCTGGCGGCAGAAGTATTAGGGTTGCCCAACGCCACACCGTGGGGCGTTGATTGGGGTTACAGCGGGTTTGGGGTGTGGAATGAATGGCTGGGAGAAAAACCACTGACCGAAGCCGCACTCAAAGCCGGTATTCGGGGCGGACGGTGGCTGCTTGAGAAAAGCCTGACCGTGCATTTTCCGTGGACGATGGACGGCGCGGTGGTGTGCTTTGCCAATCAAGCCACCCTTAGTACGGTGGCTGCGGAAGGGCAGGTCACCATCCGCAATAGCCAACTGTGGCTGCCTAGTCTCAACTTTGACGGCGCGATGAAGCTGGCGGTGGCAGGGGTGCAGGTTAGCGGCAAGTGGCATGAGGCGACTGGTAGTTGGACTGCGATTGAGGTCAAAAACCTCGCGCAATTTACAGTGGCGGACAGCACGTTTAACACCCCCAATCGGCGAGCGATTTATCTCACCAATACCCCCGCCCAACTACAAGGCTGCCGCTTTGTCGACTGCGGCAGTGCGGCAACCTATGGCGGTGGTATCTGGGCGACCAATAGCGGGCAGTTGCTGCAAATCAGCAACAGTGAGTTTTTACGCTGTGCGGGTCAGTATGGCGGCGGCATCTACGTAGGCGGC
>CALMOJ010000195.1 GCA_937871815.1 uncultured Neisseriales bacterium
CCCCAACAGTTTCTCCTTCTTCCTTTGTTGAAGTTCCGGTCGGGCAGCGATGCACCGACCGTTTTTTTTGGAGCTTGGCGATGACCACCCTACCTCTGCCTACAGCAACCTGCCCGCCAGCAGCAGCGCCCCCACCCGCCAACTATCCTGGGGATTTGGCGATGTGGGTATTTATCTTGGCGGAGCTGCTGGTGTTTGGCGTGTTCTTTTTAGCTTACGCCGTGGCACGACAAGCCCATTTGGCCGAATTCACCACCTATCAGCGCACGCTGGATGCGCGGTTTGGGGTGTTTAACACCGTGGCCTTATTGACCGGCGGCTATGCGGCAGCGCAAGCCGTGGCGGCCATACGCCAAGACCGTCCCCGTGTGGCGACGTACTGGTTGCTGGGGGTCTGTGGCGCGGGACTGGGATTTTGCGCAGTGAAATCGGTCGAGCTGTCCGCCAAGTTCGCCGAAGGGGTGAGCCTATCCACCCACCTGTTTTATATGTTTTACCTTGGGCTTTCGATTTTTCATCTGATGCACGTTGTCTTGGGCATGGTCATCATGGGCTTTGTCACCGTAAAAACCGCGCGGGGCGGTTACACGGCGACGAACCATGCAGGAATGGAGACCGGTGCATCGTATTGGCACATGGTGGATTTGGTGTGGGTGGTGCTGTTTCCGCTGCTGTATTTGGTGCGCTAACCCCGCTCACCCACCCACCAAGGGGCACGTTGCGGCACGGTCTTGGGTATCGGGCAGCAGGGCTATTGCGGCATACTTGAGGGTATGTAGTTTGCTGGCACGGCGGCGGCTTTGAGCAGGTTCTTAGGCCGCCTTGAGCCATTTTCACTTTGTTACCCTCGTTGAGACTCTGCTTTGAAAAAAATCGCTTTGCTTCTTTGTTTTGCAGCACTGCCCGCTTGGGCTTCTGTCGAGGCCGATTTGGCGGCAGCGCGTGCAGGCTCACCCACTGCCTTGTCGGCCGCACAAGCCTCGGCGCGGGGCTCCGTACTGGAAAGCTACCCACAGTATTGGCAGTTGGCGCGTAATTTAGATGCGGTTTCTGCGGCAGAAGTGCAGGGTTTTCTCAGCCGCAACCCCGACAGTGCGTTGGCAGAACGCTTGCGGCTGGAGTGGCTGAAAAAACTGGCCAAATATGGCTTCTGGACAGAATTTGCGACTGAATACGCCAAACTCGCCCCTGCCGCACGCGATGAAGATGTGCAGTGCAGCGACACCTTGCGCCGCTTTAAACAAGGGGAAGGCGAAGCCCTGACCGAAGCGAGAGGCCGTTGGGCAACAGGACGAGCAACGCCAGCCGGCTGTACCGCCCTGTTTGATGCACTCGCCAACAGCGGCAAGCTGTCTGAAGCCGAAGTCTGGCGGCGCGTGCGTCTGCAGCTCACCGCTGGCAACCTCAACACCGCCCGCGCGGTCAGCCAGTTCACCAGCAGCCCGCTATCAGCGGGACAGCTCTCCGCCCCCAATCTGAGTGATACCGCCAGCAAAGCAGGGCAGGAAGCCGCGCTCTTCGCCATTCAAAAGCAAGCCAAGGCCGAACTGGGCACGGCAGCCGCGCAACTGGCGAATGTGGCAGGACGGCTAGACGCGCACGATGTGGGCTATGGCTGGGGGCAGCTGGCCTTGGTGGCCGCCAAAAAACAAGACATGGTGAGTGCCTTGGTGTGGTTTGATAAGGCCGACCCCGCCCAGCTTTCTGCGGAACAGTGGGACTGGTGGGGACGTGCAGCCTTGCGGCAGGGTCGGTGGGATACGGTCTTGCGCGTCACCGAGGCCATGCCCGAAGCCAGCAAAAACAACCAAAACTGGCTGTACTGGCGCGGTCGTGCGCTCAAAGCACGCGGCAAGGGCGGCGAAGCCAATCCCTTGTTTGCGCGGATTAGCCAGTTCAATGGCTTTTACGGTCTGTTAGCGCGGGAAGAGCTGGGCACGTCGATCGGCGAATCCCCTGCCCGTTTTGTGGTAGCGGAACGCGATGTGGTGGCGATGGGGCAAACGCCTTCGGTACAGCGTGCTCTGGCCTTATTTGGTATTTCTACCCGTTTGGGACTGCCAGAGTTCCGCGAAGATGCACGGCGCGAGTGGCGTTTTGCCATGCGCGGTGCTTCGGATGAAAAGCTGCTGGCCGCCGCAGAAGTCGCACGACAAGCGGGCTTTTACGATATGGCGATTTACAGTGCCGACCGTACCGAAAGGCTGCATGACTTTAGCCTGCGTTATTTGTCGCCCTACCGCGACATTACGCACCGCTACGCCAACCAGTTGGATGTAGATGAGGCGTGGATTTACGGCTTGATTCGCCAAGAAAGCCGGTTTGTCCATATCGCCCGCTCTGGGGTAGGGGCTTCGGGGCTGATGCAGCTGATGCCCGCCACCGCCAAATGGGTTGCCGGCAAAATTGGGCTGGGCAGTTTTTCGGTTAACGAAATCGGCACCAATATTCAGCTCGGCACATGGTATTTGCGCCATGTCTTTGACCGCCTAGACGGCAATGCGGTGATGGCGACAGCAGCGTATAACGCCGGCCCTGGTCGCGCACGGGCATGGCAGGCCAACGAGCCGCTCGAAGGGGCGATCTACGCCGAAACCATCCCCTTCACCGAAACGCGTGACTATGTGCAAAAGGTGATGGCGAATGCGGTGCATTACGCCGCCAACTTTAGCAGCGGCTACCAGCCCCGCCTAAAAGAGCGGATGGGGACGATTCCAGCACGTTAATGGGGGGCTTCAGTTTTAGGCAAAAAAATGCGTACCAAGGTGCCTATCCCCCCAAGTTGGCGTGGAGTAGATACGGATTTTGGTAGCGGCTAACATGTGGTTATAGTCAATTACATAGACACGGCGTAAATCCCCCACCCAAAGGAAGGGGATTTACGCTGCTTTTTCGTTAAAGCCCAACCTGCCCCACACCATAGCAAGCCACGCCTTCCGCCACGCTCAATAGAGGAGCGGTATAGCCCGCTGCGCGGAGACGGCTAATGTCAGCCTCGGTATAGCTTTGGTACTTACCTTTGAGCGCCTCGGGAAAAGGAATGTACTCAATCACCCCTTCTGCGACCAATACTTCTAGCGATTGCGGGGGCAGTCCGGCAGCGTATCGGCAGGCATTGACCGCCGCCACCGCCACATCGTTAAACGGCTGGGCGCGTCCGGTGCCAAGGTTAAAAATGCCTGATTTTTCGGGGCGGTCAAGGAAAAACAAATTGACCTTGACCACATCCTCAACAGACACAAAATCCCGCATTTGCCCGCCATTAGGATAGCCATCGTTGCCCGCAAAAAGCTTGACCTTGCCGGTGTCGCGATACTGGTTGAAATGGTGAAACGCCACCGAGGCCATCCGGCCTTTGTGCTGCTCGCGGGGGCCGTAAACATTGAAATAGCGGAAGCCGACTACTTGTGCCGTGCGCTGGTCAAAACGGCGACGAACCACTTGGTCAAACAGAAATTTAGAGTAGCCATAGACGTTGAGCGGCGATTCGCAGGCACGGTCTTCTCGGAAGATTTGCCCGCCGCCATACACCGCCGCACTGGACGCATACAGCAGAGGAATCGCCTCTTGCTGGCACCAGTCAAACAGGTCTAGCGTGTATTGGTAGTTGTTGGCCATCATGTACTGGCCATCGTGCTCCATGGTGTCGGAGCACGCCCCTTGGTGCAGGATGGCGCGGATTTTGCGGTCGTAGTGACCTGCTTTTAGGCGGGCGAGAAAGCAGGTTTTGTCTACATAGTCAGCGATGTCGCAATCGACCAAATTGCGGTATTTGGGGCCGTCGGTCAGGTCATCGACCGCGATAATATTGGTTTCGCCACGCAAATTCAGGGCTTTGACCAGATTTGAGCCAATAAAACCAGCGGCACCCGTCACAACGATAAACATAGGGGGATACTCCAAAAAAGAATAGGACAGACGACGTGCGTTCTTTAATTTTGGTCATGCAGGGCAATCTCGCCTGCCCAATTAAGCTGAACAGCCCAAAAAGGATACCCCATGCACCACTTTTCTTCTCGTATTGGTCTGGTCTGCCTGACAAGCTTCGCCCTATGGCTACCTTCATGGGCAATGGCCAGAGGGCATGGCGAGGATCAGGGACGTGACTTTCGCGCCCCCTACGCAGGGTATCAGAACGCGTGGCAAGACCGAGGACAGGGAGGACGGCATCAGGCCGAACATCGGTATCACCCCCGCCCTAACAATAACCGACCCTACAGCCCAGCCTACCGCCCAGCCCCACATCACCCCCCTGCCCCTCGGGCTTATCGCCATGCGGCACCCTATGGCCATGACCGCACAATGAGGATGCAGGCAGGCATTGGGGCGATGGAGGCACGCATCTTGGTGCGGGAACTCGGCATGGAGAGTCACCGAGGACGCGCTCTTCCACCAGGGATTCAACGACAGTTAATACGGGGCAGGCCGCTACCCCCAGGCTTGGCCGTGCGCTACGCCCCCGCACCACTGTATCGCCGCTTACCTTCTCGGCTGGGGCATCACTGGGTCATGGCTGGTGCAGATTTGCTCTTGGTTGCCGTGGCGACGGGCTTGATTGTGGATATTGTGCGTGGGGTATTTTGACAGGGATGGGGAGGACATAGCTCCTGCGCTTCCTAGCGCATGAACCGCTTGTCAACCTTGCAACCGCTCTACTGCCGTCCGCCCTGCCCAGTCGCACGCAAATTGCCATGCCACACGGCCACTCCGCGCCCCGCGCGTCAACGACCACAGCAAGGCCGCCCGCTGCGCTGCCTCATCCAGCGGCACCTGAAACGTCGCCAGCCACACGCCCACCGCAGCAAGGTAGGTATCTTGGTCAAATGGATAAAACGATAGCCACAACCCAAAGCGTTCAGACAAAGACACTTTTTCTTCGACCGTTTCGGCAGGGTGGATTTCGCCATCCGCCGCCCGCTGCCCCAGATTGTCGGCCATCCGCTCAGGCATTAAATGCCGCCGGTTAGACGTGGCATAGACCAACACATTGTCTGCACGGCGCGACAGCCCGCCATCCAGTGCCGATTTTAGGGCTTTGTAGGCATCGTCCCCTTCTTCAAACGACAGGTCATCGCAGAACAAAATAAACCGCTCGGGGCGCGGGGCAAGGCAGTCGAGTATCTGGGTCAGCTCGGCGAGGTGCTGCTTATCTACCTCCACCAAGCGCAGGCCTTGGGCAGCAAATTCGGGCAACAACGCTTTGACCAACGAGGATTTGCCGGTGCCGCGTGCGCCAGTTAGCAACACGTTATTGGCCGAACGCCCTTGCACAAACTGGCGGGTATTCCGCAACAACTGGGCTTTTTGCGCCTCGACCCCTGCCAGCGTATCGAGCGCCAGACAGTGCGGCGCACCGACCGCCACCAAGCCTCCACGCCCTTGGTGGCTATGCCAGCGAAAGGCGGTCGCCGTCCAGTCAACAGCAGGCAAGGCGGGAGGCAGCGTGGCTTCGAGCTGCTGCATCAGGGTATTAGCGCGACTTAAGAAGGCGAGGAGTTCGGGCGGGAGGGTCATGGCGGTCGTCTTGTGTGGATGCAAAGAAGCCATGATAGTTGCGGATTCGGTGGGGCGTTGTCTACTGCTGCGAGGGCAAGCCGCGAAGGTGCGGCACGGCCAGAAAACCGGTAGGTGAGCATCGCACCGTGACCCTGTGTGCGCCCCCTAGAACGGTAAGGCAGGGCAGGGCGTGCAATATGGTAAAATCGGCGGCTTCTCTTTTTACTTTCCCTCATTTATGCCTGCACCGGCGATGTCCTTATGCCGCGTTGTAGGGACGGAGTTGCCATGTCTCAAGGTATTCGCCTCCTCGAACCCCAGCTTAACGGCTCTGCGTTGTTTATTGGCGTGGTGATGAGTCGCTTTAACGCCCCAGTCTGCGAAGGGCTGCGTGATGCGTGTCTCGCCGAACTCATTGCACTGGGCGTACCCGCCGGCAACATTACGCTGGCTACTGTCCCTGGTGCGCTGGAGATTCCACTGGCCTTGCAAGCTATGGCGCAATCTGAGAGCCACGAATTCGACGCGCTGATTGCCTTGGGTGCGGTGATTCGCGGGGAAACCTACCATTTTGAGCTGGTCTCGAACGAATCTGGCGCAGGCGTAAGCCGTGTGGCACTGGACTACGGCCTGCCGATTGCCAATGCGATTCTGACCACCGAAACCGACGAACAAGCCGAAGTGCGCATGGTAGAAAAAGGCCGTGAAGCCGCCCGTGTCGCCGTTGAAATGGCTAACTTGCAACAGGAATTATTTTCATGAAAACCGCCCGTCGCCGCGCCCGTGAATTTGCCGTCCAAGGCGTGTATCAGTGGCAGTTGAATGCCCTGACCGCCACCAACATCGAAAACAACCTGCGCGAAAATGAACACTTCGCCAAAGCTGACGAATCCCTGCTGCGCGCTTTGTTGTTTGGTGTCATCCAAAACGCCGATATTCTCGATAAGCTCTTGGTCAACTACTATGACCGCGATGCTAAAGAAGTCAGCCCTGTTGAGCGGGCGATTTTGCGGGTGGCGGCACTGGAGCTGACCCAACATGCCGACACCCCGTATCCGGTCATCATCAACGAAGCCATCGAAATCGCCAAAACCTTTGGCGGTACCGATGGCCATCGCTTTGTAAACGGCGTGCTCGACAAGCTGGCCGCTGATGTCCGCGCCCCCGAAGTCGAAGCCCAAAAAAACCGCCCCCCGCGTCCCCCTCGTTAAAAGGCAAATGGACTGCACTGCACGCTTCCCTACCCCCTGTGTGCAGTGCAGAAACCAGCTCAATCTAAGTGTTGAGCGTGTATTCAAACCGACGAATTCCCGACCCTTATGATAACACTTCAGCCATTGACTACACCGCACCTCCCCGCCCCCTCGCTGACTGCAGCCACCCTGCCCCAAGCCGATTTAGCATGGGCGGAGCAATTCTTTATCAGCTTGGGGCGTGAACTCGGACAAGTCGAACGTGACTTTTTTGCCTGCTGGCAAACCGCGCAAACCGAAGGCGCAGGGCAGGGCTTTTCGCCTGAAATGGAAGCCATGTTTAGCCGCCTCGCCGACCTCAATACTTTGGGGGGCGACGTACTACACCAGCTCCGCCCCAGCTTGCCGCTCGACGAAGCTACGGTGGCGCGGTGGATGTCTGCCGCCAGCCACGACGCGGATACGGTATCGCTGCCAGAAGTGATTTTGGCGGGGCAGCAAGGGTCGTCGGCAGCCGAATCGGATTGGGTCGGCTAAGCACAGCTTTGCCGCCTGCAAGCCTACGTCACCCCCCTCTTTATCGTCTGCTGCGATAAAGAGGGGGTGCTTTGGGCACGATACGCAGCACGTATTTAAAAAGTCTGCGGGACTCGGATGAGCCTGCATTCGCTACGCGGACTGGCTTTTATTCCCCTCCGACGGCGTAGTTGGTGGCGAGGCCACCGGTGCTAAAACCTAGACCCAAAACCAACCACCCCACCCCGCCACGCGCCACGAAAGAAGAATCACGGCCAAACCCGTCTGCCACGCACGCCTCCGCCGACGGGGAATTAAAAACCAAACACCCGCACCAGCCCCACCCACACGGCCAAAGCAAAGCCTGCCGCCAGCGCGTCATCCAGCATCACGCCAAAGCCACCCTTGACCCGTGCATCCAGCCAGCCAATCGGCCACGGCTTCACAATGTCAAACAGGCGGAACAGCCCAAAGCCAAGCCCCCACGCCATCGGGGTTTCTGGCAGACAGACCAACACCGCCCACATCGCCACGATCTCATCCCACACCATGCCGCCGTGGTCAGGCACGCCCAACGCCCGCCCCGTGACTTCGCACGCCCACACCCCCAGCGCAAAGGCCGGCAGCAACAGGCTGGCAATCAGCAGCGGGCTGGCGCCGAGCCAGACAAACAGCGCGTAGAGCGGCAACGCGGCCAGCGTCCCAACCGTCCCTGGGGCACGCGGTGCCAAGCCACTGCCAAAGCCAAGGGCGATAAAGTGGGCAGGGTGCGCCCGCAAAAAAGCCCCATCGGGGCGGCGAGGATTAAGCGAAATGGTCATAGCCGTGGTACGCCAAAGTAAGGGGGTGACCTGTGGCATCCAGCAGGGAAACGCCGTGTCCGGCCACCATGCGCCCAATGCGGGTCAGGGGCAGCCCCAGCGGGGTCATCAAGGCCAGCAGCGTGCTGCGTGCCGAAACAGGGGCGGTAAAACACAGCTCGTAGTCGTCGCCCCCAGCGGCAATGGCCGACAGCCACTGCCCCCGCTGCGCCGCCAGATAGGGGTGAGTCGGAAGGCTGGCCGCCTCGACTTCCGCCGCCAATTGGCTACGGGCCGCAATATGCCCTAGGTCGGCCAGCAACCCATCCGACACATCAATCGCCGCCGTCGCCAGTCCACGCAAGGCCACGCCCAAGCTGAGGCGGGGGGTGGGGGCTTCTAGGCGGTGCTGGCAATCGGCGAGCACCGTCGCAGGCAGCACGGCACGGTGCTGCAAATGCGCCAAAGCCGCAGCAGCCAAGCCCAATGCCCCGCTGACCCAAATATCGTCGCCCTGCTGTGCCCCGTCACGGCGCAAAGCCTGCCCCGTCGGGACTTCGCCCATGATGTGCACACACAACGTCAACGGGCCGCGTGTGGTGTCGCCACCGACAACTTGCACGGCGTATTGGTCAGCGAGGGCAAACAGCCCTTCGGCAAACGCCGCCACCCATGCCTCGTCCAGCGACGGCAGGGCAGCGGCCAACGTCACCCAACGCGGCGTGCCGCCCATGGCGGCGATGTCGGACAAATTCACCGCGAGGGTTTTGTGGCCTAAGCGGCGGGGGTCGGTATCGGCAAAAAAGTGTCGGCCTGCCACCAGCATATCGGTGGACACCACGCAATCCTGCCCTGCGGTGGGCTGCAAAATGGCGGCATCGTCCCCCACCCCCAAGATAACGCCCTGCCGTTGCGGCTGGGTGGGGCGGGTAAAGTGGCGGCGAATCAACGCAAATTCGCTGGTTTCAGCGGCAGGAGGCGGGACGGCAGAACAAGACATGGGCGGCTCAAGGGGCGAAATGGCCAGAAGTTGCCCATTATACGGACGAGAATAGCGGCTTGCCGCTGTACCTCAGTGCGCCTTTCCAAACTCGACAACAAGCCCCTGCTCTTCGTAATTGTGCGGGGGCTCATCTTCACCGACCCATAGACTTCATTCCACTTGTCCTCGCACTCACCAAGAGGTTTAGTCGCTTCTGCAATACTCAGATGAGCCTGCGTTCGAATAGATTCGAAGAAGCTGTTTGCGCCTTGTCAGACCAGACACTATCCCGCATAATCCGCGTTTTAGCCCAGCAGCGTAGGCAAAACCCCTACGCCCGTGACCAAAGGAAATGAAATGAAAGACGGCATTCACCCAGAATATACCGATTTGTCGGTAACCTGCTCTTGCGGCAACACCTTTGTGACCCGCTCCACCATGAGTAAAGACCGCTTCAACGTTGAAGTGTGCTCCCAATGCCACCCGTTCTACACCGGTAAGCAAAAGGTGCTGGACACGGCAGGCCGTATCGACAAGTTCCAACAGAAGTTCGCCAAGTTCGCACGCTAATCCCATTGCGATTTGGACAAAAAGAGGCAGCCTTGGCTGCCTCTTTTTTCGTGCTGCCGCCGCTGGGCGGGGCTTTTGCTGTGCCTATCAGGGCTTGCCCATGTTGACCTATTCGCCCCACACCCCGCCCACCCTGCCCAAATCCCCCGAAAAGCCTTGGCTCTTGCTGCTGCTGTGCTTTGTGTGGCTATGGCCGGGTATCTTTGGCCATGCCCCGTGGAAGCCCGATGAGCCCTATACACTCGGCGTGGTGCACTGGATGCTCCACAGTGGCGATGGGCTGGTGCCACGCATTGGTGGCGTACCTTTCTTGGATGTCCCGCCGCTGTATTACTGGGTCGCGGTGGGCTTTGCCAAGCTGCTATCGCCGTGGTTGTTGCCGCTGCACGATGCGGCACGGCTGGCCACGCCCTTGTTTATGTCGCTGACTTTTTTGCTGCTGGGGCTGGCGGGGCGCGAGTTGCTGGGACACCGGCATGGGCGCAGCACGGTCGTGATTTTGCTCGGCTCATTAGGGCTTATCGAGGTCGGGCATCAGCTCTCGACCAACGTGGCGACGCTGACAGGGTTTGCCGCTGCGTTTTACGGTCTCGCCTTGGCCTTGCGACGGGGGTTCTTGGGGGCGATTGCGCTGGCACTGGGCAGCACGGTGTTGATGCTCTCGGGCAGCTTGGTCGATGTGGCGACGGTCTGGCTGGTCGCCTTGCTGCTCCCCCTGTTTGAGGGCTGGCGCACCCGCCAATACATCAAGGCCATCACCATTGCACTGGCGCTGGGGATGCCGCTGATGCTGGCTTGGCCGCTGGCCTTAGCCAAACATGCCCCCAGCCTTTACGCCCAATGGTGGCACTCTCTCGCGCTGGGGTCGTTTTACGGCTTTGGGCGGTTGGGTTTGTTGCACGAGTTCGGCTATTACCTGCGTTTGCTACCGTGGTTTACATGGCCGGCATGGCCGCTGGCGGGCTGGGCCTTATGGCGAGGCCGACGGCGGCTGAATGAAGCCCGTTACCAGTTACCGCTGTTATTTGTGGGGATGTTGCTGCTGATTTTGGTGCTGTCCCCACGGCAAAATCAGCTTTACGCTCGCCCCCTGTTACTACCCTTGGCGATTTTGGCTGCAGCAGAGCTGGATAGCCTACGGCGCGGGGTGGCAGCGTTGTTTAACTGGTTTGGGGTGATGGCCTTGGGCTTGGCCAGTGGCTTGATGTGGCTGGGCTGGGTGGCGATGAACTTTGGTTGGCCTGCGGCCTTGGCGCATAAAGCAGTGAAATACAGCCCAACGTATTTACCGCAGCTCAATGGGCTGGCAATAGGGTTGGCGGTGGTCTTATCGGCAGCTTGGGTGTGGGCGGTGACACGCAAACGGCTGGTTGGGCGGCAAGCGGTGACCAACTGGGCAGTGGGGATGACCCTGCTGTGGAGCTTGGCTAGCCTGCTATGGTTGCCTTGGCTTGATGCCCAAAAAAGCTATGCCTCAGTGGTCAAGTCGATGCAAGCCACGCTGCTGACGCTCCCCACCCCCAACGCCTGCATTGCCACGGCGCACCACCACCATTTGCCCCGTGCGCTGTGGTATTACCACGGTGATATTTTACTGGCCGACTACGACACGCCCAGCGGTCGCACCTGCCCTCGCCGCCTTATTTTGACGGCAGAAACGCCCTACCAGCCCGAAGGCGAATGGCAAGTAAAATGGCAAGGGACACGCCCTGCGGAGAAGCGCGAATACTATGTGCTAATTGAGCGACCCAGCTAAAGCACAGCGGCGGCTGGCTACATCAGTAGTGGCAGGTCAGCTCCAGCACATTGCACCCATCAAGGTGGGCATAGCTGAGCTTGTCCACCATCGCACAGGCCAACAACAGGCTGTGCGCACTGTCTGGCAGCGTGGTCATGTCGGTATTGCCGCAGACATACACTTCGTTTTCTGCCA
Source organism: uncultured Neisseriales bacterium (assembly GCA_937871815.1). Classification (GTDB taxonomy): domain Bacteria; phylum Pseudomonadota; class Gammaproteobacteria; order Burkholderiales; family Aquaspirillaceae; genus Rivihabitans. Next base: position 11,491 of record CALMOJ010000195.1, read on the forward strand.
ACGGCATCATCGGCCGTCCTTGGTCGGTCATCACCACTTGGACCCCCGTAGCGGTTTCGGTCAGCGAGAGGACCAATGCCCCCTCTGGGGCTTCTTCGGAGTAGCCGTAACGAATCAGATTGGCGACCAGCTCAATCACCGCCATATCGAGGGCGGCGGTGGCATCCACCCCTAACTTCATTTCAGCCACAATGGCACGCACAGCCACACCCATCAAGGGCAGGTTGGCGCGGTGGGGGGTAATCGAAAACGTGACACTGCGAGGGGCAGCACTGGAAGGACGAGAAGGCATGGTGCAAAGCTCCGACAAACCCATCACAAGACCGTGGCGGGTAACACCGTTAAACACGCTTTGTTCTTCTTTTTACCTTGCACAGAAGAATTAGACGCAGCATAAATTCATTGTAAGACAAAAAATCCATTTTGCAATTGTTACGCGCAACCCTAGGCATACAGCAACCCCCTTATCAAAAAAATCCGCGACACAAGGATATAGAGGCCTTATGTCGCGGATTTTTTTGGAGGAGAAAGCCCCCTTCTTGCGGAACTTAACCTGCCTTGTTAATCAAGCAGTCATCCAGATTGCCGCCGTTTTCTACATAGTATTTTGCCCACAGCGGGTTACGACCGCGCCCAGACCATGTTTCGCTGGGGTTATTCGGGTTGGCGTATTTGGCTGTGGCAGGGCGTGTTTGACTGGCCAAGGCTTTTTTGGCACGGAGCAAATCTTCGATATCAATATCGTGGGTATTGGCCATTTCTAGAATGGTGCGGCTGACTTCGCGTTTTGCTGCGTGTTGGCGGGCACGAATAACCGATTGAAGGTCAATGCTCAATGCTTGTAGTTGTTCTAGCGTGTAATCGTCAAAGTTAATCATGGCAACCCCTGTTGTAGACGTATTTAATAATAGATGTGTCTGTAAAAATACGCAGAGTTTTAGCTATCGTCAAGTAAGCTACTTTGTTTTAAAAAAATTACGCACTATTTTTAGCCAGGATAGCGGTGGAATGTGGCATTATTTTAGCTTCTTTAATAGGCAGATTTAACAACGCTGCCGTCGCTGCCAATGCAATATCGGCGTACCACATCCAGTCGTAGTCCCCAAAATAACTTATGGTTAATCCACCTAGCCACGCGCCTAAAAAGCCCCCTATTTGGTGGCTGAGTAACGTTAAGCCGAATAGGGTGGCCAAATAGCGGCTACCAAAGAGCTTGCCCACTAACGAGGCTGTAGGCGGCACGGTGGCCAGCCACGTTGCCCCTAAGCCCGCTGCAAAAATATAAAACATCGTGGTTGTTTTGGGCGAGGCTAAATAAATCAATAACAACACAGCACGCGAGCCATACATATAAAATAAAACCCATTTGCTGCGATAACGGGTCAGCGCCCAGCCGGCAATTAGACTGCCGAAAATATTGGATAAGCCAATAATGGCCAAAGAGACACTCGCCACCTCTGCCGGCAAACCACATAACTGCACTTGCCCAGGAAGATGGGTAATCAAAAACGCCACATGAAAACCGCAGGTAAAAAAGCCCGCGTGTAAGAGCAAATAGCTCCGATTTGCCAAAGCCTGACGAATCGCCGCCCGCATCCCCAAATCATTTTTATCGGCAGTGGCTGCTGCCCCCCCACCCAAAGTTGAAGCCGGACGGCGCAAGCCCCACGCCATCGGTAAGGCGGTTAAGCTGATTGCCGCCAATCCCAACATCGCGCCCATCCAGCCCAAGCTGCTAATCAATTTTTGTAATAGCGGCGCAAAAACAAACTGCCCAAAAGACCCGCCCGCATTGATGATGCCAGAAGCCATACCGCGTTTTTCGGGGGGGAGTCGCTGTGCTGCCGCGCCAAACAGCACCGAGAAACTCCCCGCGCCAGAGCCTGCCGCTGACAGCACCCCGAGGCTGAACATTAAGCCCGCCGCGCTGCTCATAAATGGGGTGAGCGCCGAGCCGATGGCCAAAGTTACAATCCCCACGGCCAGCACGCGGCCAGGGCCGTAGCGGTCGGCCACTGCACCTGCAATCGGCTGCACCACGCCCCAGACAAATTGGCCAATCGCCATCGCCAAGCTGATGGTGGCAATGCCTAGCCCTGTACTGGTGTTGAGTGGTGACACAAACAGCCCCAGCGACTGCCGTGCACCCATGGTAATCATCAACACAGCAGCAGCCAGCAAAGTGACCGGCCAATAGCGGGGAGGCGCAGAAGGGGAACACAGCATGGGTAGACTCTTCAGAAAAAAAAGGAATGGCGACCGCACAAATAAAAACGGACACCCGAAGGTGTCCGTTTGCTTTAACCCACCGAAAAACGGGGAATTAGAAGCTGTGCTTCAGTGCAACACCGTAAGCTTGTGGGTCAGCACCAGCGTTTACGGTCAGTGGGTTGATCACGAAGTTGGCTTGTTGAGCGGCCTTGTTAGTGATACGAGTTGCGTAAGCTTGCACTTGAGTGCGCTTGGACAGGTCGTAAGTCGCGCCCAGAACCCATTGATTCGCTTTGTAGTCGCTGGAAGTGTAAAGCAAGTCGTCGTTGCGACCGCCACCCAAGGATGCGTAGGACAATTTCAGACCCAGCGCGCCGATTTGTTGGGAAGCAGCGATGGTCCAAGCATTTTGGCTGTAGCTGTTTGTAGTTAGGTTTGCGCCGTAGCTGATGTGTTCGTAGCCAGCACCGACGGTGGTATCAGCAAACTGGTAACCCAGTGCTGCGGTCCATGCGTTGGAAGCTTCAACAGTTCCGGCGGCGCCGAAAGTTGGGCCAGTGCTGTCACCCGCGTGGGAGTAACCCAACACAGCGGTCAGGCCGTTAGCAGCGTAAGTACCGGACACAGCGTACACGGAGCGGTTAGCGCGTGAAGTGGTCCCCGGTACTGGCGAGCGAACTTCGTCAGCGGAGTAAGTCGCAACAGCGGAGAAGCCGCCGAAGTTAGGGGTCATGTACAGTGCTGTGTTGTTGCGGCGAGCAGCAGCGCGACCGAACACAGTGTTAGCACCCAAGGAATTTTCTGCCGTGGTGTTGATCATCAGGTCAAGACCTGCGTTCAACAGACCCACGTAGTAAGCATCGTCATGACGACCGAAACGCACTTCACCGAAGCCGCCGTTCAGGCCGATGAAGGAGTTACGGGAAGCCCAGCCAGTGGTGCGTGCGGTGTTGTCGGTTGCGTCAGTGGTGACGGCGGTTTCGACTTGCCACAGTGCCTTCAGGCCGTTACCCAAGTCTTCTTGACCCTTGAAGCCGATACGGGAGTTGTGGTCGGACACGCGAACGGTGCCTTTGGTGTCAGAAGCAGAACCAGCAGTTGCACCAGTAGCGGATGCGTATTCAACGCCAGCAGCAACAAAACCGTACAGGGTTACGTCAGCGAAAGCGGCAGGGGCAACAAAAGCAGCGGACAGAGCAACTGCGATCAGTTTTTTGTTCATGGGGTTCAGCTCCAAGAGGACAATAAGAGTAAGAGGGGGGATTTCGCCGCACGGTGTTCCGCAGCTGTAGTTCAAATCCTGCACGGGATACTAGCAGAGCGCGGCAATGCGACAAGGGGGGACTGTGGCTTTTTTGTCTCTTTTTGGCGCGAGTGTTGTATTTTTGATGCACTCTTGCGGTGCATTTCGGTTCAATACGCGTCCCTACTGGCTTTGTAGGGCACTGCGTGCTGAATGCGAAGGCTCAATACACCAGCGGTTCAATCTCCAAACTCACGCCGTACCGAGCCAACACATCCGCCTGAATGTGTTGCGCCAAGGCCAATACGGCCTCCCCACTGGCCGCCCCCAGATTCACCAACACCAAGGCCTGACGCGCGTGTACCCCAGCCCCATCAAGGGTTTTACCCTTCCAGCCCGCATGGTCAATTAACCAGCCCGCTGCGCATTTCACTTGGCCATCGGCTTGGGGATAGCAGGGCAAGTCAGGGTAATGCGCCGATAAAGCAGTGGCTTGGGTGGCGGGCAGTACGGGGTTTTTAAAGAAGCTGCCGACGTTGCCCAGTACGGCAGGGTTGGGCAGTTTGTCGGCGCGAATGCGTATCACGGCATCCGAAACCGCCAAGGGTGTCGGCGCGATCACGCCTGCTTGCGCCAAAGCGGTGCAAATATCGCCATAGCCGGTCATCAGCACGGGGACGCGCGACAGCCGAAAGGTGACGGCGGTAATCAGCCACTTCCCCGCCTCTTCTTGCTTAAAAATACTGTCACGGTAGGCAAAGCGGCATTCCGCCGCCGTAAAGCAGCGCGTCGCCCCTGTGGTCAACGAAACGGCTTCTACCGTGTGGATGCGGTCTTTGACCTCGACCCCATACGCACCGATGTTTTGAATGGGGCTTGCACCCACCGACCCAGGAATCAGCGATAGGTTTTCCAGCCCGTACCACCCCTGCGCCAAGGTATGGCGGACAAAATCATGCCAAGACTCGCCAGCGGCAGCCCGAACCAGCACCGCATCGCCCTCTTCGGCCACACAGCGTATGCCTCGCAAGCCGACCTTCACCACCGTACCGGTAAAAGGCTGGGTGAGGACAATATTGCTCCCGCCGCCCAGTATCAAATGGGGCTGCGCCTGAAAGTCGGCATCGGCCAGCAGCGCGGGGAGGTCAGCCAACTGGTCTAGGCATACCCACCGCGCAGCAGGTACGTCAATGCCCAAGGTGTTGTAGGGCTTGAGCGAAACATCGGAGGTAAAAACAAGTGGCACGGCAGGGCTTTCAGTCAAAGTCAGGGGAGGGTGGAATGCTACCCGACTTGCTGCGCCCAGCCTATGCAGGGTGGCACAGTGTGGCAGCGCGGTACTTTGAACAGGTTCTTAGGCGGGGGAGGATGTCACATCTTCTCGTCTTTCAACACCCCCCCATCCAGCCGCACGGTATCGGGGGTAATGTCCTTAAAGGCAAACACCTTGCCGCCAAAATCTTGGGCAAAACGTGCTGCATCTGCCGCCAAGGCAAAACTACCCAAGGTCGGTCCCATGCTGCCTTCGCGCTTGCTGCCCACCACATAAAACGCTTGGCGGGCATCCACCCAATAATCTTTGGGATGCGCCCAGTCGGCTTTGGCCATGTCCTGCACAAACACCCCACGCACCCGCCGCTGTTGCTCCGGCTGCAAATAGAGCGACAGCAGCTCGACCGTATCGCAAAAATAGTCGGTCTCGCCGTTATCGTACTGAATCTGCCCCTTAGGGCCAGGGTAGTCCGCCAGCACCATGCCATCGAGGGAACACACCGTGTCGTTGTGGGGGGCTTTGGCGGTCACCACGGTGTCTTGTTTGCCGCCACAGGCCAGCAACACACTCAACAAGCCAAGGGTGATTACCCGAGCAGGCCATTTACGCATTATTTAAATCTCCAAATTGCCAAGGCAAGAGGGCCGACAATCCATGCCACCATCACCCCGCCCAAAAGCAGGGGATTGGCTAAGGACTCGGGAAAAACCGTCGCCAGCCCATACAGGCTTTGCACTTCGGCCATGCTAAAAATATTCAGGATGCGGAATACATCGGCAGGGTTAAACAGCAGCGCGTAGGCCGCAAACTGGCTATTGACCTCGCCCGCCGAGGCCACCAACAGCCCCAGCAGCAGCAAATCAAACACCAGCACAAAGGCAAACCACGCGCCAATCGCCAAACCGGAGGCACGGGTGCGGTCGCTGGCCAGCACCGAAATCAACAGCGCGATGCTTAAAAAGCTCAAGCCCAGCAGCAAGGCAGACAGCACAAACCCTGCGTAGTGATAGAGCGCGTTGGCATCGAGCTGCCAGCCCAACACCCCGCCCGCCAGCCCAAATCCACCTAAGGTCGCCACCGCCAACGCCCCTGCCAGCCCCAGATATTTGCCCAGCAACAGCTCTAGCCGCGTAATCGGCATAGACAACAGCAGGTCGAGCGAGCCGCGTTCTTTCTCGCCGACAATGGCATCAAACCCCAAAATCAGGGCAATCAGCGGCAGCAGGTAAATCACCAAGCTGGTCAGGCTGGCAATGGTCAGCTCAATGCCTTTAAAGCCCACCGCGCCTTGCTGTGCGCCGCCAAAATAAGCAATCAGCAAGGCAAAGGCGGCAAACACCACGCCTATCACCAGCACCCAACGGTTACGCAGGCGGTCTTGGAACTCTTTGGCGGCAATCACCCGCAGCGGGGTCAGTTCAAAGCGCATACAGCCTCCTGATGAGTAGCAAGCAGCGGCGAGGCGGTGCGGATATGGGACAAAAACACGTCCTCTAAACTGGGTTCGCGGAAGGCGATGTCTTGCACCGCCTCACCGAGTTGGGTTAATACCGCCAGTGCGGCGCGTTTTTTGTCGCTGGGGCACAGCACAATCAGGGCGGCAGGCGTTTCGCGCAGGTCGTCAAACCCCGCCAAAGCCAGCTGCGCACGCAACGCGGGGCGGGCACTGGCCGCCGCCGTCAGGTGGATTTCGAGCGGCAATTGAATCGCGCTGGACAAGGCGGCCACCGTGCCAGTGGCTTGCAGCCGCCCCGACTGCATCAAGGCGAGGGCATCGACCCGCTGTTGAATCTCCGCCAAAATATGCGAGGTCAAAATCACCGTGCTGCCAGCGGCTTTAAGCTCGGCAACCAAGGCGTAAAAATGGTGTATCGCTTCGGGGTCGAGTCCGTTGGTCGGCTCGTCCAAAAACAGCAAGCGCGGATTCCCCAGCAGGGCTTGGGCAAACCCCAGCCGCTGACGCATCCCTTTGGAGTAGTCCCGCACCCGCCGCTTGCCAGCATGGATCAAGCCGACTTTATCCAGCAGCGCGGGGCAGCTTGTAGGGTTTGCGCCTTTGAGTCGGGCAAAAAATTGCAGCGTTTCTAGCCCGCTCAAATTATCGTAGAGCACGATGTTTTCGGGCAGGTAGCCAATCATCCGGCGCACTTCTCTAAACCGCGCCCCACTAACCCGCTCGCCCTCAATCAAAATTTCGCCGCTACTGCTGGGAATCAGCCCCAGCATCATCTTAAACAGCGTGCTTTTCCCTGCGCCGTTGTGCCCAATCAGCCCAAATACTTGTCCCGAGGCGATGCTCAGGGTCAGGTTATCGACCGCCGTAAAATCGCCGTAATGCTTGCTGACCTGTCGCAGTTCAATGACGTTGCTTGTCAATCCAGTTTCTCCAATCGGGGTGGTGAGGGGTCATGGCGGGGTGTCTATCCACCACGCTGGGGACGCGCAACAGCGGAAACTGCCGTGCCACCATGCGCAGGGTTTGCACCGCTGGACTATTCAGCAGCAGCTTCATAAACGGATGCTGCCACGTCAGCCGGTCCACCACATCCGAGGCTTCGTAAGGCACATCGCCAAAGCCGTCGCCATCGCGGTCCCAGCCCACATAGTTGCTCCAGTAGTTGCCCTGCTGTGCGCCCCAGATTTGGTCACGGCTGGCGACGTAGCGGACTTGGTCGCGGTTCTGGATAAAGTCATTCCCATCCACTTGGTTGCGAAAAGACCCCGCCCACAGGTGAACGCCAACACGGTTGCCCATCACCAAATTATTTTTGAGGGTGTTGTATTCGGCATCGTAGATAAAGAAGCCTCGGTTATTGCCCACTACGATATTGCCTTCGACGACGGCATCTTGAATCGTCCGCAGCATAATGCCGTGGTCGGTATTGCCCCACGCGATGTTGTGCCGCACCACTTGGTTACGCACCTCCATCAAGGCCAAGCCCCCTCGGTTGAGATAGCTCTCGTTGTATTCCCAGACGTTGTAATACGAGTTCATGTAGTGCGTGCCGTAGCGCACATGGTGCATTTTGTTGTGGCTAAACAAGGCCTTGTGCGACACATCGACATAAATCCCATCCCGCGCAAAGCTGATGCGGTTGCCGACAATCTGTGCGCCGGTGGTGTTGTAAAGCTGAATGCCGTTGCCCCGCTGCGAAGACTGGTAATCTCGCTTGCCGGTAATCAGGTTGCCCTCAATCCGCACATCGTTGACCTTCTCAATCCACAGTCCAAATAGCACATTGGCGAAGTCACAGTGCAAAACGCGGGCGCGGTGTGCCCCAGGAAACAGGTAAACCCCCGCTTGCTGCAGCCCTAAATCACCGCCACTGTCGCGGATAATCCAGCCCTCAACGGTCACGTCCGGTGCTGTCACCCGAATTACATCGCCTTGGTTGCCGCCAGAGAGGGTGGGGCGGTGCTCGCCAATCAGCGTCAGGGGCTTATCTATCAGCAGATTTTCGGTATACACCCCCTTTGCCACCCGAATGGTGTCGCCTGCAGCGGCTTTGGCGATGGTTTCGCCGATACGTTGCCCCGCCTCCACCCGCCATGTGGCAGCCACGCTAGGTAGGGCGGTGCAAAGGAGGGTGGCAAGAAGGGCAAGAGGGGCGAACGTCATCTTATTCCTTCGCGGTCTGCGGGTTAAATTCCCCCGTCTCGCTTTTGATTTCCTTGATGGGGATAAAGTAGCCATCCGCGCCAATCGGGGTAAGCGGCTCGCCAGCTTTTTGCCGACGTTTGCGTTCTTGCGCCAGCGGCGGGCAGGCGTGGTCGTCGTAATACAGCACCATGCAGTCAAGGCACAGCATACATTCTTGCGGGTCAATCCGGCCTTGGGGGTCAATGGCGTGTGCGCCGCAGCCCACCGCGCAGGCTTTGCAGTGATTGCATTCCGCTTTGCGCTTGAGCCCAAACCGCCGCAGCTTGGCGGGTATCGCCAGCCCTGCACCCAAGGGACACAGGTATTTGCAGAACGGGCGGTCGGACAGCAGGCTCCACACCGCCAGCACGCCCCAAAACAGCACAAACGGCCAAGACCGATTCCACACCCCGACGAGGAACGTGGTCTTAAATGGCTCGACTTCGGCAAGCTGCTCGGCCAAGCCCATCGAATAAAACGACACCCCAACCAAGCCGACAAAAATAGCGTATTTCAGCCATTTCAGCCGGTGATGCCACACCATCGGCAGGGAGAATTGGAACCGCTTCAGCCCGATTTTGCCGCCCAGATTAAACAGCAGTTCCGACAGCGAGCCGTAAGGGCACAGCCAGCCACAAAACAGCCCCCGCCCCCATAGCACCAAGGTTACGGCGATAAACACCCAGAACAGGAAAATCAGCGGGTCGGAGAGAAACAAGCTCCATCGCCATTCGCCAAACACGCCATGAATCAAAGTTAGCAACTGGGTGACCGAAGGCTGGGCCAGCTGCCAAAATCCGACAAAGCCGACGCTAAACAGCCAAAACACCGTACGCGGCCACTTGATAATCCGCTTGTCGCCCCGCTTGGCGCGACGTTCCCAGCGGTCACGCAGGGCGTAAAACCCCGCCACCAGCAGCAAAAAGCCGACAAACACGGCAATTTCAATCTTCTTACCTTTCCACGCCTTGAGCCATGCAGGGTCGGCATGGGTCACAGAAGGCCGCCCGCCCTCTAGCCACGCGGCAGGCAGCCAGTATTCCTGTTCAAAGTTGGCAAAGGTGCGCTGGCCGGTATCTTTGTCTAGCGTATTACCCAAAAAGGCGAGGCTCCACGGGTAGGCGGCAGAAAAGCCTTGCTTGCTGCGAACGATGAAAATAGCGGACTCGGTATAGCGCGGCGCACCGGCGGCATTCACAGCGTAAAGGTTGAGGTAATCGGTATCGCGGAAGGTAAAGGTGTCACGGTCTTGTTTAAGCTGCACGCGGTCATACATACCACCGCGCACAAAGCCCGACCCCTTAAACGAGGCTTCGCCATTAGCAATGATAAAAATAGCGTGTTCGTCAGGGCCTAGCCGCTGCATCAGCTGGGCATAGGCGGATTCGCCCAGCACGCTTTTACCAGCAGTAGGGTGGTTGAGATAGCCAAAATACAGGTCGATATACGGCTTGCCGGTATCAGGCTCACCCACTTGGCTGGGCTTGACCGTCAGCCGCTGCACAATGCCTTGCTGCAGCAGCGCGTCCCAATCCAAGGGCTTGCCGAGGTCGATAAAGCGGGCGGGGGGCTTGGGCACGGCTTTGACAATGCCCGCTTGCTTGGCGATTTCGTAGCTGGTGCGGGAAATAAGCTGGTTTTGGGCGATTAGGGTGACGGTCGCCCCAGAGATTGCCGTCATCGGTACATAGTCGCCTTCGGCTTTGCCCAGCTCAAACCGCGTACCGGCGGGGTGGTGCAAATACTGTCCAACGTAATCCAGCAGTTTTTGTTCGGGGATGCCGACCAGCAAAATTGGCTCACTGTGCTTCAGAATCCGTATTCCACTAATGACACCGGTTTCGTCCATCCCGACGAGAGTCACAATTGGCTTACCCGAATAGGCGGGAATGTCAGATACGTCGGTGGATAAATACACATAGCCCACCAGCACTTTTTCGCCGTTAACGGTTTTGTAGCCTTCAACGTAAGGCGGTCGCCCTTTGCGGGGGGAGAAGGTCTCGGCGGCGGGCAACACGTCTCGGCAGTCTACGTGTTGGCACATTTGGGGGTCAGAAAACAGCTTAGGCGGCAAAGGGGCTTCGTAAGACAAGGCCCAAGCCGCCCCCGCCCAAAACCACAGCACTATTAGATAGATAAACCGAAACATACCGACTCCCTAGGACGTACTTCACGCGCGGGAGGGGTTTAGTCTCAAACCCACTTTGGGCGAGTTTACTTTGGCTACCCCTTCCGCACACTGCTACTAAAACTTACTTAACCTTGCTGACCATAAACTCAACCGTTGCCTTGATTTCAGCATCGGTGAGGGCAGGATTGCCACCCTTGGGCGGCATCATGCCTTTTTGGCCGGTGTAGCCTTCGGTGGCGTGTTTCAGCAACAAGTCCATGCCTTGCTCAACCCGCCCAACCCAGTCGTCTTTCTTGCCCAAAATCGGGGCTCCCCCCATGCCCGATTGATGGCACATCGCACAGGTTTTTTTGAATACCGCTTCGCCTGGACTGATTTCGGCATTGGCCACCGGTGCAGCAGGGGCGGGGGTGGTCACAGCAACTGGGGCGGCGGGCGCTTCGGTTTTGGGGGCTTCTTTGCCGCACGCAGACAACAACACAGCCAGCGCAAAAGCAGACAGAACAAGGGGAGAGGGCTTCATGGGGGGGCTCCAGGCGGCAACGGCTGAACCGTTATTTTTTAAGGGCTTCCAGCCTAGTCGGACTGGGGTTTGGCTTACTTGACCGTCATCAAGGATAAAAAGCAAGGCGAGATTTAGCTTTGCGGCATAGTAGGAGGTGCGGCAAATTGTCGCACGCCTTCCGACACCTAATCAGACTTGTCACCCCAAAGGGAAGCACCATGGATACCAAGCACACCCCCGCGACACTCGAACCGCTTGACCCTAGCCGCCGCCACTTCCTCAATACCAGTGCCCTTGCTGGTCTGGCAGGCGCGGGCGTGTCGCTCGGCCTTGTTGGCTGCAACAAAGAAACCCCTGCTGCCGCGCCCGCTGCAGCAGCTGCTAAACCTACCGAAGCCGCCCACGGCAAGTTTGAAGTCGCCCCAGGCCAGCTAGACGAGTACTACATCTTGTCCAGCGCGGGCCACAACGGCGAAGTGCGGATTTATGGTTGCCCATCGGGTCGCACCCTGAAGCGGATTCCAGTATTTAATACCGATTGCCTCGTCGGCTGGGGCATCACCAACGAATCCAAAAAAATCATGGGCACCAAAGCCGATGGCAGCCTGAAGTTCACCACCGGTGACACCCACCACGTCCACGGCTCTTATGTTGATGGGACTTACGATGGCAAATACTTTTGGGTGAATGACAAGCTCAATAGCCGTGTGGCGCGTATCCGTGGTGACACCATGGAAACCGACAAAATCACCGACATTCCGAATGTGATGGGTCAGCATGGCTTGTTCCCTGACAAGCGCGACCCCGTAGACGAAAAAATCAACCACACGACCCGCGTGTTTGCCGGTGGCGAATTTGCTATTCCGCTGCCTAACGATGGGCACGATACGGAAGACGGCAGCAAGTACGGCTGTCTGTTTACCTGCCTTGATGCCGAGACCATGGAAGTCAAATGGCAGTGCCGTGTCGATGGCAACATGGACTTGGTGGCCACTAGCTACGACGGCAAGCTGGCCGCCGCCAACCAATACAATACCGAAGGCGGGCTGAAGTACGAAGACATGATGTCGGCAGAGCGCGATGCGTGCGTGTTCTTCAATGTGGCGCGTATCGAAGAAGCCATCAAGGCCGGTAAAGTCACCACACTGGGCACGTCCAAAGTGCCGGTGGTAGATGGTCGCGCCGCAGCCAACAAAGACCCCAAAACCGCGCTAACCTGCTATGTGCCGGTACCTAAAAACCCGCACGGCGTGAACGCCAGCCCTAACGGTAAGTATTTTGTCTGCTCTGGCAAGCTCTCGCCGACCGCGACCGTGATTTCGATTGAACTGGTGACCAAGTGGTTTGCCGGTGAAGTGACGACCCCCCGCGATGCCGTGATTGCCGAGCCAGAAATTGGCCTAGGCCCCTTGCACACCGCGTTTGATAACAAGGGCAATGCGTACACCACCTTGTTCTTGGATAGCCAGATTGTGAAGTGGGATGTCGAAGCCGCCATCAAGCAGTTCAAGGGCGACAAGGCCGTCAAAGTGGTCATCGACCGTATTGATGTGCATTACCAGCCAGGCCACGGCTACACCTCGATGGGCGAAACCAAAGAAGCCGATGGCAAGTTCTTTAACTCCGGCAACAAATTCTCCAAAGACCGCTTCTTGCCGGTCGGGCCGCTGCATGTGGAAACCGAACAGCTGATCGACATCTCTGGCGACAAGATGAAGCTGATTCACGACCACACCGCCTACCCCGAGCCGCACGATGCCATTATCGTCCGCCGCGACCGCATCAAGACGCGGCAGGTCTACAACATGGACGAGTTCCCCAATGCCGTGACCGACCCCAAGAGCCAAAAGGTCGAACGCAACGGCAAAAAAGTGACTGTGTTCATGGCCAGCCAAGCACCGGCCTTCTCGATGCGGGAATTCCGCGTCAAGCTGGGTGATGAAGTCACCATTATCTTGACCAACCACGACAAGGTAGAAGACTTGACCCACGGCTTTGGTATTCCGCTCTATAACGTCAACTTTATTGTGAACCCACAAGAAACCAAGTCAGTGACGTTTAAAGCGGACAAGCTGGGCGTGTACTGGTGTTATTGCACCCACTTCTGCCACGCGCTCCACTTGGAAATGCGGAGCCGGATGATTGTTGAGAAATAAATCACCCACACAGGGCTGATATAAGCTAAAGCAAAGAAGGGGGAGCGTATCGCGCGCCCCCTTCTTTGCTTGGCGGCAGGTAAATCAATGAAGGCGGAGGAAGGACCATGCAGCGAAATTTTTGGCAGCGATGGGCAGGGCTGGGGCTGGTATACCTCGTCAGCCAAGCCGCGTGGGCATTAGACGTGACGGTCAGTGAGGCGTGGGCTTACCGTACCCTGCCCAACTACAAAGCCACCATCGCCTGCCTATCGTTCACCCCCCGCCAAAGCGGTACGCTGACTGGGGTACGCACCTCGGCGGCACGGTTGGTCGAACTACACCACACCCAACGTACCGAAACCAGCCTGACCATGCGCCGCCTGCCTAACCTTGCCTTGGTGGCTCATCAAGCCGTCACCATGCGGCCAGATGGGCTGCATATGATGCTGATTGGGCTGCCCACCCCGCTGGCAAGCGATAGCACCTTCACCCTGACCCTCGATTTTGTCGATAGCAAAGGCCAAGTATCCCAGCAACAGGTGCAAGCACAGGTCAAAGCCCCCTAAATGGACTTGCCAAGCGGGTTTCTTGCATGGTGCAGCGCAATAATCTTACGGTAATGTTCCGCAATCACGGTTGATTCGTATAAAATCCGGCTTTTATCCCGGCCACTTCTTGCACAGGAACTTTGTTAAATGGCAGAGAATTACGTTATCTGGTTCGACGAACTGCGAATGACAGACGTTGAGCGCGTTGGCGGTAAAAACGCCTCGCTTGGTGAAATGATTAGCCAGCTCGCCAGCTCCGGCGTGCGCGTGCCGGGCGGCTTTGCGACAACCGCACAAGCCTACCGCGACTTCCTCGCCCACAACGGTCTAGCTGACAATATCAGCGCCATGCTGAAAAAGTTAGATGTTGACAATGTCAGCGAACTGATGCGCGTCGGCAAAGAAATTCGCCAGCTTATCGTCGAAACCCCTTTCCCTGAAAAACTGCAAACAGAAATCAAAACCGCCTACGACCACATGGTTGCAGACTCCGGTGCTGACATCTCGGTTGCGGTTCGCTCCTCGGCCACCGCAGAAGACTTGCCTGATGCCTCTTTTGCCGGTCAGCAAGAAACCTTCCTGAATATCTTGGGCTTTGAAAACGTGATGGCTGCCATCAAACACGTTTTCGCGTCCCTGTATAACGACCGCGCCATCTCCTACCGCGTCCACAAAGACTTCGCCCATGATGTCGTCGCCCTGTCTGCCGGTGTGCAGCGCATGGTGCGTTCCGACTGCGGGTCTGCCGGTGTGATGTTCACCATGGATACCGAATCCGGCTTTAACGATGTGGTGTTTGTCACCTCGTCTTATGGTCTGGGCGAAACCGTGGTGCAAGGTGCCGTGAACCCCGACGAATTCTACGTTCACAAGCCAACGCTGGCGGCCAGTCGGCCTGCCATCCTGCGTAAAAACATGGGCTCCAAGCAAATCAAGATGGAGTTCACCGAGACCCGCGAAGCAGGGCGTTCGGTTCGCACCTTGGACGTAGCCAAAGAACTACAAACCCAGTTCTCCCTGACCGATGTCGATGTCGAAGAACTCGCTCGCTTTGCCCTGATTATCGAAAAGCACTACGCGCGTCCTATGGATATCGAGTGGGGCAAAGACGGTATCGACGGCAAGCTCTACATTCTGCAAGCCCGTCCTGAAACCGTGAAATCGCAAGAATCCCGCGTGGACACCCTGCGCCGCTACCGCCTGAAGAACCACAGCACCGTCTTGGTCACAGGCCGTGCCATTGGCCAAAAAGTCGGTCAAGGCGTGGTGCGGATGATTAAAGATGCGTCCGAAATGGACCGCGTCAAAGCCGGCGACGTGCTGGTCACCGACATGACCGACCCCGATTGGGAACCGGTTATGAAGCGTGCAGCTGCTATCGTCACCAACCGTGGTGGTCGTACCTGCCACGCAGCGATTATTGCCCGTGAACTTGGCATTCCCGCTGTTGTGGGCTGTGGCGATGCGACCGCCTTGCTGAAAGATGGCATGGCTGTGACGGTGTCGTGCTCCGAAGGCGATACCGGCAACATCTACGACGGCCTGCTCGAAGTCGAAATCATCGACCTCGCGCTGGACAAAATGCCAGACAGCCCCGTTAAGCTGATGATGAACGTGGGCAACCCTGAGCTGGCGTTTGACTTCTGCCAACTGCCTAACGAAGGCGTAGGCTTGGCGCGGCTCGAATTTATCATCAACCGCCAAATCGGGATTCACCCCAAGGCCTTGCTGGAATTCGACCGCCTGCCTGCCGACCTCAAAGCCACCATCCAAGAGCGCATTGCCGGTTACGCCAGCCCTGTCGATTTCTACGTGGACAAGTTGGCCGAAGGGATTGCCACCATCGGGGCGGCATTCTCGCCGAAAAAGGTCATTGTGCGGATGTCCGACTTTAAGTCGAACGAGTACAGCAACCTCATCGGTGGTCAGCGTTACGAGCCGCACGAAGAAAATCCGATGATTGGTTTCCGGGGTGCAGCGCGTTACATCGCGCCAGAATTCCGCGAATGCTTCGAGTTGGAATGCCGTGCCATGCGCAAAGTGCGCGACGACATGGGTCTGACCAATATCGAAGTCATGATTCCTTTCGTGCGGACACTGACAGAAGCGGCTGCGGTTATCGACATCCTGAAGAGCTTTGGGCTGGAACGCGGCAAAAACGGCTTGCGCCTCATCATGATGTGCGAACTGCCAACCAATGCCGTGCTGGCTGAACAGTTCTTGGAATATTTCGATGGCTTCTCCATCGGCTCCAACGACATGACCCAGCTGACGCTAGGCGTTGACCGTGACTCCGGCGGTCCTATCGCCCCGACCTTTGACGAGCGCGACCCTGCCGTGAAAGCCATGCTGCATATGGCCATCACCGCCTGCCGCAAGCTCAACAAATACGTCGGTATTTGCGGCCAAGGCCCTTCCGACCACCCCGACTTCGCCAAGTGGCTGGTCGAAGAAGGCATCGAGACCATCTCGTTGAACCCTGACACGGTGGTGGAAACATGGCTGTATCTGGCCAAAGAAGCCAAGGCAAAGTAAGTCTGCCTTCGTTTCTCGCCTGACAAAAAACGCGTCTCCTTCGGGGGACGCGTTTTTTTTGCCCTCTTTTTGGGCATGACAGGGTGTTTTGGAATTGCCACCCCTGCCCCCTTTCGTTACTCTCATGCCATTGTGCATCGCCGGTCATAACGGTGACACATATCCCTTTTTCGTCAGCCCTTCCCTAGAGCTTTATCATGACTACAACTAAGTTTTTGCTGCCAGAGTCCGACATCCCGACCCATTGGTATAACGTGGTGGCTGACCTGAACAACCCGCCCGCGCCGGTGCTGACCCCCGATGGCAAGCCGGTGGGGCCCGATGCCCTGTCAGCAATTTTCCCCGACAACATCATCGAACAAGAAGTCTCGCAACAACGCTGGATTCCGATTCCAGAGCCGGTGCGTGAGCTGTACCAACTGTGGCGACCCAGTCCCTTGGTGCGGGCGCATCGCCTAGAAGCCGCACTCGGCACCCCAGCCCGCATTTACTACAAATACGAAGGCTGCAGCCCTGCCGGTAGCCACAAGCTGAACTCGGCCATTGCCCAAGCCTATTACAACCGCGAAGCCGGTATTCGGCGCATGGTGACTGAGACCGGCGCGGGGCAATGGGGTAGCTCGCTGGCGTTTGCAGGGCAGGCTTTTGGCATTGATGTGCGGGTCTTCATGGTCAAAGTCAGCTACGACCAAAAGCCGTTCCGTCGCTCCATGATGCAAACATGGGGGGCGAATGTGCTGGCCAGTCCTAGCCTAGAAACCGCCACCGGTCGGGCGGCCTTGGCGGTGGATGCCAACAGCCCGGGCGCGTTGGGCTTGGCGATTGCCGAAGCGGTCGAAGAGGCCGCAGGGCGCAGCGATACCACCTACGGCCTCGGCTCGGTGCTCAACCATGTGCTGCTCCACCAAACCGTGATTGGCCTAGAAGCCAAAAAGCAATTTGAGCTGGCAGGCGATTACCCCGACATGATTTTTGCCCCATGCGGTGGCGGCTCTAACTTTGGCGGCGTGGCTTTCCCGTTCTTGGCAGACAAAGCCGCCGGTAAAAACATCCGGCTGGTGGCGGTTGAGCCATCCTCTTGCCCTAGCCTGACCCGTGGGCACTATGCGTATGACTTCGGCGATACCGCAGGGCTGACTCCGCTGATGAAGCAATACACCTTGGGGCATGACTTTATGCCGCCTTCGATTCACGCAGGGGGCTTGCGCTACCACGGGGCCAGTGCCTTGGTCAGCCAGCTCTACAACGAAGGCATTATCGAAGCCCTCGCTGTGCCGCAATTGGCCACCTTTGAAGCCGGTGTCACCTTTGCCCGTGCCGAAGGGGTGATTCCCGCCCCCGAGTCCTGCCACGGGATTCGCGCTGTGATTGACGAAGCCCTTGCCTGCAAAGCCACGGGTGAAGCCAAAACCCTGTTCTTTAACCTGTCGGGGCATGGTCACTTTGATATGGCCAGCTACGACAAGTATTTCTCGGGCGACTTGGAAGACTACAGCTACCCCGAAGAGGCGATTCACGCGGCACTGGCGCGTTTGCCTAAGGTCGGCTAAAAAGTTTACACGGCAGGTCGGGATTGTTGCCGACGGCTGTGTCGGGTTGAAACCCGACCTACATCCAAGCCTATGATGTGCGCCCCACCCTCGCCGCCTGTTGCCCCCGAATAACAAGCGGTTTTTTGCCCCTTTACACCGAGACACCCATGAAACTGGAAACCATTGCCGTTCACGGCGGTTACACCCCCGACCCCACCACCAAAGCCGTGGCTGTGCCGATTTACCAAACCGCCAGCTACGCCTTTGACAGCGCACAGCACGGGGCCGACCTGTTCGACCTAAAAGTAGCGGGCAACATCTACACCCGCATCATGAACCCCACCACCGACGTGCTCGAAAAACGGGTTGCCGAGCTAGAGGGCGGGATTGGTGCCTTGGCCGTGGCTTCCGGCATGGCGGCGATTTGCTACGCCATCCAAACCATCGCCGAATCAGGCGACAACATTATTGCCACCAGCACCCTGTATGGCGGCACCTATAACCTGTTTGCCCACACCTTGCCGCAATTGGGCATTGAGGTGCGCTTTGTCGACTACCGCGACCCGCAAGCCGTGGCCGCCTTGGTTGATGCCAAAACCAAAGCCGTGTTCTGCGAATCGATCGGCAACCCACTGGGCAACGTCGTGGACTTTGCCGCCTTTGCCCAAGTCGCCCACGCCCACGGCGTGCCGCTGATTGTGGATAACACCGTCCCTTCGCCTTACCTGTGCCGCCCGTTCGAACACGGTGCCGACATCGTTGTGCATTCCCTGACCAAGTACATGAACGGCCACGGCAACAGCATCGGCGGGATTATTGTCGATTCTGGCAAGTTCCCTTGGGGCGAGCACGCCGAGCGGTTTGTGCGCCTGAATACCCCCGATGTGAGCTACCACGGCGTGAACTATGTGGAAGTGCTGGGCGCAGCCGCCTATATTGCCCGTGCCCGCGTCGTGCCTTTGCGCAATATGGGCGCGGCGATTTCGCCGTTTAACAGCTTTATGATTTTGCAGGGGATTGAAACCCTCGCCCTGCGGATGGATCGTATTTGCGCCAATACCCAACGTGTTGCCGAATACTTGGCCGACCACGCGGCGGTAAGCTGGATTGAGTACGCCGGTCTGGCCTCCAGCCCCTCCAAGCCGCTGGTGGACAAGTATATGGGCGGTCGGGCTTCGGGCATTTTGTCGTTTGGGGTCAAGTCAGGGCGCAGCGGCGGGGAAAAATTCCTCGACGCGCTGCAGTTGGTGACGCGCCTCGTCAACATCGGCGATGCCAAGAGCTTGGCGACCCACCCCGCCAGCACCACCCACCGCCAGCTGAACGATGCCGAGCTGTTGAGCTCCGGCGTGAAGCCCGACATGGTGCGGCTGTCGATTGGGATTGAGCACATCGACGACATCTTGGCGGATATTGAGCAGGCATTGGCGGCGGCGATGTAAGGTGCGTTGTCTAGCACGGGCTGCAACACCCCGCCCATCGCGATGAAGCACACAAAAAAGGGAAGGCATAGGCCTTCCCTTTTTTGTGGCTTGTGTTTGGTTTAAGTCCACGCCCAGCACTGAGGCTGGCTGATATGCCTTAATTGCTACACAGATACGTCTTGGCACGCTAGCGCAGCACTACGGCGTTTTTTTGATTTAATCAAAGTGTGCCGCGCAAGTAATTTGCCATGATGCTGACCACGGTCTTTTCGTCTGCCCCCGAAAGGCCAACAAACGGGCGGGCGGGGAGGTCACCCCATAGGTGCGGGTAGCGGCTGCGCTGTCCGCCAAAGTGCTGCATGGCGGCGTAGGCCTCGGGCGAGCCGTATACCACCCCGTCAGACACCAGCCGGTAAAACAGGCGGTGGCGTAGCAGGCCGGTGTGGCCTTGCAGTATCTTTTTCGAGCTGACAAGCAGTGCGCCCTTGCTATTGAGCTGGCCTTTTTTGTTCAGGGCTTTTGCCCCGCCCTTGGTGGCGAGGTAGCGTTCAATGGTCAATCGGCTATTGGATGCCCACCGCTGGCCGTCTGGGGTCTGCTGGCGGGCAAAGTTTTGGTCGGCGGCGCGGGTCAGGTATTCGCCGATGGCGATATAGGCGGGGCTGGGGGTGCTGGCGCGGGCTGACAGGCCATTAAAATAGCTATCGACTTGGGTGGTATCGACGGTGATAACGAAGGGGTTTGCCATGGTAAAAGTCTCTGTCTATACTGATAAAAGATCGCCAGCGGAAAGAATCTCGACGCATTGGGAGTAGCCGCCGGCTTATGGCCGGTAACCAGTTCCTGACCTGGTTAGAGTTTGACTCCCGTGATTCGAGCCGGGAGGCTGCGGTACACGGGCGCGTCAGGCGACGCCCAACCTCTCTAGCTCTGCCTGAGTCAGTATTTTTTTAAGCGTCTTCTCGCTTTCTTGACGATAAGACACAAAAAACAACTCACCCATCTGCGTCACCTTCACCACGCAAAACCAAATATCGCCATTCTGCGCTCTCCAGTACGCTGCCTTTTTTCCGCCATCGGTGGCTTGCACTACCTGAGCCTCATCCAGCACTCTCTGTATGCCTATATAGCTCTCAGCATCAACCGCCTGATTTTCGCGCTTGATAATCTGCTTGATTGCTGTATCTGCTGACATCCTCAGCACCTGCTCCCGCGCACCAAGCATTTCGCGCACACGCATATCGACCACTGCGATACCAATTTGATCTTTTGGAATCATGCCAGATACGCGCAATTCTTCGACAAAAGTATCCCCCCGCAGCCCAGCAAACCGCGCCTCCTGCTTCCACGCCTCCACTTGATTAGCCAGCCTGTCATGCCACCGCGTAAACACCCCATCGGCGGCATAGTCGGCAATCACCGCCCGCGCCAGCGGCTCGGGGTATTTTTCTACGGCGGGCATCCATGTTCGGCCTGGGGCATGGTCCCAGCCAAAGTCAATGCCGTTTGGCACCTGCACGCGCTGGCCATTTGTGGGGTGGGTTACGGTGTAAAACCCATCGTCCGGCGCACTATCTAATACCGTCAGCCCGCGTGCTTTGACCTCTGCCGCGCTTATCCCAAACACTTTGCACAGGCAGCCCCAGCCATTCGGTGGGTAGTGGGTCTGCCACCACGGGTTTTCTGCCCGCAGCACCATCCCATCCCAGCTTACATGCAGCGGGCGGGGGTGCATGACGCTGTCGCTGTGGCGATAGAGCCAATACGGGGTGGCTGACAGGGCTTCGGGGCGGGTCATTTGCGCCCAGCGTCCAGCGGCGTAGCTGCTGAGCAGGTTGGTTTTGTAGATGACGTTGGTGCGCCACGCGACACCTGCCTCACAACGGTAATGCCCGCGCCGTTTCAATCCACGCCCAGCACGGGGTAATCCCCCACCCCATAGGCAATCCACCCCGCCCCACCCTACAATGGCACGTTCCCCACCGCCCCCAGAAAGCCACGCATGTGCCAACTCCTCGGGATGAACTGCAACACCCCTACCGATATTTTATTTTCATTTGATGGCTTTCGCCGCCGTGGCGGGCTGACCGACCACCACGCCGATGGGTTCGGCATCGCCTTTTTTGAGCACGCGGGCTGTCGGGTGTTTTTGGATTACGAAGCCAGTGCGCATTCTTCGGTGGCCGACTTTGTCCACCGCTACCCCATCAAATCCACCCATGTAATTGCCCATATCCGCAAAGCCACCCAAGGGCGCGTGGCCTTGGAAAATACCCACCCGTTTCAGCGCGAGATGTGGGGTCAGAACTGGATTTTTGCCCACAACGGCAACTTGGTCGATTTTGCCCCGCCGCGTGGCCAGTTTTACCGCCCTGTCGGCGATACCGACTCCGAAGCCGCGTTTTGTATGCTGCTAGAGCGGCTGCGCCAACAATTCGACGACGCGCCTCCCGCCCAAACCCTGCATCGGGCGGTCAGCGACATTGCGGCAGAGATTCGAGAAGCCGGTATTTTTAACTTTATGCTATCGAATGGACAGGTGCTGTTTACCCACTGCACCACCCATCTGCACTACATCGTCCGCCAAGCCCCGTTTGCGGTTGCCCATTTGGTCGATAACGATGTCAGCGTAGACTTCTCCACCGTCACCACCCCCAACGACCGCGTTGCCGTCATTGCCACCCAGCCGCTGACCGACAACGAATGCTGGACAACCCACCCCAAAGACACCGTATTGATGTTTAGTGAAGGCTGGCCGCACCTGCTGGAAACCTGCTGCTAAGAATGTGTTTACGGCCCCGCCAGCTACGTCGCTCTGGTCGCTATGAGGGCGGGGGGGTGGCTGAAACCGCCGCCGTACCCCGCGTTCACATAAGGGCTGCAACCGGCGGGAGGGCACCTCCCGCGCCCCAGCCGGTCGCCAAACCAACACCCCCACAGCCTTACCCGCACAATCTGGCACAATACTCGGCTTGCCCCACCCCAGAACGAGCCTTGCCATGTTTGCTGCTGCCTCCCCCGCCCCGATTTTTACCCATCCCCGCCACCCCATGACCGCTGGCCGCACCGCACCCTTTTTGCCGATGAGCAAAGCAGAAATGGCCGCGCTAGGCTGGGAGGCGTGCGACATCATATTGGTGACGGGAGATGGCTATATCGACCACCCCAGCTTTGGCATGGCCTTGATTGGGCGGCTGCTTGAGGCGCAAGGCTTTCGGGTGGGGGTGATTAGCCAACCAGACTGGCACAGTGCCGACCCCTTTCGTGGCTTGGGGCGGCCTCGGCTGTTTTTTGGGGTGACGGCGGGCAATATGGACTCGATGATTAACCGCTACACCGCCGACAAAAAACCCCGCTCCGACGATGCCTACACCCCTGCCGCCGTGGCGGGCAAACGGCCCGACCGTGCCGTGGCGGTCTATGCCCAGCGTTGCCGCGAGGCCTACCCTGGGGTGGATGTGCTGATTGGCGGCATCGAAGCCAGCCTGCGCCGCATTGCCCAGTACGACTACTGGAGCGACAAAGTCCGCCAATCGGCGTTGATGTATGCCAAGGCGGACATTTTGGTCTTTGGTAACGCCGAGCGTGCCCTGCTGGAAATCGCCCACCGTGCCGCAGCCGGCGAACGCCTTGCTGCCATGCGCGACATTCGGGGCACCGCGTTTATTGTGCCGCAAGGCTGGTTGCCCGATGCTGAGTGGCAAGTGCTGGATTCCAGCACCGTTGATACCCCAGGCCGCGTGGATCGCCATCTCAATCCCTACGATGACACCTCTCCCGCCCAACAAGCCACCCCCGATGCCGACCCCGCCGCCCCGCAGCCGGTGCGTCTGGTCTCTGCTGCCGAGCGGGTGGCTGCCCGCCGCGCCGAGCGCAGCAAAACCGTGGTACGGATTCCGGCTTACGAGGCGGTGCTCTACGACCCCGTGTCTTACGCCCACGCCAGCCGCACCCTGCACCTAGAATCCAACCCTGGCAATGCACGGGCGATGGTGCAGCAACACGGCGAACGCGATGTATGGCTGAATCCCCCGCCCATCCCGCTCAGCACCGCAGAAATGGACTACGTCTATGACCTGCCCTATGCCCGCAACCCGCATCCCGCCTATGCTGGCGCACGGTTTCCGGCGTGGGACATGATTCGGTTTTCGGTGAATATCATGCGCGGCTGTTTTGGCGGCTGCACCTTCTGTTCGATTACCGAGCACGAGGGGCGGATTATCCAAAGCCGGTCCGAGCAGTCGATTTTGAAAGAGATAGGCGATATCCGCGACAAGACCCACGGCTTTACGGGGCAGATTTCTGACCTTGGCGGCCCCACGGCCAATATGTATCGCTTGGCGTGCAAAGACCCCAAAATTGAATCGTCCTGCCGCCGCTTGTCCTGCGTCTATCCGGGCATCTGCGAAAACCTGAACACCGACCACGCCCCGCTGATTCAGCTCTATCGCAAAGCCCGCGCCCTGCCCGGGATTAAGCGCATCACCATTGGCTCTGGGGTGCGCTATGACTTGGCGGTGACCTCGCCGGAATACATCAAAGAACTGGTGACGCACCACGTCAGCGGCTATCTCAAAATCGCCCCCGAGCACACCGAAGACGGCCCGTTGTCCAAAATGATGAAGCCGGGGATAGGTAGCTACGAAAAATTCAAAGCCCTGTTTGAGAAATTCTCGGCACAGGCCGGCAAAAAGCAGTATTTGATTCCCTACTTTATTGCGGCACACCCAGGCACGTCCGACCTCGACATGCTGAATCTCGCGCTGTGGCTCAAAGCCAACGGGCTAAAACCCGACCAAGTGCAGGCGTTTACCCCCACACCGATGGCACTGGCCACCACCATGTGGCACACCGGCCGCAATCCGCTGAAAAAATTGGCGCGAAGCTCAGAAAAAGTGGATGTGATTAAGGATGGCTACCGACGCAAGCTGCACAAGGCCTTTTTGCGCTACCACGACCCCGCCAATTGGCCGCTCTTGCGTGAGGCCCTCCTCAACATGGGTCGATCTGACTTAATCGGCAACAGCCCTAGCCAATTGATTCCCGCCGAAGCCGGACAAGGACAGCGGCAGGGCGCAGCATCGACGCGCCCTGCCCGCTCCGCGCATCCCGCCCACCGCCCCGCGCCCCGCTCGGCGGCCAATGCCAAGCCCTCGGGCGGCAAACCGCCGCACGGCAAGCCCGCCGCAGCCACAGACCCCCGCACCCAGCCAGCAGTAGACCGCCCTGTCAATAAGTTCAAGAAAAAGGGGTAAAACCCAACACTCTAGCCCTGTAGAAATACGCCCCCGCATGGCGTTTTGCTGCGCTGCTCGTTATCATCGGGGCTATCTGTGCGCTTACCCTTGGGTCAGTGCTGTTTACTGCTTGTTTTTCGTAAGGACAGGTTCTGTGGCAATCCGCTCGAAACTTACTGCCAGCGCGTTGACGCTTGCGCTTATCTCTGCGGCTCTCCCTGCTTTTGCAGGGCTGGGACGTATGCATGTGCAATCTGGGCTGGGTCAACCGTTTCGCGCTGAAATCGACCTTAACGACTTACGCGCCCCCGACCTCGGCAAGGTTCAGGTGTCGCTGGCCTCGCGTGCGGCTTTTACCGAAATGCAGATGGATTACCCCGAATTTTTAGCGGGACTGCAATTTAGCGTAGACAGAAAATCTAACGGCAAGACCGTGGCACGCATTACCAGCAATCAGCCAGTGAATACCCCCTTCTTGTTTATGCTGATTGAGCTTAACGATGGCGGCGGGCGCACCTTTAAAGAATTTACGGCGGTGCTTGACCCCTCGGACTACGCCTCAACCAGCACAGCCAATGGGGAACAAGCCAAACCCGCTGCCAGCCCTGCACCCGTCTCCTCCCCTGCGGCAGCACCAGCGGCACAACCCGTACCGGCAGTCGTGGCTGCCGCCCCTGCTGCGCCTGCCACACCCGCCACACCAGTTAAGCCCGCTGCAGCGACACCGCCGGAGGCCAAGCCCGCTGCTACCCCGCCCGCTGCGGCTAAACCAGCAACCGCCAAGCCTGCGGGGGTCGCCAAGCCTAACCCCGAAACCAATCACGACACTTATACCGTCAAGCAGGGCGATAGCCTTTCTGCCGTGGCGCAGAAACTCAAGCCGACCGAAGTCTCGCTGGAACAGGCCATAGTCGGGCTGTATCGCGCCAATCCCACGGCGTTTGGCAAACGCGGGGTCAATACCCTATTGGCGGGCAGCACCCTGAGCGTGCCCGAAACCGACACGCTCAAAGCCATTACCCCCAAAGATATCGGCACAACGCTGCGCAGTCAGACCAAAGACTGGCGCAGATACGCCGATGCCATTGCGGCCGCCAGCAATGCCGCCGCCCCGCGTGACCCTGTTGCCAATGCTGCCCGCCCCGCGCCCAAATCCACCGTCACCGACACCGACCCGCCCATCAATGCGGGCGAAGGGCGCGATGTGGTCAAGCTGACCAAGGCCGATGGCAAGCCCACCACAGGGCAAGACCGTGTTTCTCAGCTTGAAGAAGAAGTCATTACCCGCGAAAAATCACTGAAAGATGCGAGCGACCGGATTGTGACGCTCGAAAAACAAGTCGGCGAAATGAGCCGCCTGCTGACCTTGCGCTCCCAAGCGGGGGTGGCGGCAAAACCTACCAAACCTGACCCCGCCACTGAAAAGCCTTTCTCGCTGCAAGATAACTTACCGCTGGTGGCGGGCTTGGGCTCGGCACTGTTGTTGGCGGCAGGCTTTATTTGGTCACGTCGTCGCCGCAAAGACGCGCCCACCACCTTTGGCCCTACGGCAGCCGCAGCTGCTAAATCCACCGAAGACCCCTTGGTGGAAGCCGATACCCTGATTCGCTATGGCCGTCTAGATGATGCCGAAACGCTGCTGCTTGGGGCGTTGGTCGATAATATGAATCGCCAAGAGCTGCGCTTGAAGCTGCTAGAGGTGTATGCCGCCATCCCACGTGAAGACAGCTTCCACGTTGAAGCCACTACGCTTAAAACTGCTGTCGGCGAAGATTCACCTTTGTGGGAAAAAGCCCGTGCAATGGGGCTGAAGCTCAGCCGCCTCCATCCGCTCTATGGCGGTGGGGGGCGTGAAGAAGGCGTGGCCGATGATGTCAAACTCGTTGCACCCACGCCTGTCGTGCCGGTTGCCGCTGTGGCTGCTGCCGCAACCGCTGTGGCCGCCGTTACGGCAGACCTTGACCCCTTTGGCAGCGATGATTTAATGCCAGATCAAGTCGTTATGCAGGGCGGGGGCTTTGCTTCTCACGATAAAAATGACGTGCTAGAACAGCTGCCAGATAAACCGCTACTGAACTACGACTTCCAAGCGGAACTAGAAACCCCTCATGCCGCGCCAACGCCTGCGCCAGCCCCTGCAGAAGAGATGTCGATGGACGGGCTGTTTGATGCTGCACCGGTTGTCGCTGCGCCCCGCCCCGAACTCATACCCGAATCCGTGGCGCAAGATGACATTGATGTCCTTTTGGCCGCCAATACTGCCCCTGCCTTTACCCTACCCGATGATGTGATTGTGGCAGACGATGACATGGATGGGCTGTTCGACATGGATCCGTTTGGTGCGACACCTCTCCCTACGCCGGTGGCCGAGCCAACCCCTGCTGTTGCATCGCCGCGTTTTGAGCTGCCCGACGATGTCATCATGGCGGATGACATGGACATGCAGGATTTCTTTGACAGCGTAGCCCTCCCTGCATCCCCAGTCCCCGTTAACCCGCCCGTGTCTGCGGTCAATCTCGACCTACCGGCTATCGAAGAGAGTGAAGCCGCCCTGCAAGCCTTGTTTGACTCGGTGGATCAAATCTCGTCGCCTGCCACCACACCGGTTGCGCTTGATGACAGCAACCCTGCTGAGGGCAATACCGACTTCGGCTTTGACTTTAACTTTGACAACCCCTTTGGTGACGAAGCCGCCCCCGCACCCAAGCCTAACCGCAATGCCTTGGCGGCTGCTTTGGCCAATGCACCCGATTTGCCCCCCACCGAAAACGAAGAAGCCTTACTGGCCGCCGCCGAAGCCCCACCGGCTGAACCAGTTGCAGAGGACGTACCCGCCGATGCCAACAACGCACAGTGGGAAAAAGAACTCCAAGCCATCTTGGCTGGCGATACTCAGCCTGCTCTTGGGGGCGATGTGGAATCCTTGCTTGAGCTGGCGACTGTTTATTCAGACATGGGGGATTTGGAAGGGGCGCAAGATGTGCTAACCGAATACATCAGCAAAAACCCTAACGGCTCAGGTAAGCAAGATGCCGAACGGCTGCTGGCTTCGGTGCAAACCAAGATGAGCGGTCGCGGACGTTAAGCCCCTGTGCCCACCCATCCGGCTTTTCCGCTGGTGTGCTGGCTGGCACTGGCACTCACCCTGCCCCGACTGACTCCCCTCGCTTTGCTGCTGGTGAGTTTAGTCGGGGCAGTGTATTTGGGGCGGGCGGTGTGGGCGGCGAGTCGGCGGGTTAAATGGCTGCTGCTGACCCTTATCGCCACGTTTGCCTTTACCCTGCCTGGCGATCCCCTGTTTGCCACTGCGTGGTCACCCACCGCCGAAGGACTCCAAGCAGGCGCACTGCATGCCTTGCGCCTGCTTATTTTGGTGTGGGCGGTGCGGCTGTTGCTGGGGCGGCACCCCCCCCTCGCCCGTTTGGCGGGGCTGTGGTGGCTAGTGCAGCCCTTGGCATGGTGTGGGGTTTCGCCGAATAGGATGGTGGTACGCTTGTTTTTGACTCTCGAAGAAACCGCCAAGCTCACCGGCGACCACGCCCCCTCACTGTCTGCGCTGTGGCACGCCCTATCCACGTCCCTGCCTGTGCACCCGCCGCCTGCACCCGCCGAAACACGCCACTTAACGCTACAATGCCCCCCTTTGTCAGGGCGGGATGGGCTATGGATGTTGGCGGTGATGAGCGTGCCCGTGGGGCTGCTGGGCTGGGGGGCACTGTGGGGCTAAAGCGCATTGCATTGGGGGTGGAATACCACGGCGGGGATTTTCTCGGCTGGCAATCTCAGCCCTGCGGCAATACGGTGCAAGACACGCTAGAAGCTGCCTTGGCGCGGATTGCGGGGCATCCCGTTGGGGTGTTGGCCGCAGGGCGTACCGATGCAGGGGTGCATGCCACGGGGCAAGTGGTGCACTTTGACACCTCGGCGCAGCGTCCCCTCAGTGCATGGGTGCGCGGGGTGAATGCTTTTTTGCCACCGACCGTTGCCGTGCGCTGGGCGCATCCGGTGTCGATGGACTTTCACGCGCGGTTCTCGGCGTTTTCTCGGGCGTATTGTTACCGGCTGCTGAATCGCCCCGTGCGTCCTGCTTTGGCGGCGGGACAAGTCGGCTGGTACCACGCCCCTCTATCCCTTGCCGCCATGCAAGAAGCCGCATCGCTGCTGTTGGGCACGCATGACTTCTCTAGCTTTCGGGCCGCGGCGTGCCAAGCCAAATCGCCGGTCAAAACCCTATCCCGCTTTACCATTCACGCCCACGGCGATGAGCTGGTTTTTCAGCTCGAAGCCAATGCCTTTTTGCACCATATGGTGCGCAATTTAGTTGGGGCTTTGGTTTACATCGGCAAAGGCCATTACCCCCCGCACTGGATACTGGACTTGCTGGCGGC